>JABFQO010000020.1 GCA_019685575.1 Candidatus Bathyarchaeota archaeon A05DMB-4 | reverse complement strand
GGTCGTCTAGCTTGGTTAGGACGCAGCCCTTACGAGGCTGAGGTCGCCGGTTCAACTCCGGCCCGGCCCACTCAAGAACTTTCTCTTTTTCAAAAAGAGAACCTTCACTAAGAGAAAAGATGTTTTAAGCTGTTTTTGGGTTGATTTGTTGTTTTGGGCTTGAAATTGGGGTTGGATTGTGTGGGTTTGTGTGGTTGGTATTAATACTGGGACGACCCCAGGACGGCCCTCGAAACATTGTTGGGACGGTCCTAATAGAAGCCTTTAAATCTTTTGTAAATTTAATGTTGTATGCCATTTTTTGGGTAACTGTGTTAAATTATTGCAAAATTCTGCACAATAGGCTTTAAATATTTTTAATGCAGTATGCCATAAAATGGGTAACTGCATTAAAAATGTGAAAAGCCATGGTAACAAAAACTGAGGCACTTTACAATGCGCTTCTTCCAATGAAAATAGTGAATTTTGATGATATCGTAAAAAAGGCTTATGAAATTATAGGAGCAAATGAAGATCGCCGATATATTTACCGTAAATATGTGGATCGTTTAGTTAAGATGGGCAAACTTCAACCAATACGGAAGGAATTATACGCGGTTATTTCTCCCCTTGAAACACCGAAAAAACATGAAGTAGACAAGCTCCTAATCGCCTCGAAAATCAGGCAAAACTACTACTTGGGATTCCACACAGCCTTAGAATACTATGGTTGCGCCAATTCACTGCTCAACGAAGCCTACATATGCGTACAACCAAAAAATAGATTCGCTCCATTCCAATACAAACGCTTCACCTTTAAACCCGTATTCGTCAAAGACGTCACATCCGATATTGTTGAAAAGCCATACTATCAGACGACTATAAAAATCAGCTGCAAAGAAAGAACCTTCATTGAATGTATCGCCAGAATCCAATACGCCGGAGGCTGGGAAGAATGCATCAAAAGTCTCGAAGGCCTAAGTGGAGTAAATTTTGAGAAACTTTTAGACCTTACACTTAAGCAAAAAAATAAAAACCTCAAAAGACGAGTCGGCTACGTTCTTGAACTCCTCAAAAAAACATCACCCTTCTACGAACACCTAAACGAAACATTGCTTAACAAAATAGCCGAACAAGCCAAAGGACCACCACAATACCTAATGCGCGGACTAAAAGGGCCACTCAACAAAAAATGGAACCTATACATTCCAGAAGACTTTGAAGAAAAACTAAGAGGCATCTAAATTGAAAAGAACCTACGACATTGAAACACTCGCCCGCACACTCGGCTTTAACGTTAGAGAAATAGAAAAAGTGTGCCGAATCTCCGACTTCTTAGAAGATTTATCGGCAGTAAAAATTCTTTCAGACCGCCTTGCACTCTACGGGGGAACAGCCCTCACTTTCATTCACTCAACAGAAATCCTCCGATTATCCATAGATATCGACCTCAACTATCGACACTTGAACACAAAAGACTGGGGAGAAACCAGAAACGAAATTGACAAGAAAATAAAAGAAATCCTCTACATGCAAGGATACAAAAAATCAGACATCGCCATAAACTCAAGCTATCCCCTCACCAGATTCACAGTAAAATACACAAACGCAATCGGCAACCAAGACAGCTTTAAAATAGAAATAGGCTATATGCGCCGAACCCCAATCCTAAAAACAGACGCTATAGCGGATTTCAAACACATAGGCACACAAGAAACCTTCAAAATAAAAACTCCACAAAAAGAAGAACTCTTCGCAAACAAATGGTGCGCCCTTCTCTACCGAAAAACACCCAGAGACCTATTCGACACCTATCAAATAACAAAAATGACGTTCAACCAAGAAGTCTTTAGAAAATGCGCAATAATCGACAGCCTAACCCGCAAAAAACCCAAACTACACGAAATCAACCCAGAAACAATCAGCGGAATCCCAATAGACTCAAGCCTAAAAAACCTACTGCAAACAGAAAAATTCACCACCTTTGACTTTAACACTATAACCCAACAAGTCAAAGAATTCACAAAAACACAATTAAACCACCTAACACCAAACGAAATCAAAGCAATAAACCAATTCTACGACAAAAAAGACTTTCAACCAGAACTAATCGACGACACAGGAATATTCCACGAAAAAATAAAGGAATACCCAGCAATACTACGAGCACTCCAAAAACTCTAAAAAGTCACAACCATGCAAAAGAAAAAGGAGGAAGTTAGGGTTTATTTAACGTTATTAGCAGTTGTCGGGCTCCTTCTAACGCTCTGCTTTTCAGGTCGCTTATCCAAGCTGGGTTGAAGTAGTTTCGCATGAAGATGCTTGCCGATATTCTTCCCTGCAGAAAGTCTATCTCCGACTCTCTCAAATATTTCGTCATAAAACTCGCGTAATACTCCCTTAAATCAGACATTCTCGCTGGAATTTTCCTCCTCTTTAGCCTAAGCTGAATCGTGTTCTTGTTTGTTATTACACTCCTTTCAGCAACCGCCATGACGACTTCTTCTGGAACAAAACTGATAAAGGCCTTCTTGCTTCTCCTAATGGACTTCTCTTTAAACCTAAAATGCTCAAGCGCTTGGCGCTCAAACTCATAATAATCGCGAAGCCTGCCCTTTTTAGCCAAATTAATTATGGTGTTATTAACCTCAATAGACCCCTCAACTCTCAACCCACTCGCAGCCATCAAATCAATCAAAGGCGAAAACGCCGGAAGAGCCCGCTTAAAACGTTGAACCCACCTTGCCATATCACTTGAATCAACAACCTTAGTTAAACGCTTAAGCACCAAACTGTCAGGAATCGAAGGCGACCATTTCAAGCCATAATTCCTAACCAAACCAATGTAATAATCATAGACTCCCAAAAACTTAGCCAAAGCAGACAAAGCCCTCATAACATGCGCTCGCTTATGATCACTCAAAAGCTGCAACTCGCTCAAATCGCCCCTCAATAGACAACCATAAAACTTCTCAGCATAACGAAAACGCCTCTGAGCAGTCCTCGCCTCCAATCTCTGTTTTAAATACCCCTTAAACAAATTCCAGTCAATTTCAGGCTCCTTTTCAAAAAAGGGCGCCTTACGAGGCTGAGGTCGCCGGTTCAAATCCGGCCCGGCCCATTTAAAAACCACATGACTAAATTTATTTTTGGCTTTTTCAACTGTATAGGTTAGCCTTAAGGTTGAGAGTATGCAAATTGGAGAAAGCGTCCTCGTTACACAGTATGTTCTTCATAAGCATCATCTTCTTGAAGATTCGCAAGTAGAAAGCGTCCTTCAAGTTGTAAACGATGTTATTGCCTTGCACGCTACAAGTGTAGGAACTCCTTATCTTTCTCTGTTTGCCCGAGTGAAAAACTTTCAGAGAAATCTACTAGATGAAGAGTTCTATATGAAAAGAAACTTGATTCGTTTAGAACTCATGAGGGGGACTCTCTTCATAGTCTCAATAGAGCTAGCGCCAGTAGTCTTTCACGCAACGAGGCTTTCAGAGCTTCAACTCCTAAAAATGGTTCAAAAATGGGGAATTCATATTAATGAATACAGAGAAACTGCATAGTATTCTGAGGGGCGGTGAAAAGACTCTTCCGGAGATT
>JABFQO010000016.1 GCA_019685575.1 Candidatus Bathyarchaeota archaeon A05DMB-4 | reverse complement strand
TGGTGCGGGGGGTGGGACTTGAACCCACGAAGGCCTTCGCCAGAGGATCTTAAGTCCTCCCCCGTATCCTAGGAGGCAGACGCTTAACCCCACTATTTAGACCTGGCTCGGGTACCCCCGCAAACGAGGAACGCGGGTTTAAGATTCTGCATAGACTAATTTAAATGCTTATTTCCAACCACACAGAAAAAACGTTTCCTGCAAAGTTTCATCAAAAAAAGAGAGAAATTTTTGGATTAAGTTTCCACGAACACTGGGATTTCGTCGTTTGTTTTCGCCATCAAGATGACGCTGTTCAAGTAAATGCTTGGGTCTCCTTCTCCGATTACCTTGAAGGTTACCGTGGCTAGTACGCCGCTTCCTGAGATTCCTGTCTCGGCGCCTTGCAACCCGCAGCCATGAGCAACTATTGTTCCTAAGTTGTTGTCAAATTCTCCTGGGAACCACATCGTAGGTCCGCCGCGCTTTAGAAACTCGCCTTCCACAAACGCCGTCAGCATACCGCCGCTTGGAAGCTGGTCATATGGAACGGTTGATGGGACGCATTCGAGTACCATCGGGTTAAAGGTCATTCCAGCCTGCCAAGAATACAGCTCAGCGACGTCTGAGATCATTATCTTAACAGTAATCGTGTCGCCGACGCTGTAGCCGCTCGGTATGGAGGCGTAGATTCTGGTTGCGGGCATGTCGTAGACAGTTATTCTTTCCGTAATCGTGAAGGTGTTGTAGCCAACGTCAGTAACCGTCAACGAAACAGTGTACTCGCCTGCCGCTTGATACGCATGAGACACTACAAAACCACTCTGCAGTGTGCTACCGTCGCCAAAATCCCACAAGCGATCCGCAAGGAAACCAGTGGCCTTGTTAAACATGGAACCGTCAAAAGTTAACGGTTTGTTCACGAAAGCGTTTGCTTCCCAGCCGTTCTCAAGGGTGTTGGGGTTGGGTGAAACAGTAAATTTTGTTGTTCGGGCTATAGAGGAAACGTAAATGAATTTAGGCTGGCTCTTAGAGACGTAGCCTTTATCGTCAGCGACTTGAAGGGTTACCTTGTATGTTCCTTCGACAAGGTAGGCGTGTGAGACGGTTTTTCCAGAGGCTGTAGAACCGTCTCCGAATTCCCAGAAGTAACTGGATATGCTGCCGTCGCCATCGTAAGAATACGACGCGTCAAAAGTCACAACTTGCCCCGTAACCAAACTCGACGATGGGCTAAAAGTAAAAATGGCTTTAGGAGGCATCGACGCTGGCGGAGGCGGAGAAAGAAGGAACGCCGTGCCTAAAGAAACCATGAAGAGGCAGACTACAAGCGCCACTGGAACCCATTGAATGTTTTTTCCTACACGAAGTATTGAACCGTGCATTTTCCCATTTCCTTTCTTTCGTTGAATACTATCTTGGTAATATTCGGGCGCAACCGAGGCACTAAGACGGTAACCTCCATCCTTCACTATCGTCCCTGCGCTGCAAAGGTCCTTCAATCTGATGCTTAACGTTTTGCGCGGAAGGTCGGTTATCATGAGAAGTTCTGAGAAAGTTTTCGGCGACTTGTTGAGAGCGCATAAGATTTTGTCGTAGTCGACTTCTTTTCGGTTTTCTAAGTTGATGGTGTTTCCACAATGTGGGCACGTGATTTGGGGAGGCATACACGTCACCATCAATAAAACGGGCTAACGGAGGTATATAAACTTAAGTGTAAAAGAAACCACGGGGTTGATATGTAAAACAATAGCACAGTGACTTGGCGCGACCAGTAGTTTCTTAGAAACCGATGAAACTTCTAGAGATAACTTCTATTTCTGGGCTGTTTGAAGCGTTAGTGTTATAGATTTGATAGGTCATGCAGTATTTAGCGGCGAAGGGTTCGTGGGCGGGTAGCCTAGTACGGATAGGGCGCAGGCCCCCTAAGCCTGTGGTCGCGAGTTCAAATCTCGCCCCGCCCGCTATTTTTTGATTTTTCAGAACTTAGTTGCTCAATTAGAATCCTTGTTCTGCGAATTTGTATCCGTATGATGCTTTCTTTTTTCCAAACCCCGCTGCATTTCTTCGCAGCGTGCGTACCATAATATTTCATAATCCTTTTGAGACACAACTCTGTTTTTCAGGTCCGCTATGGTGCGAATTCCTTCTTCCTTGCACCATTTCACACAGATTTTATAAGCGTCCCAATCGAGTTCCTCGGTTTCCCAGTATACTGGAATTTTGGAAAAGCCATGTAGGAAAGTAGCAAAGGCCCTTGTATGACCGTCAACAAAGACTATGTCGTTTCCGAGTTTCTTGATTGGTATAGGTTCGATTGACTCAGGGCGCGCAGAATCAAACGTCTTCATTATTTCAGACAATTTTTCATAACTAATATACAATTGGCTCGGTTGTATCCCGTCGAGCCTCATCATGAACGTTCTTGTCATCAGAATCACATTCATAATTTATTTAAGTCTAAAATAAATTGATGCTGTCAAGAAAAAAGGCAGTATATAGTGATTGTGGTAGGCTATTTTGTACGTCGCCGTTTTTGTTTGGTGGTTATTGGTAATCCTTAGTATTGTTTCATAATAGTTATTGCGTTTCGTGGCTTGTTTTTGTATTGTTTCGATTCGGAAGAGAGCCTATGCAAAAGATACAATCAACGGTATTCATTACTCTTTTAGTGCTCCTGCTAGGCGTCACTCTGGCGCGTTTAACGGTTTTTGAAGTGTCGGCGCAAGGCGCAAATCCCGAATACATAAACAAGCCTGTTTTTCCCGTCAAAATCAACGCTTCCCAGATTCCGATAGGTAACAACTGGACGCTCATCTACAACCTTCAAGCCAACACCACTTATCACGCGTATTTTTATGGACGATGGATAAACAACGGCTCAGAGCCAAAAACCGACTACGATGTTTACGTTTACAACCCGCTCGGCGCGCTTGAATCCGTCCACACCGAAGCCGCTGGACTGCCAGAACACTTGGGCGACAACGTGTCTTACCCGTTTTTCACTCCGAAAATGTCGGGCAATTATAGTTTTGTGATTCGTAACGACCCGAGAGAGAGCCAAGCAGCAGAAGCCGCCACGTTCATGCTAATTCCCCACGTAGAAACCAACAAGTGGTATCAACAGCCTATTCAGGGCAAAGTGAACGACCTTCCCACGGAAAACACGAGTTGGGCTTTCGAGTTCGCAACTACCAGCAAGAACATCGAAATCAAAGTCCAAGTACCCGACACGCTCGACATGTACGAAGTCAGGCTTTATCTATTGGCTAACTCTGCACAAGGCAAAGGAACCAAACTAAACAACGTATCCTTAGCGTGGGCACCAGGGCTTTACGGCAACCGCTCAGGTCTCTTCGGCGGATACAACCTTGACAGTAAAATGTACCGAGGCATAGCATATGCGAGTTGCGAGTACCCTGGACAGGACATGTTCATCAACTATACGTCGCCGTACGATGGAGAAAGCCTCTACCATTTAGTCTTCATCGGTGAAAACGGTGCAGGCACGGTCAACTTTGCCGTGAAAACGGATTTTAAAGGTCCAAGCATTAGTGTGTTAAACGTACCTCAAAGAGTTTTCCCAGAACAACAATGTAACTTAACCTTCAGCGTTAACAGCAAAACAGAACTCGCGAACGTTTCGATGCGTTATTCCGTGGACAACTGGAACACCAGTCAAACGGTCTCTCTTCTGCCTAACATTAATAACGTGTTTAACGCTTCGATACCCGCACAACAAGCGGGCACCCGAGTTACATACAACATAACAGTTACAGACGTGATGCATAATAGGGCAACGTACCGAAACAGTTACACAGTAAAACACGCTACAGCGACCAACGCCACGTTAAGGACAAATGTTCTTGGACTCGGAAAAAACATTACCCTATCGGGATTCGTGACCCCTGCAGAAGGTAATCTGTCCGTTACCGTAATTTTTACACCGAATAATGGTTCGGTTGTTCAAAGACATGTTTTAACGTTGGCGAACGGGACTTTCTACGCAAGTTTCATGCCCAACATTACGGGCAAATGGACTGTCGAAGCGACGTTTGAAGAAGATGGTTTGCATTTTGGCTCTGCCAGCGAAGCGGTGGAGTTTTTGGTTGTTGAAGAAGGTGATTTTTTCGCGAGTTATTCCATATACATTTATGGTGCAGTCGGCGTCGTGGCGGCCGTTGTGGTAGTGGTCGTGGTTATGCGAAGACGTAGTGGCTAATTCTTTTAAGCATCTTGCGTTTGACGTTTGAAGTTGTCGATTTCTTCTTGTATGACTTTTTTCACGTCCTCTTCCTTTGCTGGGCCGAACAGTTTGATTTTGCCGTTGAACAAAGGCTCTGCAGTGCCATATTTTTGCATTGTTTCCCGCGTGGCTTCAATCTCAACGATCTTAACCTCATCACCGAAGCCTTGCGCTACTTTCTTAATCAGATGATACATGTAGGCGCCCACGGGACAGAAGAAATTTTTGAACAACGTCACCTCAACCTTATCATTGGAAGACGTATAATTCACACTTAAAACCTTGACACGGATATTTTCTTTGTTAAGCGGAAAGTACATAGTTTTGAAGGGGGCATGCTCGATGATTGTTTTGAAGCTTTGCTTGAGGAATAATTCATAGTGCATCCATTCCTTAAAGTCTGAAGCCGTGACTATAATGCCCTTCACTCCTTGTTTCTTGAGGTCGCTTTTCATGTGGTCAAACATGAGTTTGCCGTAGCCCTTGTGCAAGTATGGGCGCAGCAGTTCTGTGCAGTAGATGCAGGCAACGTTCGGCTCGATCTCGTACGAAACCAGTCCTTTCTCTGACATTGCATAGTAAATGAGCCCGACGACTTTTTCTCCGTCTAAGAGATGATAGCCCTCCACGGCTTTGCCCAAATTCGTCTCAAACCATTTCCTCGACTCGGGCAACGACTTAACCCAACCGTACGATTCGGGTACTTCGCTTATGCAACAATAAGTCTTGTCCAAATCGGCTCGAGCAACTCTCTTAACTTGCATATTCGCGGTCTCCCTTTTTTTCTCCTTATACTTTAACTCTTAAATCGTTTATTTCACTAATTGCCGTCAAACTTTCCCTTGATAATTTCCCTGATTTTCTGTTGCACCACGTCCACGGGGTCCACTGTGTTCACGAGATAGCACGGTACAAGACGGAAGAGCCTTCTGAAAAAGTTCTTCCTCACCTCGGTCTTCTCAGGAGTAATCACGTTGAGGTAAGGGTTGAGGAACTGTTCGGGTTGCGTCACCAAGTATTCCAAGGCTTCCTCAACATCAAGTTTCCTCACGATTTCCGGGTCGTTCCTGTTTCTCTGAAGCAGAAGCACCCGTCTTATGCGTGTGGTGTCAACAAACTTCGCTGGTCCAGCGATCCACAACGGGTCCAGCATCGCCCGCGAATAATCATGCGCCACGTACGGGTCGTCGGTGACTGGTTTTCCTTGTCTTTTGCGTTCTTCAACTTCTTCTGGCGTTAGGGGTTCCACGTTTTCCAGTTTGCACTTGTTCAGCAGTCGTCTGATTTCGGGAAATACTTTGACAATGTTGGTTCGTATGTAGAATTTTCTTTCGCTGATGTCTGCGCTTACTCTGCCCTTTTCTCCACCGATGAACCTCACGTAAAGCCAATCGTCACTGTGCAACCGTGCCCCTTCCATTTGCAGAAGCGCGTAACTATGCGTGGACTTGCCCGTGTTTGTAGGTGCTATCAAGACGATGCCGTCGCCGTTAACTTCTATGCAGCTTCCGTGTATGCTGTGAATGTCGTGCTGATCTTCGGCTATATCACAACTGATACCCAAAGCACCCCAACTTTTAACTTGCCCATAATACTCAGTGTTGAAGATAACCGCAGTTTTTGTTTCAGGATTATACGCTGCGTAGGGTTCGCCATTCTTAAACTCCGAATCGAGAACCGCGTAGATTCTGCCGTGCGACCGTATCTTTCGCGACATGGAGAACCAGTTTTCAATCCAGAACTCGTTAAGATGATAGCTGTTAGTGAAGAGTTGGATGCAGAACCCGTCTATGTTTACTTTCCAACCATAATATTCATGCCCCAACACTTCTTCGGCTCTCGCGACAAGACGGTCGCGTTCCTTCTGAGACACAACTTGACTAGCCACCCGCCCTCTGTTCTTGGTAATTTTATTGTAGAGGTACATGCAGTTTCCACGCTGCCTCATTCACTTGCATACAACTTCGGCTTTATTCACAACCGTTTCTATAAATATATCTTATCAACAAGTTCTTGTAAAGGTGAACAATTTTGCACACGTCTGACAAGCCAGTGCCCTTGAAACGAGAAATCGGACTCTTCAGCGCCACCACAATCGGCATCGGCGCAGTCATCGGCGCAGGAATCTTCGTAGTCACGGGAATCTCCGCAGGACTAGCAGGACCATCCGTGATTCTTTCCATCCTCATCGCAGGCATAATCGCCTACTTCACGGCCGCTAGTTTCTCAAAACTCAGCGCGTACATTCCTAAAGAGGGCGGAGCCTACGCGTTTGCGTATGAGTTGATTTCGCCGACGGCTGGCTTCTTCGCGGGCTGGATGTGGATTCTCTCTTACACGTTTGCCGGCGCCGCCGTGGCGCTTGGGTTCGCGAATTATCTGGCACAAATCGTACCGGTAGTATCGGTCAAGATTGTAGCGGTCGCCCTTTGCCTTGCCTTCACGCTTCTGAATCACGTGGGAATAAAGGAATCCGTAATCGTGAACAACATCCTTGTCTTGACAAAAATCATAGTTCTCGCCTTCTTCATTGCCCTCGGCCTTTTCTTTATAAACCCCACAAACTTCTCGCCTTTTTTCATTCCCGCCAACGGATGGGGAACCCTCCAAGCCACAGCGTTAATATTCTTCGCCTACATTGGGTTCGCCCGGATCACCACTATCGCCGAAGAGGTCAAAAACCCGAGCCGCACGATTCCGAAAGCGATAATCCTTACCTTAATCATCTCAATCGCGTTTTATTCTCTGGCAGGCTTTGTAGCAGTGGGTTTGGTTGGCTATTCGGCGCTGGCAAGTTCTGGTTCGCCTCTTGCTGAGGCAATAGCTGTTACGGGAATTCCCACAGCCGTGTTTGTGGTTTCCGTGGGTGCCATAGTGGCGACTGCAAGCGTGTTGCTAACTGCGATTTTGGGGGTTTCGCGTGTCGCGTTCGCCATGGCGAGAAACAGAGATTTACCCGGCTTTCTGGAAAGGATTGATGAAAAACGTAAGACGCCTTATGGGGCTGTTTGGTTTTCAGGGTTGCTCATGACTGCCGCGGTAGTTTTGACGCCAAATTTGGCGCAAGTGGTTGCATTGAGCAGTTTTGCTTCGCTGTTGTATTATTCTTTAGCGAACGTTGCAGCCATGAACCTAAGCACAAAAACAGGAAAGTTCTCGCCCCTAATACCGTTCATTGGTCTAGTTTCGTGCTTGAGTCTTCTGGTTTTTCTCTCTCTTGAATCTTGGCTAATAGGCATCGTTACTCTCGCGTTAGGCGCAGCCTATTATTATATGAGAAAAAACAACATGTCTAAATCGGAGGCTTAACGAGCATTCTGGCAGAAAGCTGCAACTTGGACCACTTCAAAAACCCTCTACCCGGAGGCTCGACCTCGTAAAGTTTCTTGCGTTTTGCCTCTAACAAATTGTCTTTTTTTCCAAGAAACTCGGCGGCAGTTACGACTTTGTGCCCACTTTTCCGTGCAGCCTCAAAAACAATTTTCGCTTGCTCTCGCCAATCCTCCGTCCTCAAGAGATGATGCTCCAGAATAATTAACGGCACGGTTCGCGCAAGCTGCACCAAGTTTTGTAAGCCTTTCTCTATCTGTTGCTCGGGTATTCTGAAACCGCCTAGATAAAATGGCGGTCCACCGATGATTAGAATCTGAGGTTTTTCCGTGAATATCGTTTTCAAGGCTACAGTACACATTGGTCCTTGAACGTCTGGAGCGAACATTACTTTTTCGTTTTCGAGTTCAACTGTCGCAGTTAGAACCCAACCCAAAACAGAGTCTTCTGAACCGTGAAAAACTGGCACCGAAAACCTTACTAGCGTATCACCAAACTCGAACGTTCTGCCGTCGGCTATTTCCAATTTCTTCGCAAATTTGCCACCCGTTTTGACGAAAACCCAACCTCGTCGCCGTTGGCTGGCATTTATGTTTGTTTTTGGGTTTTTTAGGAGGATGAGTTTATTTTCGTAAATTTTTTGCGCGGTTTCGGCTGACGTCCAGTTACATACCCAGTCGGTGAAGGAGGGTGTGTGGTGGTCGAAATGATAGTGACTAATGGTGACGACGTCGGCTTCCAAGGCTTTCTCCGCAATCCGCTCTCGACTTTCAACAATCGCGGCGTATTCTCGGGGATGCGGTGGTAAGCCAAACCGAAAAGGTGCCAACGAAACTCCGGCGTCGAGAAGAATCCGCACGTCCCTTGTTTCGACGAACGTGCACATGGAACGCGTGCCCAGACTTTCAGCAGCGAGAGGCAAGACTTTAATTTTGTTCTGCATCTTTGTCCAACACAAATACACTGCAATACGTTTTTATGTAGGCTTTTAAGCATTAATCCTTGTTGGGCGATGACGACTCTGGCCCCCCTGACCCAAGAATGATTGGGATCTTGAGTGCGCGAGCCTAACGCTCTTATTCTAAAATTCTTTTCTGTGGATTAGTATGTTCTTGCGTTTATTTTCGTACCCAACGTTGCCAGAGTTCTTCTTTTGCTGCTTTTATGTCTTCCTTCGTTACGTGTGGCAAGTCTAACAGTATCTCTTCTGGCACGGTGGCGTAAATCAAAAGCATAACTGTCTGGATTTCGCTTAAGGTTTCGGAAGTTATGGTTTTGCCTCCTTTTCTCATGGGAGTTTTTTTGGTGTATCGTTTACAAAGAAGTATTAGGAATTTAAACCTTTTTTGTTAGAGTGTTTAGAATCGTTCGCAAAAAAGTTGAGGAAAGAGTGTTCGCGTTAGGTGCAGTAGGACTTTTTCCTTGTGCGTTGCTTGGATATTGTAGAAACGTTGTTCATCACGATGTCGAGTCGGCTAATATTGTGGACCACGATGTTGATTCGATAAAGGCTTTTCAGCGTGTAAACAACTTCACGAAGCAAGTAACGCGGACGCCTCAGAAAAGCGTTAAAATGTTTCTCAATCAACGCTCGAATTTCTTCAGGCGGCAACGTGTCGGGCGACATCTCCGAAGCCCAAGCTCCAGTCTCCCAGTATTCCTCCTCTTTCAAAACTCCTTTAGCTTTGAATTCCTCCCAGATGTCCATGCCGGGAAAAACGCCCAGAATATTAAACTGCGGAAAATCTATGGGAATTTCACGTGCGAACCGTAGCGTGTTCTCGATTTCTTCTCGAGTCTCTGTAGGCGCACCGACGATGAACGAGCCTATTATGGCGTCCATGCCCGCTTTTCGCGTTGTCTCCACGGCTTTCACCGATTGTTGCGGAGTTATGCGTTTGTTATAGTAATCGAGGATGCGTTGGTTGGCGCTTTCGATGCCAAAATAAATTATTTTACACCCTGCCTTCACCATTTCCCTCATCACATCATAAGAGCAGTAGTCGACTCTGCCCTCGCATATCCAATCCAACTCGATTTTTTCTTTCCTCATCAGCCTGCAGATCTCGATCACTCTTTTCCGGTTAATTGTGAAACTATCATCGACGAACAAAAACTGCTTATAGCCCATGCTTGCAAGCAAACTAAGCTCGTCCACTGTGTTCTCAGCCGACCGCGCTCTCCAAACTCCGCGTGCAAACCGCTGGCATCCGCAAAAACGGCATCTAAAAGGACAACCACGTGAGGACAGTACCGTCGTAAAGCCTTTTGGCGCGGTGATAGCTCCCGCGACTTCGGAATGATACTCAACATCTAACAATTCACGGTTAGGAAAAGGCAGAACACTTATATCTTTTATCAAGGGCCTCTCAGGCGTAGAAACTACTCTGCCCTTCTCTCTAAAAGTTATTCCCAGAACATTCTTCAGGCTTTTCCCGTCTTTCAAGCTTTTTGCCAACTCAAGCGTAGTGATTTCTCCTTCGCCGCGCACGATGATGTCGACCCACGGATACTTCTGCATGATTCGCTCCGTGTTGAAAGTCGCATAATAGTTGCCAAAAACTGTCGTAATCTCCGGATTTTCCTTTTTCACCTCACCCGATAAAACAGCGGCTGTGCGACCTGAGCTAGCGAGAGTAGAAAAGCCGACAACATCTGGGTTTTCTTTTCTAACCCACTTAACCGTCTCATCGATAGTGTAGCCCTTCGCGGCTTGGTCGAGCAAAGAAACTTCGAAACCTTCCTTCTCAAGCACGGTGGCAATGTAGAGTATGCCCAAAGGCGGCCAAGAAGAAACAGGTTCGCTCTTCTTGTTCAGATCTTCACGAAACGCGGCGGGACTAATGAATGCGAACTTCATGGTACTCACATAGTCAAGTGCATCTTTATTCGCAGTTTTGGTTGAAATATATTGTGCTGGGTTTAATTTTCACTTTGACTATTTACAATTTTTCTTTTAAACTGACAGAAAACCATAAATCAACCGACAATGCATAAACAAGGATTCTCGTAGGCGAATTCAAACATGGAGTCTTATTTCACGGTCTTTAAGGACGAAAGCAAGCTCGACATCAACTATCTTCCACCCAACCTGTCCCACCGAGAAACACAACTCAATCTACTCACCAAATTCTTCCAATACGCCACCGAGGTGCCTGGTAAAATGGCGCAACGAGCATTAATAGTCGGCAAAGTGGGCACGGGAAAAACTGCGTTGGCAAAAATTTTCGGTTTGAGGTTGATGCAGAGAGCGCAGGAGAAGGGAATAAGCCTTCGCTACGTGCACGTGAATTGCCGAGAACGGAAGGGCAGTCTTTTTATGATTCTGCAACAGGTGATTCTTGATTTTTATCCGCATTTTCCAAAAAGAGGCTATTCTTCCGAAGAACTGTTGCAGATGCTTCTGCAGATGCTTGACGAAAAGAACATGTTCATTATTCTGGTCTTGGATGAGTTAGAGGCGTTGATACAAAATGAAGGTGCAGACTCCATCTACAAACTGACCAGAATTCAAGAAAGCCGACTCAAAGCTCCACAAAGGCTTTCACTGGTTTGCATTATCCGCGAACTCGATTGTCTGGACGCCTTGGACGAGAGCACCAAAAGCACACTTCAACGCAACATAATTTTCCTCGAGGAATATACAAAAAACCAGTTAAGAGACATCCTAAACTCACGGGTTGCGCTGGCTTTTAGAAACGGCGTGGTCGACGAGGAAGTCGTAAATCTCATAGCAGAACAAGCAGAAAAAGAACACGGCAACGCCAGATACGCAATTGAGTTGTTGTGGCGAGCAGGCAAGTACGCAGATGCTTCGGGCTTGCGGGAAGTTTCCCCAGACTGCGTCAGACGCGCTTCCAGCAGTGTCTACCCCACCGTGCAGAAGGATGCAGTTTTCTCTTTAGAACTTCATGAAAAACTATTCTTGCTCGGTGTGGCGCGACGTTTCAAGCAAACAAACGCGACGTACATTACCATGGGCGAAGCCGAAGAAGCTTACTACATCGTCTGCGAAGAGTACGGCGAGAAGCCGCGGGGGCACACGCAATTGTGGAAGTACGTGAACAACCTTTCAGCAACAGATATTATTGGGGCTAAGGTTTCAGAGGGTGGAGTGCGTGGAAAAACCACACTAATCGAGTTGCCTTTTATACCAGCTGAAGAACTGGAGCGAGAATTGAGTAGGAGGCTAAAGGTGCAGTGATGGTCGAAGAAGTCTTCTCTTCACGGGGACGCGTCAAAATTCTCCGGCTACTCGTGGAAATCGGCGAGTTAAACATCTCTGAAATCGCCCGTCGCACAGGGCTTAATTATGCCACGGCGATTCAGCATCTCTCTGCGCTCGAAGCCGTGGGG
Organism: Candidatus Bathyarchaeota archaeon A05DMB-4; assembly: GCA_019685575.1. GTDB lineage: Archaea > Thermoproteota > Bathyarchaeia > Bathyarchaeales > SOJC01 > JABFQO01. Next base: position 22,647 of record JABFQO010000016.1, on the reverse strand, counting down.
CTGGTTTGTCACAAATCGTTCGGACGTATTCGCATCTACCGCTTAAACGAGAACAACTTGCACACGAGGGCGGTTAAAGAGTTAATCGAAAGCTGGGAACAAGCCGAAAAGAAAGAAGGAATGGTGAAAAAATTATGATTCAAGAAGAGTTTGGTAAATTGTCTAAGGAGTTTGAAGAAAACCTGCAGCATCTCGCCACAGACATAACCACGGGCGTTTTGTTCGAGCGTTTGCCGCCGATGGATCTGTGGAAAAGAGCCGAGACTTTGACTACGCGGTTAAAGGAATTAGCGGAAAGCTGCAAAGAACGCATGCTGGTTCTAAAACCCGAACAAGCCACGGCAATCGAAGAGAGGTTTAACGCTTTTTCGCAGGGGTTGACCAATTTCAGGGACATACTGTTTCAAAACTCGGCGGATCCTTTGGCTAATTCACGTCTGGCTTTTGACCAGTTGCGTCACGCGGTGGTTGAGGGCTCAGAGTTTCTCATGCAAATACGCGAGGTTAAGGACAACCCTTCGCCACTGATAAACGAGGTTTTGCGGTTGAGAGAGGTATTGGAGGCAAAGGGAACAGTGGTGACGATTGAGGCACCAGAAACCGTTCAACCTATGCTGGAGCGATTAATGAGAGACGTAGAGCTGTTACGAACTTCTCTAGTGGCGTTGGAACACGCGGTTCAAGATGTGAAAGAACGCGTACGAGCATTGCAGGATAATAGCCTTAGGTTTATGACTCCAAAGCCAACTCCACCGAGCGAAGCACCAAAGAATGACGCAAAAAAAGAAAACCATCAACAGCCCCCGCCTAAGAAGGGACAATTATACCTTTCACAATTCAAAAACTAGCAAGAAAAAGGTGAACCTACATGAGCATGGTTGACGTGAGTCGTAAACCAGAAGCCTTCCGCGAAGCAACCGCCACCGGAAGCATATGCCTAAGAAAGACAACAGTAAAACGAATAAAGGAAGGCGAAATCGAAAAAGGCGACGTTTTCACCGTGGCAAAAATTGCTGGAATTTCCGCAGCCAAAAAAACCAGCGAACTACTGCCCTTGTGTCATCCATTACCGTTGACAAACGTTGATGTGCAAGTGAAGGTTAAGGATGAGTCCACAATCACCGCAGAAGCCACCGTAAAAACCATCGCCAAGACTGGTGTTGAAATGGAAGCTCTAGTTGCTGTTTCTACAGCCTTGTTGACAGTTTGGGACATGACGAAGCAGTACGAGAAGGACGAGGCGGGACAATACCCCCACACGGTAATAGAAGAGATCCATGTGATACACAAGGAGAAACAAGAGGGAAAACATTGAGCGAAACCTCACGCAAACATAAAGCCGAGGCGCCAAAAACATTAGGTTTCGCCGTAATCACGGTTAGTTCCTCACGCTTCAAGGCGCAGAAATCAGCAAGTAAGGTGGAAGACCCCTCGGGCGATCTAACTGCGCAACTTGTTGAAAAAGCGGGTCACAAGGTCGTTCTGCGTTCACTTGTGCCAGACGATCGGATTCTGATAGGTAAGTCTGTCAGCGAGTCGTTGGGCAGACATGATGTTGACGTGGTGGTTACGTGCGGCGGCACGGGCATTGCTCTTTCGGACGTGACGATCGAAACTATTAGGCCTCTGCTAGTGAAGACGTTGCCAGGGTTCGGCGAGATTTTTAGGCGACTAAGCTTCGATGAGATTGGTTCTGCGGCTATTATGAGCCGTGCCTTGGCAGGGGTAAGCGACGGTGGAAAGGCGGTTTTCTGTTTGCCTGGCAGCCCTAACGCAGTGAGGCTTTGCGTTGAAAGGCTTATATTACCCGAAGCGGGTCACATCGTGAAACACGCACGTGAAGGTTAATGGTACTCGAAGACAAGTTTGGTCGCCCCCTGCTTAACCTGCGGATTTCAATCACGCAAAGGTGTAACTTGCACTGTCCGTACTGTCATCGTGAAGGTCAGGAAAAGAGACCCGAGAATTCGGTCATAGAGATGACTTCGGATGAGATCGTTCGCATAACAAGGATTGCAGTTGGTTTGGGCGTCGCGGACATCAAACTTACGGGCGGTGAACCGCTGCTTCGGCGAGATATTCTCAGCATAATTCAAGGCATTGCGTCAATTGAAGGATTGAAGGATTTATCCATGACCACGAACGGAACCTTCCTAGCACCTTTGGCAAGACATCTGCACAATTACGGGTTGCAACGGGTCAACATCAACATTCCCACCCTTAACCACAAGACATATCGCGACTTGCTGGGTGGCGATTTGCGAAACGTGCTCGACGGCGTCGGCGAGGCGGTGGATGCGGGTTTTTCGCCGGTTAAGTTGAACATGCTGATTTTGAAGGGTGTTAACGACGGCGAGATCTGGCGGATGGCAGAGTTTGCTCGGGAAAGCGGGACAGTTTTGCAGTTGATTGAGTTGGAGCCTATTAACGTCAGTAAGGAATACTTTGCCACGTATCATGTGACGCTTGACGCATTTGAAGAAGAGTTGAAAGCGAAGGCTGTTGGAGTGAAGGTGAGGGAGTTAATGCAGAATCGTCGGGTGTACAGTTTGCCGGGTGTGGATGTGGAGTTGATTCGCCCGATGGAGAACACGGAGTTTTGTCTGCACTGCTCAAGATTGAGGGTTACGAGTGACGGACGATTAAAGCCGTGTTTGATGCGGAAGGACAACTTGGTAGATGTGTTAACGCCTATGCGAAATGGAGCCAGCGACGAAGAGATTGCACGGCTTTTTAGGCTCACGTGCCAAATAAGAGAACCCTACTACCACAAATAAAAAGGAAGAAAATAATCAATCAAGCACGGTTCTTTCAGGGGTATAAGTGACCAAAGCAGAAAACTCTAGGGTAGATACAGGATGCCACAACCACGATGTGTTAAGTATCTATCGCTATACTTTGTATGGATTTCGTCCTTCCTATTACGAAAATAAAGTCTGTAACGTTTTGGTAAGCAATATAGAACTTTAGGTCGATTGTTTCTAGGAGATACGTGTCAACTTTCCAGTCATCACTTAATAAGAGCTTCAGCCAAACATTTCCGAGCGTGCTATGATTTGCACATATTAGCGGGCAAAGATAACGGCTTCCGTTGATAATCGCGTATAGTTTGACCTGATCGATTTCGCTGTGCGAGTAGTTCAGTCCTTTTACTCCTTCTCTTAGGCGGAATTTAGCTTGATAGTTGTTTATACCAACATTATCTGCTAGCACATACACTTCCTTGATGAGGTCGTAGTTTTCGGGATTGTGGATATTGATGACTCCGAAGTTGTTGTACGTTGCGCCGTTCCAAATGTAAAGCGTGGGACAGCCGCCTCCTAAAGGGGGAATTGAATCGTAATTAGCGTCCCATAGACTAACATTGTTACCAGTCATATTGCTAGGCTGAGAATATGGAAACTGAATGAATTTTGCAATGTCGAGTATTGAGAATATGTAGCCAGTGTCGTAAGCTGCAATATGAACGTGCTGATAATAGTCTATTCCCCAAGACCAACAGTTGTCGAGGAATGAATTAATTCCCGTTGTCGAATACGCAATACGGACATGTCTCCATGTGGTTTCACCCGTGAGCATAAACTGAGGTTCCAAAACCGCTGTCTGCCACATGTGGTCCCCCAGATACGGTAAAGGCTCCACGCTCCCACAAACTGAAAATATTTGACGCGGTCCCATAATGGATTGAAGTGATTGTTAACAATACCCACGTTGAAGTAGTCACACATTCTTGAGAGAGGCAAAGGAAAACTATACACAACTGCATCCAGTCTATAAGTATGGATAGAGAAAACAACAGTTCGACCCACGAATTGCATACTAAGAGTGATGCTATTATAAATAGAAATCGAAGGATTGTAATACCCTATTGAAAGCAGTTGTGCCCCGCGTGGCGCATACTCTGCTAGTTCCCAACACTCAATCTGGAAATAAGGTCCACCACTGTCATTCAAGTATGCTATGTAGCTCCACCCGTAATCTATAGCGTCGGGGAAACCACTATACACCGAGTCAAAGCTTGTGGTAGTTATTCCTGCCCCCAAATAATTATCAGTTCCTATATGTCCCGGTAAGGTTTCAGCCGCCACAAAAGACACCGTAACCTTTAACCCAGACGCACCGTGATGCAATTCTGGGCGTGTTGAAGGTTCATCAAGCAATGCATAACCCGCCGCATAGGGTCTGAGCGCACCGAATCCCGGCACCCAAAAAGGGTAAAATCTGGGCGGAGCGTTCCATATACTCTCTCCAATAGCTGACGCACGATGAATGCCTAAGCTCGAAAACCAAGGGGCGATAAGCAAAATCAACATGCACGTTATTATACGTTTTCTGAACATTGCGAAAACCTCGTGCACCACTTTAAATCTACTTGTCCATTGTATTTAGCATTTATAGAATTAACTTTGGGAATGGGAGACTACGCACGAGAAAACTCATTTCACTGCATTTGGCTAATCTGAAAGCGAAATTTTATAAAGCTATGGATCCAAGACTCAATCTGAGAGTATGGATTCGAAGTTTTTCCATTGCGGAGGAGAAATTTGTGAAACAACCGCATCTCCTTCTTTGCGGTGATAAGCCTATCAAGAATTCGTCGCCAATGAAGTTCGCTTTTGCTCTTATAGGTGGTGTGCTGGCGATTCTTAGCTCTCTTGGTTGTGGTCTCTTGGGTTTGTTTTTTATTATGGGGTTTCGCGCTAATTTATTAGATTACCCTAACTCTCCGCCGGATTATTTGGTTCTATCCATTGGAATTCTCGGTATTCTTGGTTTTGTTCTTGGATTAGCTGGTGGAGTAATGACGTTGTTAAGGAGAAAGTTCGTGCTTGCCATAGTGGGTCCTTCTCTTATCATAATTGAAGCCCTGGTTACGACTCTGCGCTTTGCGACTAACCCTTTTGGGATTAGTTTGCTTGTTATATACACGATTACACTACTTGCGCTCGCCCTCTTAAGCGTAATCTTCGTTACAATTGCAAAGCAAGAGTTCCGTTAACGTACGCGTTAACAAAAACTGCACTCGTATCATTCCAAACTTGTTGCCAGTCTAAAACGGGGATTTGTCGCCGATTTTTGCCTTTCTACCGAGGTTAGCTTATGTATGGCAATTTCAGCGGTGTACTTTTCTCAGCGCAGTCACGGTGCTTATTGACTGCAAAGTCTATGCCCTGTCGAAGAAGGTCTTTTTCCAACGCGCCGACAATGTCTTGGATGGGTCTTCCTTGACAGAAGAACTTCAGAGTAGGCGTGCCTAAAATGCCGTACATGCTAGCAAGTGTTTGGTTTTCTTGGTTTTCAAGAACATTAAACTTAGCAAACTTCAGTTTCCCCGCGTATTCTCTAGAAAGCTCGGCAAAAACCGGGTCGAGAATCTTGCAGTAGGGACATTGTTGATGCCAGAACATAACCAAAACCAGCTTGTCCGATTTCAAGACTTCCTTTTCCCAGTTTGTTGCATTCGCCACAACTATATTCCCAAACATCATCGACGCCCAACATTAATTGAATCTAAATTCAATATTAAATTATTCTTCGTAGAACACGCTCTTTAATTGGAGTTATAATATTGTTTCGTGCGACAGAATATTTAAAATTGTTCCAGAACATCCTTCTTACATAAAGGAGGAAACTGTCTAAATGAGAATAGACAAGCCAGAAATAAGCGGACTAATCACGCTCTTCATCGGAGTAGGACTGCTAGTATTCACGTTTCTCAACGCCTACTGGTTCTTGGCAAAAGACATAACCATCGTCGCGTCACAAGACCTCGTCAGAGCCTTCGGCGAAGCCTTGGCGCCACTCGTGGCCACATGCATACACATAATGTACCTCGGCGTAATGGGCTGGATAGGCTCACTCCTAACGCTCAGAGGCATACCGCTACTAACCCATTCAAAACCCGTAACCGTGCAGCCGCAAACAACACAAGCAATCGCTTCAACCCCAGCGCCTCAGAAACAAACTCAAAAAGAAAAGCCCAAACAACCGGAAAAAGCAGAGAAACCACCAGAGAAACCACAGCCGCAACCAGCAAAGCCAGAAACCAAGCCAAAAGAGGAACCAAAGAAAGAGCCAGAAGTCACCATCGAAGTCAGACCACCTGAAGAAGTGACAGTGGAAACACCACCGTCAGCACAACCAGACGCCAAACAGCCACCTCCACCACAACCATAACCTTCTATCATAAACTAACAAAAGGGAAGCGTCTCGATGCAACAAGCCATCCGCGCCCTAGGCTGGGCCACGAAGATATTCTGGATCATACTCATCGTCCTAGTAGTCACCATAGCCTACTCAGCCAGCCTCATCAACATCGCCTTGGGCGAGCCTCAAACAATTACAACCGAACAAACCGTTACGATTTCGTTTCCGATTACCATATGCAACAACGGGTTCTATGATGTTGTCGACCTCAACGTAACCACGTTCATAACAGACCAAAACAATCGAACGCTGGCTAAAGGCACAACAGTCACTAGGCTAATTCCGAGGGGAGCAGAAGAGACGCACACTCACCGTATAACGATAAACATCACACAAGTTCTCGCGGAGAATACTGTTCTTCTCTTCAACGACACGATGCTTACGATGTTTCAGCAGGTTTCGCTCAATTACGCTCGTGTGGTTCTGTTCATGGTTCAAGCCAACCAAACCCTATCATGGGGCGCACCCCTCAGCAACTTTGCCTTGGAGCATGTCGCGTTCCGTCCTTACAACCTCACACACTCTTATGCCGATGTACAATTCTCTTTTGAAAACCACAATCAATTCTTACCCGTCACAGGGGTTGTTCGTGTGGAAATCTTGAACGCCCATCAGACCCTATTAGGTCAAGGAACCGCAGATGTCGACGCGCCGTCGAACACGTTTTTCAACGGAGAATTAAGCATACTCGTAAACAACTCTATCTCAGCTACTCCAGAACCGTCGGGTGAAGTTCGCTTCTATTTTGAGACGCCCTTGTTCAATTATGGTCCATTGGTGATGGTTTATGGCTAAAGGATTTTTACGGTGGATTTTCCCACGCATTCTGAAGGCAACAATAAAGGCATTGATAATGCTAATTATCTTCCTCGTAATCTTGCAGTTTCTGTCGCCGCTGGAACACGTTTTTCCGGGAGCGAAGGGCTTGATCGAGTTGTATTTTATGGTTTACATAGGCTTCATTATCGTAGGCGAGTTAACGAAGGGCACAATTTATCAGTACGCTCTTGCTATTGGACGAGCTTTCTTCTTCATAGGCTACAGCGTCTACGCTTTAAACAGCGGGATAATCACAGCGACGGTTGAAGGCTTAACTTTGACCGTTAACCTTCAAATATTCTTAATGATGATTATTCTCATAGGCATGTTTGACTTTGCCAAAAACCTGTTGCACATAATCAACTACCTCGCCAACAAAGCCGAAACCGAAAAAATCACAGACACACTGCCAATGCAAGAAATCCCAGCGAAATGACACATGAGTAATTCACGAGAATAAAGATTCACAATTCATCAATTCTATATGCACATACCACAATTTTTCTCTATAGGGACAGGCTACGGGTATATCCTTCGAGATTTCCGTAATCGATATTGCCATGCTGATATGCATTATAGTACTGTTCATTCTGTATCTGACAAGAATCACAAAAGAAAATACGAAGAAAAAACATCTGACAAAACCCATGAGAATAACTACATTTCAAAAAAACGAGCACTCGACAAGAATATGCACGCCGCGACAAATTCATCGAACGCTTGATCAAAAAGAATAGATGCATCCTTCTGTGTATTTTTGTTGAACATTCAGACGATAATGTTTATTAAGTCTTGCGACTGTATATGCCACGATGGTTATGGAAAAATACGACAAGATAGTAGTGGCCGCTACGATGGGGTTTCTCATATACGCTCTTCTACTGTCCCTCTTTGGTCCAGTTGTGTCCTCGCTTTTGACTAACAAAACCTTTGGAAACGCTGGCACAGTCAAAGCCATAGGTGTCGAAGTTTTCTGGGACAATAACTGTACACAGCCAGTAACTTCATTTAACTGGGGCACGGTCGATCCGAACAGCACAAAAAGCATATCCGCTTACATCAAAAACACGGGAAATTACGTGGTCACCTTATCTATGTACACCTCGAACTGGACACCATCAAGCGCCACAAACTACATGACCTTAACTTGGGATCGAGAAAGCGCAACATTAAACGCTGGTCAAGTCTTAAAGGCAACATTTACTTTGACAATTTCAGCCTCGATCACAGGAATCACCAACTTCAGCTTCGACATCACAATTGTTGGAAGCGGTTGAAAATAAAACGCTCCAAACTAAACACGACTGACACGGCAAAAATTACAAACAAAATCACATGAAACACGAGCAATACAACAGACGTGAAAAAGTGCAATGCTATGAAGGCAGAGCCTATGAGCGCGCCTTCAGGCAGCACCAAAAGAAAATTCCCCATTTTTGGTCTAAAAAGAACAAACAAATCTCTCGTCCAAGTCATTATTAGCATCATCAAAACAAAGCCAGATCCTTCCAGAACCACGTTTATTGGGCTTTGCAGAGCCACATCTAGTCCATAAGACGTTGTTGTTAGCGGCGAAAAAATCTGAGCACTTCCTGTAATAAAATCGCCTAGGAGGCTGTGTTGCGCTATTGCCACGAAGTATGGAACACTGTTTTTTTGGTACATTATGAATAGGGGTATGAATAGAATGGTTAAGAGTACGATAGAGTGAGTTATGCCGCGGTGGGCAATCTCTGGAATGAACAAGTCAACATCGGGTAGTAGAGACAGAAGAAAAACCAGAGGCAGATTCAAGTCTGTTTTGAGTAGCCTCTGACAGATTTTGGCAAGTAAATACCCAAAAGCCAAATGACCAACAGCGAGCATTTGGGATTTCTTCCTAGTCAACAGTAGGTAAACGAACAAGTATATTTACCGATAGGCTATCCGTTGTATAGTAAGGCTATGACAAGGCTTTGGTAGGCATGTTAGTTGCATAAGAAGATCTGTTATGTCATATGGTAGGTTGAAAAATGGTTTTTCTTGCTGGATAGCAGTTTTGCAAGAAGATTTATCTTTAAGGAATTAAAAGACTTAAGGTTGATAAGAGAATGCTCAAAAGGAAAGGAGACGGGATTGTTTCATTCGTAACTATGATAGTTATTGTTGTCTTAGTCGCCTCTGTTGCTCTTGAGTTTTCGGTATGGCATGATTTTTCTCCTATTCCGAATGTGTCGGCTATTGTCCCGTCTTCAAATATAGGAGTGTACTGGGATTCAGCGGCTACGAGAAATGTGGAGAGCATCGATTGGGGAAACGTCATGCAAGGTTCTGAAAAACAAGTGGCTATTTACGTGAAGAATCTTGGAACTGAGCCTTTAGTCATTTCGATGATTACAACGGATTGGGATCCATCGTCTGCTTCTCTAAGTATCTTTCTCTGTTGGGATTATAAAGTAGTGCAAATCAAAGCAGGAGCTATTGTGAAGATAGTTTTGAGATTGGTTGTTTCTCCTTCAATTAAAGGAATTAGTAGTTTTAGGTTTAATGTTATTATTGGAGTAGGACTCGAAAAAAGCTCAGATTTTAATGGTGATGGCATAGTTAATATTTATGATGCGAATGTCTTCTCGCGAGCTTGGCTTTCTAGGGCTGGCTCGCCGGATTATAATTATCTTTGTGACTTCAACAGCGACGGAGTGATCAACATTACTGACCGTATGATCTTTATGTCAAGTTGGCTACAAACTTTTGGCTAATGATTGCACCTTCTGTTGAGTAGGTACTCGCGATCTCTAGGATGACAAATAGCGACTAGAGCATTTTGTCTATAGATGCAAGGTACCAAAACGGTCTTAGATTTTTTTTGTTTATCAACGTGAATCATTAAAGAGAGCAGTAGTGCTGCTCAGAGATTTCGCTGCAAGTTTAACTGCTTCTACGCTGTTGTATTTTGGTGTCCACCCAACTCTGCGCAGTTTTTCTATGGAAAGATTCATGATTTTGACATCACCCTTCCAGCCTCTGCCACCGTCAATCCCGCCTGTGTAGTTAAGTTTGATGTTTGGTACTCTCATTTCTTTTGCGACAATTTTGGCTATATCCTTTACCGTGATCTGGTCCTGTGAGCCGACGTTGTAGATTTCCACCGTATTTTTGGTTCTAAGGAATTTTTTGGTGGCATAAATAACAGCGTCGATGCAGTCTGTTATGTATAAGTACGATTTTGTTTGTGTTCCGTCGCCGAGGATTTCTAGAGTTTTTGGGTTTTTTCTTATTTTGTTTATAAAGTCAATAATTACGCCGTGTGTTGAATTGGGACCCACGATGTTGGCGAGGCGGAATATTAGTGCTCTTAAACCGAATGTATATGCAAAACTCGTGATGAGTGCCTCGCAGCCAAGTTTTGACGCACCATAAGTCGATATAGGAATTAGTGGGCCATAGTCTTCTGAGGTGGGCATTACTTCTGGTTCGCCGTAGATGGTAGATGTTGAGGCGAAGACTATAATTTTCCCAGCGCCCTCTTTTCTTATAGATTCTAGTAGGTTAAAGGTTGCAAGAAGGTTTTCGTCAAAATGAGTTTTCGGTTCTGTTTCACCTATTCTTACCTCGGGATTAGCGGCAAAGTGGAAAACAATCTTACAGCCATGTAATGCTTTTTGGAGTCTAATTGGTTCCTTCAAATCGTCCTTAACGATTTCTAGTCTAGGGTTCTTTAGCAGATGGCGAAGGTTTTCTTGTTTGCCGCTTGAAAAATTGTCGATTATCGTGATCTTGTACTTCTCTTTCAGCAATCTTTCGGTTAAATGACTGCCGATAAATCCTGCTCCTCCAGTAATTAGCGCCTTTTTTGACATTTTATGCCAGATCCTTCAAATGACAATTGGTTTACTGGATATTTAAGTTTCAAGAAAGAAACTCCTTGCTTTCGCTAGGCATCAGAACTGCGGCACATTTTTCTAAGGTGTGCAGATTCGCAGTTGATGCTAACAAGTAACGCTTTAATTTGAATGAATTTGAGGAGAGGTGATTTGTTTATGCACTGCGGAAGTTTGAGCGTCACGGGGTTTTTGATGTAGTCATAGAAATGAAGGCTATAAGTATGACTGATCTTATGTCTAATGTTCCTATGATTTTCTTTTGTGTATGTTAAGAATTCGCTGTTCGTATTTCAATACTGGTTTAAGGATAGGTGAGAAAGGTTTTATCCTTCGAGCCACTCGTGTTACGGTTTGCAATTCGGTTTGATCAATTATCCCCATCAAGGGTATTAGGGTAAGATACATGACTAGGTATAGTAAGCCACCAAGAATTACCGTGACAAATTCATGCAACGGAGAGAAGTAAAGAACTAGCAGTGCCGGGAGTGTCGAAATCGCTGCTATAACATAGATCTTTATGATGGATTTGGTTGCAAACTTAACTTGGTACTTTTCTTTAGCAGCGTATACGCCGAAGAGTGTGCCAATTAAATTTGACGTAATAAGGGCGATGATTACGCCTATTACACTGCAAAAATACGCTAACAATGGGGACAAGAAAACAAGTATTGCGAAGGTAATTAAGTTGATTTTTAACGTGGTTCCAGTTTCGCCTAAACCGTTAAACATGCTTGCCAACACTAGATATCCTATACCGGTCAGAAAATAGAGCAAGCAATAGACTGCCAGAAAAAGACCGGCTGTTTGGAAGTCTGGTCCATAAATTATTTGGACTATTTCGTTTGAGAACGCTAAAATTATTGTTACAATAGGAACTATTAGCATTGTGGTATACTTGTTTGCAAACAGGAAAAAGGTTTGCACTTTCTCATTCGTAGTGTTCTCCAGTTTGGAAAAAGCAGGCAACAGTGTTGTAATAATAGGAATCGAGACAATCGTAATTAATGTGATAAAGTTGGCGGCTGCTTTGTAGTTTCCGATAGCCGCGTCTGTGGTGAAAATACCTAACACGAAGTTTTGATATGGAGGAATGAACCCTACTAAAAGCGTGGCGATGTAAAGTGGCATTCCATAGCTTATGAGTATTTTGAGGCTTCCTGCAAGTCCTATGTTGTCGTTGTCTTTAGCTGTGTGTTTTTTCATAATATTTAGCAGCAAGACTAATCCTATGCTGCCACCGATTAGGTAACCCGCCACGTAGCTTATGACTGCACCAAAGATGCTGAAGCCTGCGAGCACAAGTGCAATGGCGATTATCGCTTTTGAAATTGCTTGGATGTTAGTCGTGAAGGCACTGTATTCTGTTCTGTCTAGGCCTACGTAGGCTGATGTAACAGTGGTGTATACAACTTGGAATAGTATGGAGAATGAGGCTATTCTAATGTAAATGCCAATTTCGGGTCGGTTGTGGAAAAGTATGGCAAACTGGTTGGCGAGCGTGAAGTTCACAAAAAAGATGGCGCAACCTATTATGATTCTGATTAGCATGCCGTACTGGATTATTTTCGTCATTTGTGCGGTTTCGCCTTTTACTCTGAGACTTGCGGCAAATTTGACTATACCTTGGCTGATGCCGAAATCGGTGAACAAGAATAACATCTGTGGCACGACGAGGGAAAGCGCGTATTGGCCATAGAGCTCTTGCCCTAGCAACCGAGTAACAATTATTGACGCTACGGCTGAGATGATGGTAGAAAAGAAAGAGCCGACGATTAGAAAGAAGCCGCCTTTTGCTGATTCCTCCGCAACTCTTGTCAGGTCGCTTGTCATTTAGTTTTCTCTCTTTAGTTGTTGTTGGTATTCTCGTATTATTGCGGCTATGGCAAAGACGGTGGTTAGCGCTAGTAGGCTTAGAACTATTGGGGTTAAGCGTATGCCCCATGGAGTGTAGTTGAGAAGCAAGCCTACAATCGGCACTAGAGCAAGGCTCATTCCGATGCTTAAAGCGATGCGTTCTATTGTGTCGAGGTTCTTTGATGATGTTTTTAATGGTGGTTCTGAGGGAAATAGTGCTTTTATGAAAGTGTAGCCAGGCAGCCAGAGAACGAAAATCGTACCCAGCACGTATCTTATGTAAACCATTGGATAAGCATCTTCTGCGAAAGTGAAGACAACTATTGTTGTGATAGTTGCTGTTATAATGGTCGTCCAGAACCAGTATGCATGCTCGGTGCGTAGATAAATGCTTAGTTTTGGTATTGGGGGACGGGGTGGTCTGTGAAAAGTGATTTTTCCTTCGCCCTGAAGCTGAAAAATCTGGTCGATTATTTTCTTCTCGGGGATGCCTGTTTTTTCTTTCACTTGGGTTACTAGTTGTTCTACGTTTGCGGGTTTGTTTTGTTCTACGAATTGGAGTATTAGCTGTGAGAGTTGGTTTTTTGAAGCGTTTTTGCTCAACTGTTTTTTGCCTCAAAAAAAGATTCAATGTGTATTGTAGGTATATAAATGCTAGAAAGGAGAAAATGCCGATTAGTGGCGAGTCTATTTTTTCCTGCGTTTTACCATGCTGATTCCGAAAGCGCCGAGAGCAGCGAATGGTGCGGCTGACAATACTATTGTGGCGATTTCTGGAACTACGAATGTGCTCTTGCTGAAGCTTGAGCATCTGTTGAATGGTTGTGGCCTTATGCAGTCGATGTTGAGGTTGCTGTCGTATCTACCTAGTGCGAGAATGAGCGCTTTTAAGTCTGCAGATGCAGTGAGTTTTACTGCTAGCGTGAAGGGTCTTGGCATTGTTGTTATCTTGTTCAGGAAGAATTTGACTCCGTAGTATAGAGGGTTGCCTTTTTCATTCATCTTGTCTTTGATTGCGAATACGTTGTATTGGCAGGTTGTACCGGGATATCCTGTCGCGGAGTTTGGTAGGAGTGGCGGGATATCTTTGGTTATAACGGGGGTAAAGTCTGTTTTTGTCATGAATGTTTCTCCGTCTATTGTGATTTGGTCCAGGTTGTCGTATGTTGGTTTGTTTAGTACGATTAATAGCCATACGTTCTTTATTGGGCCTACGCCTGTATGGAATATGATTAAGTTTGCAGGAGTTCCAGTTACAAGTGGCTCGCCCGTTTCTGTTGCGTCAACTGGGATTACTTTTATGGTGTAAGCGCAGCCTCCGCACTCGATTTGGCAATCTGCGAAAACTGCTGGTGTTGTTAGTAGAATCAGGTTTAGGATTAGTAGTGTATAGATTGCAAGTTTTTTCAAGGTTTCACCAGATATTTTATTGTTGTGGTTATTTAAAAACGCATATGGAGTAAAAGTATGGAACATTTGTGTTCTTTTTCTAGTTTTGAAAGATAATAGAAAATTGTCTGGAAACGATGGATCTTGGATCCTTAGATTTGTGTAGGGTTATTTCCAGAAGAGCGCTTTCTTGCGTTTAGCTGCTGCGAAGAGTGCTAGTGCTCCGAATGAAGCCATTGCCAATAGTATTGTGCCTAGTTCTGGAACCACGAAGCCCGGGTTTGTCGGTGGGACCCATCGGTCGAATTTGGGTGCAGTTGGTGTTGATTTGCCTAACACGTATAGAGTCATGCATGGTGCTGTAGAGTGTACTGTTACTGTGAACGATTGTGCTGTTTCGTGGAGGATTGTTCCTGGTGGGAATGGTTTCATTGCCCAGTATACGTCGCCTGTTACTCCTAGGTGGTCGGCAAGGTTCGCGCGGGTGTATTGTCTTTCGCTTATTGATGAGTCAGGGATTTGGGGTGGGGGGTCGCCTGTTAGCAGTGTGAAGTCAGATTTCGTGAATGTAACTGTGTTTCCGTCCGAATCTTCTATTACGACGTTTGTTAGTCCATCATAGCATTGTACGGTCATAGCTAGTAAGAACCATGGGTCGTATGTTGGGTCTGCAGCTGGGGTTGTGCTGATTGAGAACGTTGCAGGTGTACTTACCGCGAGTGGCCACTGGGGTGCAATTACGATTATTGACTGTGACGGAGCGTAGGCGAGTGGGAATGCAGTTAAAGTCAACGCAATAATGGCGGTTAACGTGATTATTTTTTTCATTTTTGTATCGCCAAAATATTATGGTTGAATGCGCTATTATATAACTGTGTAAGGGGGAAGGTTATAGAATTCTGGAGGCTGTTTTCTATAGTTCTTATTCATATGATCGTGTTGAGTTTATGGTGTGAGTATGATGTTTACTATTCTCACTGCAACGGTTGCGAGGAAAAGAATTGCCACTGTGAATGATATGTTTTTTAGTCGTTTTCTGTTTATGCGGATCTTGACTTTGCCGTAGTAGGGTGAGAGCATTTCGGAGGTGATCAGTAGGATTATCGCTGTTACTGCTAGCCAGAGGCTTAGGTTCCAGAAGTCTAAGGGGAAATTCATGCTTGTGGCGCTTCTGTTTTTTGTTCTTCTATTATGTTGTATACGATAGTTATCGTTTTGCCGTCGTTGCTGATTTGGTGTTTTCCTATTTCTATGGGTTTGCCTGTTGCTTTTGCTAATGCGCATGCGATGGCGCTGCTTGTGGGGCAGCCTAGTAGGTTTGTGACTGTTGTGAGTTTTTTGAGTTGGTTTGAGGTGTTTTTGTAGGTTATGTTTTCTATTTTTACTTGGATTTTGTTGTTGTTTGTTTGTATTTCTGTGTTTTCTGTTAGTTCGAGGTCTTCGATGAGGAGTTTGGGTAGGTTGTTTTCGAGGAAGGGTAAATCTACTTTTGTGAAGCTTGTGCCGAGTGTTTTTTCGAATAATTTTACTAGGTCTGCGCCTGGGGGTGTTAGTAGGATGCTGTTTGAGTTTGTGAGAATGCTTGGGTTTTCTTGTTGTTGAGTTTGTTCTGGCTGTGGTAGGGGGGTTGTTTTTTCTTTGGTGAGGTAGGCTTTGCTTGATTCAAAGTCTTTTAGGTATTTTGGTGGTAGATAAACAGCTTTGCCTGTATAGTTTCCGTCTTGTATTATCTTTTCTATGGTTGTGAGGAGTGTTGTTATTGTGGTGTCAAGGATTGCTGTTTTTGTGTATTCTTCGGGTGTTATGTAGAGTAGTATGGTGCCCCAGAGTGTAAGACCTAAGCCTATGAAGGCGAGGATTTGAGAAACGAAGGCGACTGATGAAACTAGTGCCAAGGCGCCTAATGTGATGAGTAGCCAGCTGGTTAGTTTTGGGAGGTTTATTTTTTTCATGTTTGTGTTTCACTTGCCTGTGTGCTGGGTTTTTTGGGGAAGGCTATTTGGGGTTTCCATGTTTGTATGGGTTCGTCTTGTTTATTGCTTATGCTGCTTGTTATTAGGCCTATGTTTTCTGTTTGACGGAGCCATTCTAGGAGTTTTTGTTTTCTGATTGGTTTGCCTGAAGTTTTTTTGTATGTAGTGGCTATGTTTTCGAGTGTTGCTATGGGTTTGTTGTCGGTTCTTTTGAATAGTAGGGAGGTTATGGGGGATGTTTTTGTTTTTGCTTGTTCGAGTATTGTTTGGAGAGTTTTTGGAAATCTGTTTTGTTTGAGTTTTGCTGTGATTTTTCTGTGCACGACAACGAGGTTGTGTGGGGTGTGTTTTGTTGGTTTTGTGGATTGGTGTACGGCGTCTATCAGTTGTTTGTTGGGTGTTGAGAGTTTTTGGTAGGCTTTGTAGTTTGTTTTTCTTGTTCTTCTTCTATCTACTAATGTGATGATGATTACGGCGATTAGTATTGTGGTTGTTGTGGCTACTAGTTTGTCGCCGTTTAGAGAGAGCAGTAGTGCTATTTGTGACCAGAGTTTTATGGGTTGCCAGTATTGGGCTATTTCTTTTGCGACTTTGAGCATGGTGTCTTCAAGTGTCTCTATGTCTTCTGTGTCGCTGGGGAAGGCTTCGAGGCTTATTTTTACGTATTTTTGTTGTTGTGTTCCGTTGACTTTGAATATGGCTGTTTCGTACCAGTAGAGTACGGCTTGTGTTTCGTTTGTTTTTAGGTGTTGGAATATGAAGAATCGTGCTATGATTGGTGGGTTGTCGAGTAGTGGAGCGTCTCTGAGGTCTATTTGGTGTACTATGGGTTGCCAGCCTTTTTGGATTCGCCATGTGATGAGGCAGGTTTCCCATCGGTGGAGTGATGAGCGTGTTGAGGCGATTTCTATGGCGACGAATAGGGGTTCTTTTCCTTCGCCTGTGTAGAGGTAGATTATCGCCATGTCTTGTTTGGCTATTTTTTCGAATTCTGTGTCGCGGTAGGTGAAGTTTGGGTGGAGGTTGTATCCGTTAATAGTTATGGGGAGTATTTTTGCGGATGGTGCAGGGCCGTATGGTGTGTTTATGTCTATGCTTATGTTTTGTGTTAGTGCGAATACTGGGGCTTGTGTGAATATTATTAGTGTTGTGCTGAGGGTTATGGCAATGATTTTGATTATGTCTTGTTTTGTGGGTTTGGGGGGGTGGATTTTTAGTATCCTTCCGCATTTTAGGCAGAAGTTTTCTATGGTCTTGTTTGGTTGTGGGTTGCATTTTGGGCATTTTGGGATTGGTTGTGTAAAGATTTGTGTTTTGAAGATTTTTTCTGAGGCGAGGAGTAGGAGGAGTGTGCCGAGGAATATGAGCATCCATCCGCCAAGTAGGTGGAATGCTTGTAGGGCTAGTTCTACGTCGAATTGGTAGTAGATTAGGAGCATGGTGGTTATGCGGGTTATGTTTAGTAGGTAGATCAGTGGAAGCCCTAGTAGGAGCAGGGCGAGTTTTTTCCATGGTTTGTCGCGGATTATGTAGGTTATGAAGACTGCGAATATTAGGAAGCCTATGAGGCTGTATATGCCTGAGCAGGCGATGTCTACGCTGAAGATTTGTGATGCGCCGTCGGGTCTTGTTACTGTTATTTCTGGGCTGGCTAGGTTTTCTGTGAGTGTGGCTGGGATGCCTATGGCTGTTATGATTGTGTGTGAGGCTTGGGCGCTTAGAGTTGATAGTGTGGCGCCTATGGAGTAGAGGATTTCTGCTGGTGGTGGGATGAGGAAGGCTAGGAAGGTTATTGGGAAGGCGAGTTGGCGGAGTGTTTGTGGGTTGAATAGTATTAGAGTTAGGCCTGTGATGAAGAATGGTAGGGCGGTGAGGTGGTATTCTATGGGTGTGAATGAGTAGGAGCCGAACCAGTAGAGTACTATGGCTAAGGTGCATAGAAGAATGCCGATGGTTAGGTAGAGCCGCTTTGTTTTTGGCGGTTCAGAGGTGTTGGCTGTGATTGTTGCTTTTAGCATTTTTCTTTTTCTGTAGATGAGGTAGGTGAATATTATGGGTATGGCTAGTATGTAGCTTGTGGCTTCGCTCAGTAGGGCATCGTTGAAAAGTATGAGCAGGTCTTGAGCGAACAATGCCACTGTGACTATGGTGATGGATGTTACTTTGGCGATTAGGGTTAGTTTGGATTGGTTGTGGTGTGTTGCTTGGGTTTGCAGGGCTTTTTGCATGGATTTGCCTCTTCATAATTATGGCTGTGGGTTTTGCTTGGTTTTATAATGGGTGTTTTTTTTTGAAATAATGGTTGGTTCAGAGTGCTTTACAGAGTATGGTGGCGTCTACGATGTTAATAATTCCGTCGCTGTTTAGGTCGCAGCGCCAATCGTATTGGGGGGAGTCGGATGTGGAAAGCCAAGCTAATGTTAAGAGTGTCACGTCTTTGATGTTGACTACGCCGTCGCCGTTTATGTCTGCGCGGTTTAGGAATTCGATGTAGTTTGTGCTGATTTCTGCGCAGTCGCCGTAGGTTACGATTTTTTGTTGTGTGTTGGAGCAGCTGGCTAGTCCGAAGCATATTGTGGTTATGTTGCCGTATCTTGTTGTGTTGAGGTTTGTTGCGGTGATTTGTTCGGTGCCGTCTATGTAGATTTTGTATGCGCCTGCGGTGGCGTGGATGTAGGCGTATAGTTCGATGCCGTACCACCTATTTGCTTGTGGGAGTATGTCGTATGTGCTTTCGTGGATCCATGCTGTGGTGCCGCTGATGCCTGACAGGTGGAATACGTTTTGTCCTTGGATTTTTCTGATTTGAAGGGAGCATATTACGTTTCCGTCGGGGTTGAGGTATTGTGTGAGGGCTATGTAGTCGTCGTTGTCTGTTAGGGGTAAGCCTTGTGTGATGTAGAAGTAGCCGCGGGTGTAGATTAGTGGGGTTTCAGGGATGGTTTTGTAGACTGAGGCACACTTTATTCCTGAAGCGACTCCGGTGGTTTCGAACTTTGCACTGTAAGTGCCTCGGAACGGGTTAGAATTTACGACGGCAACGTTGTCTCCTGACGTCACTGTGGTTCCAGACCAAGCGCTCGAACTGCCAGATTCAAAACCATCACTAAACAAACTCTTGCTCTCACATTCTTGACTCATAACCATTGCACTGGGTATGAATTTCGGGAGAAGAACGGTTTCGATTTGTGAAAGCGAGATAGTTGACCAATCATATAATTCTAGAAGGAAACTTGTGATTTTGGCGCTGGTTGCGTCGCTGATTGCGTATCCTGCGCTGCTTATGTATTGGTATGGATATGTGCTGACTCCTCGCTCTTGGGCTAGCGAGGTTATTTTGTTAAAGATTATGGAGTAGTAAGTGCGGTTTCCGTAGCTGTTTACGTAGAAGATTACTCCTCCCCTGTGAAGGTTTACGTAGAAGCTGGGTTTGTATTTTTGAAATACACCGACGATTGCCTTTGATTCTGGCTCGCTTAGTGGCGAAGGGCCACGATAATAGTCGCTATTTGGGTCGCTACTGCCTGCGTATTGCCAGTTTGTTGCAAAGTTTCTGTTAAGGTCGACTCCATTAGCGTTTTTTCTTATGTAACGGTCATATGAATCTACATTTACAACCGGAATTAAGAGCGTATAGTCTCTAGCGAGTATTCGCTTTGCTAATGGGTCACTGCTGGTTAGAAGCCATTTTGCATAGAAATATAATAGTTCCGAGCCCAGACTTTCTGATCCATGCATTGCGCCATCGAATAGTACTTTGCCTCCTGTTGGGTTGCCGATTTTGAACATGATTATATCTCTGTTCTCAACCGTTTTACCGATGGTTTCATAAGTCATTAACTCTGGGTAGGCGTTTGCCAAAGCTTTGAAAGCATTGATAAATGTTGCATAATCACGGAGTGGACCTGCATATACTGGTTGTGGAACAAAGAATAATGGTGAGATTAGAATTATGAAGATGATTAAAGGGAAGGCTTTCTTGGCTTTCATCGTCCTTCTAGTCAATATGCGCAATAGAGGCTATAAAATATTGCGGATTGTAGCTTCTTTTTTGGTGAAGGTGAAAGAAAAAGGTTAGAGGATTAGTTTCGTTTGCGTTTCATTTTGCGAAGATTGAACCCTATCAAGGTTATTGCAAACAAGTAGATCGGAGCATAGTAAGCCGTACGTGGCATGTAAGCAATTTCAGTGAGACCATTATCGATGGCGAAGTAATTAGCTCCAACTGTTTGCTGTGCTGGCGAGTAAACATTGTCTACGTAGAAGTCTCCTCTAGCGTCGCTGTCTGAAGCAAATGTCACGTACCTGATAGGATTAGCTGCGGGGTACACATCCATCTTGGCTATGTTCTCTTTAACGAGGGCTCCGTTAATATAGACATCGTAGGTGCCGCTGGCTACTTTGACCACTATTTTGATCGTGTACCAGGTATCATAGCTCAAGCCTGTTGCCACTTGCACCCAAAGCGCAGTGTTGGACCATGACTGGGCAGCAGTGTTCAATGTTCTAGCTCTCAATTCCAAGTCGGTGCCCGTATCGCCTGGAGTCGGGTCGTAGAATGCTAGAAGCACAAAACGCTCAGAAGCTTGACCAGTCGGTGCGTTAGTCGTTACACTATCGTCTCCAATGTAAATATGACCTACTCGATCATAGTTACCATTGTCTTGTATTCTGTCTATGTAGATGTCAAATGACATTGTGAATGTGCCGGTCTGGGCGATGCTGAATTCTTGAGTGAGGTGAGCGTTGCTGGCGATGCCGTAGTTCTTTAGGGCAGCTTTCTTTCCAGCGTTGCCGCCAATATTGTTTGTGTCCAGAGTGAGCAAAGTCGGGTCGCCACCTGAAAATGCACCGCGGCTTTCATACCAATCTTGTCCAGCACTATTAGCCCTCAAGTCTGCGCTGTCTACACTTGCGTCGAATGTCGAGTCTGTTATCAATATTTGCGTGAAATGTGCAGTGACTGTTTTGTCGCCGTCTATGATTATGGTTTCAGGGTTAGTTGAGCTCGTTAAGTCTCCAGACCAATTTACGAAAGTCCAACTCGAGTCAGCAACAGCAGTTAATTGGACCAAATCGCCATAAACGTAGGTTGATTGATCGGGCGATTTCGTGACCGAACCCATGCCGTCTGTTAGGATTGTTATGGTGTATTGGTTCTGAGTGAAGATGGCATTGATTGTTTTGTCGCCGTCCATTATTATAGTCACTGGATTCTCGGTACTAGATAGGTCGCCATCCCAGTGACTGAAAGACCATCCTACGCTTGGAACTGCTGTGAGTTCAACAGTATCGCCATAAACGTAAGTCGTTTGTTCAGGATCTATTTCGACTGAACCTGAGCCGTCAATGTCTATTGTTAGTGTATATTGATCCTGTGTAAAGTGTGCCGTCACTGTCTTGTCGCCGTCGATAAGTATGGTTTCAGGGTTTATGGAGCCTGTAAGGTCTCCTGACCAGTGGTTAAAAGTCCAACCAGCGTTTGCAACAGCGGTGAGTTCAACAGAGTCGCCAAAGACATAAGTTGCTTGATTTGGAACTCGGGTTACTGAGCCACTACCATCGATGGTGACAGTTAGTGTGTACTGGTTTTGTGAGAAGTGTGCTGTAACAATCATGTCAGCGGTAATTGCGAAGTTGATTGGGTTGTCTGAACCTGATAAGTCGCCACCCCAGTAGCTGAAACTCCAACCGACGCTGGGGTTTGCGGCTATTTGGATTGGTGTTCCGTAGGTGTATGATGTTTGCTCTGGAGTTATTGTGATTGTTCCTTGGCCGTCGGTGTATATTGTTAATGTGTATTGGTCTTGTGTAAACGTGGCAGTGATAGACTTGCTACTGTCCATCACAATGTCAACTGGGTTTTCGCTACTCGTAGAGTCGCCACTCCAGCCAGCGAATGACCAACCTGCAATCGGCGTGGCTGTTAAGGTTACTGTTTCTCCATGCGCGTAGACCGCATAATCAGGCATTTTAGTTACCGAGCCAGAGCCGATTATATCGATTGTTAACGTGTACTGATTCTGTGTGAAAACAGCCATAACTGATTTATCTCCATCGATGGTTACAGTGGTCGGATTATTACTTCCAGACGCATCGCCACTCCAATGCGAAAACGTCCAACCAGACTCGGCTGTAGCTGTTAACTCAACTATAGTACCGTAAGTGTATGTGAGTTGATCGGGGTTCTTTGTTACAGTACCGCTTCCGTCCGTGGTAATTGACAATGTGTACTGGTTTTGAGTGAAGTGAGCGGTTACCGTTGCGTCTCCTGTGATAATCAAAGTTGCAGGATTATCAGAACTTGTTAGCGCACCGCTCCATTGGCTAAACGTCCAGCCTGGGTCGGCTGTGGCTGTTAATTCCACTGATGAGCCATACGTGTATGTTGCTTGGTCAGGAACCTTGCTGACAGTACCGTAACCGTCAATTATTATGGTAAGCGTGTAGTAATCTTGATTGAAGGTTGCTATGATAGTTTTGCTACCATCCATAGTAATGTCTATCGGGTTATCGTTGCTGGATATATCGCCACTCCAACC
>JABFQO010000015.1 GCA_019685575.1 Candidatus Bathyarchaeota archaeon A05DMB-4 | reverse complement strand
CCTTTGTTTGGTCTGCAAAAATTCCGAGAATTTAAACCGATGTTTAAACCTAACCCCCCGCACTTTGTCTGAACACTGTGCACAATGCTTAGAAACAGTCATTTTGCGTTATGTAGCCTATCTATTGTCTAAGAAGAGTTTGAAGCAAGCAACTGTCAAGCGAAAGGCTAAGATGATTAAGAGCCTATTGAAGCATGGCTGTGACTTGGCTAATGCTGAAGATGTGGTTAGATTTCTCAATACTTGCATTTGGCGCGCGCGCGCGAAAACACAAACTGTACTTCAAGGACCTTGCATTTGGGCATCTGGAACAAAAGACATTGCAATAGACTCTTATCGAGACTACTTGAACATGCTGGGTTTGACTGAGGTTAAGCTACCACATATCAGAAGAGAGGAGAAACTACCTTCGTTCCTCTAGAAAGCGAATTGGACACAATGATCAGCTACTCGAGAGCAAAGTGAAAATAATTCCAGTTTCAAATCAAAAAATAGAACCTGAAGAGGTTCAGGTTGACCATCTTGATGCAGTAGAAGGAATCATGCAAAATTAACCATTTATTCCATGAACAAAACGGAAGAAACTTGATCTCAAGAAAAGCCTTTGACGAAGCAATCAACGAACTCATTCTTCAGGGAAAAACCATAAAACACAAACAGATTAACACATCTTCTATATGTGAAAGCGTGGTAGATTCAGCAAGATGACGAAGGCTAACGCCGCCCAACGCGCGCGCGCCATAATCCAGCCAACCGCGTTCGCCCTCTTCTCTAAAGGGAAATGCTCTCCGATTAGAGTAAGGGTCATTGGGAAAACCATAGCTGTCCCCACTCCACTTAGAGAATAGAATGCTTGCATCAAGCTCAAGGTTGGAGCCAGAAAGCAGCCTAAGGCTGAAATGGTGACGCACAGTAACCCTACCATTAGTAACGATTTGTGTTTAAATCGAACACTCAGAATGCCCATGAACAATCCGAAAATCACCGCAACAACACTGGAAATCGTACTAATCTGTCCCATGGCACCCACAGAAACGTGAAACGTTGATGCTATATCTACTAGAAGTAGTCCGACTAGAACTCCTAAGGGGAATGTCCCAAAATAGGAGACAGCCAACGAAGGAAGAAACAGTCGTCCAAGAGAATGCTTTTCAACGAAAGCTCCGGTATCCCTCATGTTCTATCACCTATAGAGCCAATCCATAAATAATTTGCCGAAAAATAAACACTCAAGAAAAAGGAGTCCGTTAAAGTATGACCAAGTTGCTTTTTTTGAAATGGATTCGCCATCAAGAACCTTAAACTGCTGATGCTCTTTCAGTCTTCCATAGAATTGCCGACAAAATCTAGCAATCATTCCATCTCCGCTACTTCCGCCGATCACGTTCATTATTCTGGCTTCGCGAGCGCTGCCCATGAAATTGGCGATTCCTTCCGCAAGAAAATGTTCGTACTCTGCAGTGTTAACGTCCGACCCGCGAGTCAAAACAAGCAGAGTCTTCTTTGTGTGCAGATGTTCTTTGCTCGTTGTTTGTTGGTTAAGGTCAACCCATGCATCATGAGCCATTTCTCTCCCTTGCTCTCCCGCTTCTTGTGCCGTGTGAAGACCCCACGTTCGCCCCACACCAATCGGCAGATTTGTGACCAAAGCCAAAAGAGACAAACCGTTGAAGCCTACTCCAGAAATCTCCTTCAACACGAGGTCTTCGTTTTCTAATTCTCCACTGGTTGTATGACCGATAAGCCTTAGTTGGTTTGCAGCGTGCTTCTTGAATCTGTTCTCTATCGCTCTCAAAATTGACTCGCATATAAGCGTGTCCTTCTCCGCGGGTTCGCCTCTGCAACTTGAATACAAGATCAATACTTTTACATCTTGGAGACTGAAGCCACTGGCGGAGATGGCTTTTTCAAGTTTGTCAAGGATTATTCCAGTCAGCTTCTGGGCTTCTTCTGGACTGTTTCTTGTCCTTAACTCCAGCTCTTTTTGAGCGTCAAGTTCCAACTCATTCATAGTGTGCGCATGACCAGCAAAACCCAAGAAGAAAGTGTCAACCATGATTTTTCCCATTAAACTACTGTCGAATAGATTATTAATGTTTGCGACAATAGGAAGCACAAGTCAAACGGACTGAATCTGGCCCAAGAGAGCTTTAAACTCTTATTTAGGTTTCGTCAAACCAAGGAAAAAACGTGAACACAGTTATCCCTTCTACAAAAATTCGCCGGCAATTTGACTCGTGTTTTTCAGTATTTTGGCTTCATAAACTCTAATAAAAGAAACAGAAACACAGTGCCTTGGAGTTGAAGATGAAACGAGTGCTCAGAAGACAGAAATCCGGCTACGCTGTCAGCTTTTTGTTTTGGTTTTTCGGGTTTGCCGCGTTGTTTTTGGTGTTTTGGAAAGTTTGGCCTAATGTTTCTTCTGCTGGTGACAATGCGTTTTCTGTTTTTTGGGATTCCTTGTGGAGTGTGACGTTGGATTTTGTTCCGGGTGTGGAGTTCAAACTCGTATACCTCGTGGTTTTTGCGTCTGTGATGCTGGTTACCGGAGTTATCGTGTTTGGTTTGAGTCGAAAATGGTTTGTGCTCGGGGGGAAGGATTCGTTGCTTCAGTGTCCGTGGTGTAAGAAACGGTGGAGGTCGAGTCCGGATAAGGCGTTGATTCTTTGTCCGTATTGTCGTCAGTTGGTGCATCCGATTTTGGTTGACGAGTGAGGGTGGGTGGGTTTATTGTTAGGGTTTTCTAAAGATGTACAGTGCCCAGCCCATGGTGTCTCTTTGCCATTGGAGGTAGACGTGTTTTTCGTGTTTCATGCGTTCTAGTATCTGTGGCAGGTCTGGGTCGGTTGGGTTTTCTTCGGCGTAGTCGGTGATTGCCATCCACGTGAGGGTTTCGTAGTGGTCGAAGTCCTGTTTGCTGCTTACGAGTGTGTATGTGCACGTTAAGCCTAAGGATTCGCCTATTTTGACGTTGTCGTAGTGTGATTCGGCGAAGTCTTCGGGTTTCATGTTGTCGGCTTTGAGGTATTCTGGGTCGGGTGGTTTGAGCCAGTAGGGTTCGCCGACGATTATGGTTCCTTCGGGTTTGGTCATGTTTTTGAGTGCTTCGAGTGTGCCTTTGTAGCCGTTCCATATCCATGTGGCGCCCATGCAGCTGGTGAGGTCGAATTGTATGTCTTCTGGTGGTTTGTAGTTTTTGGCGTCTAGTTGTATGAAGGCTAGTGGCGCGTTTGGTGTGCGTTTTTTGGCTTTGTTTTGGGCTTCTTGGATGAAGTAGGGGCTGATGTCTACGCCTATGCCTGTGATGTGGTAGAGTTCGGCTAGGCGGATTAGGAATTCGCCTTTTCCGCAGGCGATGTCGAGTACGGTGCTGTTTGGTCTAAGCCGTAGTAGGTGGAGGAGGGGTTCGAGTCTGTCTTTGTTCACTGGGTTGCAGTAGGTGTGCAGTTTTTCGCGGATGCTATAAAACTTCCAGATGTCCACATGGCTTCACTCTCTGAGTTATTGTCTATGAAATGCTTAAAGAGTTTTTTCTGAAAAGGTTTAAACTATAATAGTGTGTTTTGGCTATGTTTTGGGTTGGTGAATAATTTTGATTCCTAAGAGGAACATTGCTTTGGTTGCGCATGATAATAAGAAGGATGATTTGGTGGAGTGGGTGGCTTTCAACAAGGGAACTTTGGCGCAGCACAACTTGTACGCCACTGGTGATACGGGGAAGAAGGTTATGGATAAGGTGGGCTTGAGTGTTAATCTGCTCAAGAGCGGTTCTTATGGTGGGGACATGGAGATTGGCGCGATGATTGCGAATGGGCGGTTGGATTATTTGATTTTCTTTTGGGATCCGTTGTCTTCGTTGCCTCATGACGTGGATGTTAAGGCGCTTTTGAGGGTTGCTGTCTTATACAATGTGCCTACTGCTTGTAACAGGTCTACAGCAGATCTTATAATTTCGAGTCAGTTATTCCAAAGCGGAGAATATGTGCCAGCAAAAGAAAGAGCAAAAAAATAATTGATGTTGTCGATGTTTTGCTGTATCTTTCTGTGAGTTCTCTGTGTGCCACTGTTGTGCCGAGGATGGGGACGAGGAGGATGTAGAAGATTAACAGTCCGTCCATTCTCCATTCTCTGCTTACAAAGTTTCCCGAGTCAGAAGTTAATATGACTTATGCAACCGCGCCCTACATATGGCGTTGCATCCTCAGCGAAGACCAGTTTCTTTTCTTGTTTAAGACATTCTAGGATGTCTAGTGTGTTTAGATCGTTCGGAGGCGTTAGTCTTATATCATGTTTTAAGCCAAAGTGGATATTATGGGGCTAGAGACTGTTGGGAAGTTTTTTGTTCATGGGGTTTTGTTTATTGTGCTTTTTGGTGTTCTGGTTGTTGGTTGGGTGTTTTTGACGTTTGTTCTGACGAGCATTGGGTATCTTCTAGGACTCGCGATTGGGTTGGGGCTGTTGTTTTTGGCTATGGGTTACATTAATAAAGCTGTGGCGGGTTTCCTTTGGGGGATTGAGAGTGCGTCGAGCATTTGGTATCATTTTTTTCATGGTTTGATTTTGTTTTTGATTTTGGCGGGTTTGAATTTTGTGTTTGTGCTTTTACCGTATTACATGATTGGCGATGTTGTGTTGCGTGTGGTTGTGGTTGTTTGGGGTGTTTTTTGGACGGGGCTGTTGGACGTGAGGTAGCTGGCTGGTTCCGGCGTCCGCTTGAGATGCCGAGTGAAGAGCATGTGGACGAATAAGTTCAAGGCTTTCTAAAGACGTTTATTGCCCCATTACGCGATAAGACAGGCTAGGAGGTACCCTACAAAAAGAGAACTACTAAAAGCCTGCCAAAACAAGTCCAGTATCAGACTTCAACAGAATACTCGAATATCTCAGACAACCCAAAACTCAAAAAACTACTAAAAACCAGCGTCAAACTACGATAACAAACATATAAAGAAACTTGCCTACGTGCCCTAGACACTATGTCATTGTGTGCGCTTTTTTTAAGTGAACCCGTGGTTCTCTGTTCATATTTGGATCATATTTGGAGCCTAATAGGATCATATATGGAAGAGGGTCTAGAGGAGCGCAGAGCAGTGTCACAACTCAAAAACCACCTTAAAGAAATCATCGAAATCGAATGGGACATAATAAACGACCTAAAAAAAGAACTCGCCAAAACCACAGAAACCACAAAAATCACCCGCCTAAGCAACAGCATCGCATTACACGCAGCCACACTAAACAAACTACTCCAAGCGCAAAGAAACGAAACCATCACCGACGAAACCACACTCGAACAACTAATCGCAAAACTGCCCAAAAAATACCGCACCAAATTCCACAGGCGGATAAAGAAGTGCAAGAATTCATAACAAAACTCACCACAAACCTCGAATACGCAGCAACCGTAGCAGAACAACTCCAACAACACCCAAAAGCCCTCCAACAACTCCTAAAAAACCCACAACTACTACAAACCCTCAAACACGACGGCGCACTGTTCGCAACACTTCTGCTCCGCCTTCCAGAAGGCACATTCAAACCACTACCCTTCCAAACACAATTCCTCCGAGACCAAAACAAACGCATCGTTGTATGCAGCGGAAGACAAATCGGAAAAACCACCATGGCAGCAGCCAAAGCCATACACTACGCCACAATGAACCCAAACACCACAACACTAATCATAAGCAAAGCCCTTCGCCAAAGCATGTGGATGTTCGACAAAATCCGCGACATGCTATACGCAAATACTGCGCTCAGGCTTCTCATTAAAATCCGCCACGGCACAACGAGAACAAAAATCGAGTTTAAACAGCCCATAAACAGCAAAATAATAGCGCTTCCTCCGGGCAATGAGGGCGAAACCATACGAGGCTTAACCGCAAACCTGCTCATCGTCGACGAAGCCAACTTCATCAAACCCCAAATCATCACCAGCGTCTTGATGCCCATGATAACCGCCACCGACGGCACACTCATCATGATAAGCACCCCAGAATACGCAGAACACCCATTCATGCAAGCCTTCACGCACGCCAGCGAATGGGGCTACACACGGTACCGCTTCCCCAGCAGCATCGCACCCATCCCAACGCCGGAAGCCCGACAAAAATTCCTACAAGAACAACAACAGCAAATCCCAGAAGAAGAATACCAACGCGAATACTTAGCCATACTTCCAGACGAAACAAACCAACTCATCGCAACTAAACACATCCACAACTGCACACAAGATTACCCCCTCATAACCGAACAAGACATCACAGAACACCGCTACACCGCACACGTCGCAGGCTACGACCTAGGAGGAAAACAAAACCCAGCCGCATTCACAGCCCTCCAACACATAACAAACGACAAATGGCGACTCATATTCATCCGCGAAACCCAAAGCGAAAACTATGGCGAATTCACCGCCTTCATCAAACACGCCCACGACAGATTGCGCTTAAGTAAAATCGCCGTCGACGCCACAGGACTCGGAAAACCCATAACCGAAGACCTCCAAAACCTCGGCCTGCCCATACTGCCCATCACCATAACCAAACAAACAAAACACGACATCTACACATGGCTCACCATATGCTTCGAACAACAAAAAATCACCATCCCACCCCACGAAAAACTCACAGCCCAACTCAAAAGCATAAGAAAACAATACACAAAAACCACCGACGGCAAAACCATAAAAACCAGACTCGAAATCCTCACACCCACACGCACAAACGACGACATCGCAACCGCTCTAGCCCTAGCACTCTACGCAACAAAAAACTACCCAACAAAAACCACAATCATAAAAATCTAAACACCCAAAACCTAATCAAAACGCACACAATCACCCACAAGCACCCGCCCCCGAAAAACCCGCAAACCATCCACAACCGCACGCAACGCCTCCAACTCCTCCCACTCCACACGCAACCGCGCAAGCACACGCCGAAACTCCCGCTCATCCACACCCTTCTCTTCCACCATCCCCATCACAACACCCACACACTTTCCACACACGCAAATACACAGGGCATCATCGACTGTTGATCCTAAGCGCACGCTGCCTCATCCGAGAGAGAGGAGAAGGCCCCGAGAAAACACAAACAGCAACCATGCGCCTCACACCCACTCATCACTCAAAGCGAGATACTCAACCTCAACCCACATGTATCGCAAGAAACACTATACAAGAATCCAAAATAAATACTTTATTAATTCAGCATACGCACAGACACACAAACGTTTTTTCGAGCCTAACCTATCGCCAAAACACCCTCAAAAATCCGGTTCTCATGCGTGTTCAATTCTCGCGCAAGCCAAGCCTTCAACAACTTCGCATCAGCGGGCAACTGCCCATTGTACGTGAGCACGCGACCGTTCTTCAGCGCGTCGGCTTGGAAGGTTTTTTCGGTGTCTTTGTACAGGAAGCTGATGGTGTCGGCTTCAGCGGCGAGGGTTTTGAAGTCTTCCCATTGTTTGCATCTTACGATTACGGGTGGTCCGCGTGGGTATGCGTATGGTGTTGGTGTTTCGGTTGTGGGCGTGGTTGGTGGTGGTTCGGTTTTTGGTGTTATTGTTGGGATTTGTTCTTTTGTTTGTGGTGGGATGGAGAGGAATTTGATGAGTTGTGTGAGTTCGTTTTGTATTAGGGAGAGCCTTTGTTCGACGCGTTCGATTTTTTCTGTGTGTTCGCCTTTTTCGCCGATTTTTTCTGTGATTATGCCGAGTTCGTTGATTAATCTGTCGAGGTCTTTTTCGTGTTCTTTCAGCACGCTGATGATAAAGTCCAATGCTTCTAGTGCTTCGTCTTTGGATGGTTTTTTGTTCAAGTTTTGTTGCTCTCCTTTTGTTGGTGTCTATGTATTGATAGTGGTGTGGTTGTTAAATAAACGTAGCGTATCATGAAACCATATCAGAGAGGTTGTGTGGGCTTATTTATTCGGAATAATAAGCCTTGAAGTTTAGTAGTGTTTTTGAGTTTGGTTTTGCACAACGCAGAAACAGTTGATGAAGGGCTTGTGGCATGAGTGTGTGGGTTTCGCGTTTGTGTGAAATGTGTGTGCTGCTCGGCGCTGGCTAGGCCCCTCTTCCATATATGATCCTATTAGGCTCCAAATATACGGCAAATATGAACAGAGAATTTGTGGTTCGACTGAGTTGGGTTTGGAGGGTTTAGAGGGTTAGTAGTAGTGGTGTTATTAGTAGTGCTGTCATGTTTGTGAGTTTCATGAATATGTTAAGTGATGGTCCTACTACGTCTTTTAGGGGGTCGCCAACCGTGTCGCCTATTACTGCTGCAAAATGTGTAGGTGTTCCTTTCATCCAGAATTTTTGTTCAATGTTCTTCTTTGTGTTATCCCAGATGCCGCCGCCGAAGGTGAAGAAAGGTGACAATAAAGCCGATGCGCTAAGTCCGCCCAGAAGCATGGCGCCTAACGCGAATTTTCCAAGTAGCAACCCTACTGCGATGGGGCCTATGACGGCAAGCAGCGCTGGTGCGACCATCTGTTTGAGCGCGTTTTTTGTGGCGATGTCGACGCATCGGGCATAATCGGGTTTTGTTTTGCCTTGTATGATTTCTGGTTTTTCTCGGAATTGGCGTCTAACTTCGTCGACTACTTTGTAGGCAGTTTTTCCAGTGGCTCGGATTGCCAAAGAGGAAAACAAGAAAGGAAAGGCAGCGCCGAGCAACAGTCCAGTGATTATAGTCGGTTCTAGTAAGCCAAGGTTGACTATGTCTAGTCCTACCATCTTGCCGTAAGTGATGAAAATGACAACGGTCGAGAACGTGCCTGATGCTGAGGCGAAGGCTTTCGTGTAGGCTTTGGTCGTGTTTCCCATGGCGTCAAGTTCTTCTAGTGTTCCACCGTTTCTTGTGCCCGTCATTTGCGCTATGCCTGTGGCGTTGTCGCTTATTGGACCAAAGGTGTCGCTTGACATTATTATGCCGATGGCGAGGTCGGTTCCAATGTTTGCGCCGACTATTCCATAAACTGAGCCGCCAGTTATGTTGTAAGCGAATAGAATTGTTGCTAATACGAATAGAAATGGCAAGAATGGGCTTTGGAAGGCGTAAGACAAACCTGTCAAAATGTTGAGGGCTGGCCCACGTTCTGAGGATTCAGTCATCTTTCTGATCGGTCTGCTGTTGATTCCGATGTAGTATTGCACGGCTATGCCTACGGCTAGACTTGCAGCCAAACCGCATACTACGGCAAAGAATATGGTTATATCATTAAGCAACGCCATCGTGGACGCGAACGCGCCTATTACGCAGAAGATTGCGGTGATGAGGAGTCCAATGTTAAACGACATGATTGGTTTCATTTTTTTCCATCCTCGCGTAACGAAAACCCCCACCATTGTCGCCAGAATTCCCGACGCACCAAGCACTAGGGGATACATGAAAGCGTTCGTTCCGAGCGGGGCGAGGAGTAACGCGCCAAGAATCATGGCGGTTACGTAATCGTCGCTTATCGACTCGAAGAGGTCTGAGCCTCTACCGGCGCAGTCACCTACGTTGTCTCCGACCAAATCGGCAATTACTGCTGGATTGCGCGGGTCATCTTCTGGAATACGTTGCTCGATCTTGCCCACCAAATCCGCTCCAATGTCTGCGGCTTTTGTGAATATGCCTCCTCCTAATTGAGCAAATAACGCCGCTAGACTTGCACCGAAGCCGAAGCCTATCAACGGGCTGGGGTCTTTGTAGAGTATGTAGAGTATACAGATGCCTATCAGGCTAAGACTGACGACTGAAAGCCCCATAACAGCGCCGCCTCTGAATGCTAATGTGAAGGCTTTGGTCGAAGACGTTCTCGCTGCGTTGGCCGTTCTCACGTTCGCTTTTACAGCGACCCGTAAACCAATGTAAGCGGCTAACAGAGAAAGAGCGGCGCCAAACAAGAAAGCAAAGGCTATCCTAACGTCTTGGAAGAACAAAACTATTGGAATAAGCGTTAAGGCGACAAAATACGCGATGGTTTTGTATTGTCGTTTAATAAACGCTTTAGCGCCTTCTTCGATGTATCCCGCAATTTTGTCCATCTCGAGCGTGCCGGTGGGTTCCTTGATTATGGACCAAGCTAAGTAAGCGACGACGAGCATTGCAAAGGCTCCAACTGCCAACGAAAGCCATGTCAGGTCCATTTTCTTTCACCGAGTTCCTTCTCCTTCCGTTTAGGGGGGTTAGTTTACGATTAAAACCTTCATCAAAAGCACTATGCTTGCTTATAAACCTAACACTGTCCTTACGCTCATGAAAAATCTTAAAAGGTCACAGCTATCCAAAACATGTAATAACTTAAAAGAAGAGGGATTGCATGCCTGTCAATTTAGACTGGATGATTATATCCATCATCGTGAACACCATCATAATTTCGCCGGTTCTTTGGCTTTCAGGCAGAGCGCTTGTTGGGAAAGAAAAGGCAAAGTTCACCGACGCCGTGGGCATCGTGGTTTTAGGCACTGTCATCGGCACGATTTTCGGGGCTTTCTTTACGGGCATCATCGCATCCATCATACAATTGATAATTTGGCTGGCTCTGGTAAAACACTTCTTCGACTGCGGATGGCTGATGGCGCTGGCTATAAGTATAATAGCCGTAATAATCTTCGCCGCCATAATCATAATCCTCGGCATCATCGGCGTAGTAATCTGGGCTCTTTGGTTCTAGTCTTTGAGAACCAAATTCTCCTTTTTTCTTGCAAGCCAATTAGAATATTATTTTTGTTCTTCGGGCTCCACGTGAATCGTAACCGTGGAATCGCCGAATTTTTTGGCAATCTTGTGCTCAATTTTCGCCGTCAGGTCGTGTGCTTCTTGAAGGGTCATGCTGTTTCGAACGGTCACGGTTGTTTCTATGTAGGATTTCTGCCCGACACGGCGAACTTTCAACTCCTTACAGCACGATATGCCCTTCTCGTTTTCGATTTCGACCCTTATTTTTTCCGCAAAATCTCTCGGCACGGCGTCGCTAAGGTCGAGGTAACTACTTTTCAAGAGTTTGACGCTGAGGTAAACAAGCGAGCCGCTGAGGATTATCGAGGCAACGGCGTCTGCTTGAAGATAATCGGTCAACACGGCTATCCCGAAGCCCACTAATGCAATAACGGTAGATGCGAAATCCGCAATCGCGTGGAAGAATGAAGCCTTTATTGTGATAGAGTTTTCATTTTTATCTAAAAGTGCTTTCTGTGCAATGGTCATTCGGAAAACATCGACGCCTAACGTGTAGAAAACCGCGACAAACCCCACGATTTCGGGATGAACGTGTGCCACTTCGCCCATCAACCTCAACGCCGCCTCACTAAGGATAATCGCCGCCAGAACCAAAAGGGATATTCCTCCGACTAATCCGCCGATGGATTCGATTTTTGCGTGACCATACAAGTGTTCTTCATCGGGAGGCTTCAACGCTACTCTCGTGGTCAGAAAGAGAATAAGCATAGTTACCGTGTCAAAAAGTGCGTGAGCAGCGTCGCTTAGGATGGCGAGACTGTTGACGAGGATACCGATAAAACCCTCGATAATGACCACGCTGAGTATGGCTATGAACGACAATTGAAGGGCTCTAATCTTTTCCATAAACCCCGCCAGAGAAAAGATGTTTCATGTAAAAGTCCGATTTAAGGATTTGTGCATGATAACCTTTTTGTTCAGGAACACCGAAAGATGGAATGACACAGGTGCTACGAAATTGCGTTTGATTCCAATCGGAAAAATTCTCGAAGGAAAATACACAAACAAAACCGTAACCATCCGCGGCTGGGTCTACCGCAAACGAGAAGGCAAAGACATAATCTTCATTCTCATGCGGGACGCCACGGGAGTTATCCAATGCACATTCAGAAAAGACGCCGAGGCATGGGAAGAAGCCGAAAAAGCCACGATCGAATCCTCAGCCACGTTAACTGGAACCGTAAAGGAGGACAAAAGAGCGCCGGGCGGTTATGAAATCAGCGGCGAAAACCTTTCCATCATAGGCTTGGCGGAAACCTTCCCCATCGCAAAGGACAAGAGCGAAGAATTCCTCCGTGACGTGCGTCACCTTTGGCTTCGAAGCCGCAAAATGAGCCTTGTCATGCGCGTGAGGGACGAGGTTCTTTGGAGCGTTCATGAATGCTTTAGGAAAAAGGGCTTTGTCGAAGTCTCGCCGCCCATGTTCATTTCCAGCGCGTGTGAAGGCGGTTCTACGTTGTTTGGCTTGAAGTATTTTGACCAAGACTTGTTTCTAACGCAAAGTGCGCAGTTGTATCTTGAGGCGTTGATTTATTCTTTGGAGAAAGTGTACTGTGTGGCTCCGTCTTTTCGGGCTGAAAAAAGCCGCACTATTAGGCATCTGACCGAGTATTGGCATGTAGAGCCCGAGCAAGCGTTTGCGGACGTGGACGATATGATGCGTTTGGAGGAGGATTTGGTGAGTTACGTGTGCCGAAAAGTCGCCCAAAAATGCAGAAAAGAACTCGTAGAATTGGGGCTAGACCCTGAAGAACTTGCGCGTGTAAAGCCGCCGTTTCCCCGTGTAACTTACACTGAAGCCGTAGAACGCCTTCACAAGAAAGGCTTGAGGGTGAAGTGGGGCGAAGACTTCGGCTTTGACGAAGAAAGAGTTTTGGCGGAGATGTTTGACAAGCCAGTTTTCGTGTACGGCTATCCGAAACAGATTAAGGCTTTCTACTGCAAAACCTACCCCGAAAAACCCGACCTAGCCATGTCTGCGGATTTGCTTGTGCCTAGGATCGGCGAAATTACGACGGGCGGCTCAAGGGTCGACGACAAGGACGAACTAATAAAACGCATGAAAGAATTTGGCTTGCGGCCAGAGGATTACGAGTGGTACATAGACCTGCGCAGATACGGCACAGTGCCCCATGCGGGCTTCGGTTTGGGCGTTGAACGATTGTTGGCTTGGATGCTGAAACTCGAAAACGTGATGGACGCCATACCGTTCCCACGCACTATTAGACGATTCTATCCCTAGGCATTATTATTTTCTATTCATTATGGCATCCTTGTTCTCCTTCATGTATAAGAAAAATTTTGTGATTTCTATAGTAAAGAGTGTTACCAGACACAGAACTGTAACGAGTCCGAATTCGAGTAGGCCAACTCCGACGATTCCAAGCGCTTGTTGTGTTACAGGAATATTAAGCAAAATTAACATGAGCGAAGCTTCCCACAGGACCGCTAACAGAAGAGATTTGTGAGGTCGCACCTTAAGTAAGGTATACTTTAGTGAACGACAGTTGAGCGCTAAGATTAGTTCAAAGAAAACCAAGACTAGAAACAGTCTTGTTTGAGCTATTTGCTCACCAAATTGGAAAGCGCTTAAGAAAACCCATAACAACAGAGGTACCTCTATCAACATCAACATCAAAAGGAAGGACTTCACATCTTTAGTGAACACGGTTTCTTTGGGGCTGCGAGGTGGTCTTTTCATGATGTCTGGGTCAGGTGGACTTACGCCTAATGCTATGGCAGGGAGCCCGTCTGTCGCTAGGTTAATGTATAGAATCTGTACAGGGAGAAGAGGCGTCGGGTACCCTGCTAGAACTGCGATTGAAAGTACTGCTATCTCTACAAGGTTAGCTTGAAGGAGATATGTAAGGTATTTTTTTATGTTGTCGTAAATCCATCTGCCAAGTTCTATTGCGCTTACTATTGTAGCGAAATTGTCGTCTGCTAGTACCAAGTCTGAGGCTTCTTTTGTCACTTCGGTTCCTGTTATGCCCATTGCGACCCCTATGTCTGCATGTTTAAGCGCTGGAGCGTCGTTAACGCCGTCGCCTGTCATGGCAACCACGTGTCCTTTCTTTTTCCATGCTTCGACGATTTTTAGTTTATGCGCTGGAGAAACACGTGCATATACTGTTACTTTTTCAACCATGTCTTCAAACTGTTTACCGTTCATTTTTTCTAAATCTTCACCTGTAAGTACTATGTCCCCTTCTTGGTAGATGCCCATCTCCTTGGCAATCGCTAATGCAGTAAGTTTATGATCGCCTGTTATCATAATTGGTTTTATTTTGACTTGCTTGCATACTTCGACAGCCTTTATTGCTTCTTCTCTAGGTGGATCTATCATGCCCAGCAGGCCTAAGAAAACCAAGTCTTTCTCTAAAGTTTCCTCGTTAAAATTCGTGTTGTTGGCAGATGTTTTCTTGTAAGCCATGCCTAAAACTCTTAAAGCCTCGCCAGCCATTTCTTTGTTTATTTTCAAAATCTCTTTTCTTCTTTTTTCCGTAAGTTTTTCCACATCGCCCGATTCATACACATAGGAACATCGGTCTAAAATTACTTCAGGGGCGCCTTTCATGTAAACAATTTGTTCACCGTTAGGTAAGTGATGAACACTGGTCATCCTTTTTCTGTCAGAACTAAAAGGCAATTCACTTATACGCGGATATTTCACTCTTACTTCATTATGCTGAACTCCAGCCTTTGCAGCAACAATCAAAAGTGCTCCCTCGGTGGGATCTCCCTTAACACGCAATTTCTCTTCTTCAACAATCAATTCCGCATCATTACACAAGAGAGCACCATTCATTAGTAACGAAAAGGGTTCGCTCTGAGTCACATCGTCATTTCCTTCTATCTGGAACTCGCCTTTTGGTTCATAGCCAACTCCTGTAACGCTTACCATTTTGTTATCGA
Organism: Candidatus Bathyarchaeota archaeon A05DMB-4; assembly: GCA_019685575.1. GTDB lineage: Archaea > Thermoproteota > Bathyarchaeia > Bathyarchaeales > SOJC01 > JABFQO01. Next base: position 32,115 of record JABFQO010000015.1, on the reverse strand, counting down.
CATAAATCTTACGCACTGTCATTTCGCCTTTAGTTAAAGTACCTGTTTTATCTGAACAAATCACTGTGATTGAACCGAGAGTTTCGACAGCGGGCATTTTCCTTACAAGAGCATTCCGTTTAGCCATTTTATACATACCAATCGCAAGACTGCTTGTGACAACTGCCGGCAAAGCTTCTGGAACAGCCGCCACAGCCAGCGCGATGCTGAATAAAACCACTTCTAGCAGGGGCATCTCTCTAAAGATTCCAATAATGAACACAGTAACACTTATGGCTAAAGCTACTACGCCCAGCCATTTCCCTAACTCTTTAGTCCGTTTTTCTAATGGAGTTTCCTCTTTAGCAACAACAGTTACCTGCGCTGCAATTTTCCCAAACTCTGAGTTCATACCAGTAGCAACTACAAGTGCTTTCCCCTTTCCGCTAGTTACCTCAGTACCAGAAAACACCATATTTTTTCTATCAAGAATGGAGATATCCTCAGCAAGTCTTGTTGTTTCCTTGAATATTGGCATGGATTCCCCAGTAAGAGACGCTTCGTTTGTCTGAAGATTTATTGTTTCAAATAATCGGGCGTCAGCAGGAACCTTGTCTCCTTCTCTTAAGACAAGAATGTCGCCTGGCACGACGTCCTTTGCGGGCACTGTTGTTTCTTTCCCATCCCTTATCACTGTAGCAGTAGGGCTAAGCATTTTCTTCAACGTTTCAAGAGCCCTTTCAGCACGATATTCTTGCGTAAAACCGAGTACGGCTGAAATAAGCACTATAACAAAAATGACTACGGCGTCTACAACATGTCCTGTAAGAAGAGAAATTATCGTAGCGCCAATCAGTATTAATATGAGAATGCTTTTGAACTGCCTGAAGAGAATTGTTAAGGGCGAAGTTTTTCCAACTGCAACAAGTTCATTGACCCCATACTGCTTTAATCTGTTCAAGACATCTTCCTGAGTTAACCCCTGTGGATGGGTCTTTAACTTATCCAAAGCCTCAGTGACTTCAAGGGCATGCCACTTTTCAGCACTCACAAATCTTTCCTCTGCTCTCTAAATTTTCTGAACCAAATATCCAAATTAGGATTAATAGAGTTAACTAACCCTATTTTACCTATTTTAGGACCAGCGCCATATTTTCCTTCCGTAGAACACTTCGGGCAGTATCAGCAAGCCGGACAGTGATGCTACGATAACCAGTCCCCATTCTACAGGGTCGTCCAGCACCACGGTGCCGAACAGTCCGATGAAGGGAACGAAGACGGTTAAGGCTGCAGAGCCGATTACTGCAACGAGCAAGAATTTATTGTTAAGAAAGCCAACACGAAACGCATTGCGTCTCTCAGACCGGCAGTTCCACACGACAAACAATTCTTGCAGAGTTGCCCGCATAAAAGCCATAGTTCGCGCTTGCGCCAGTTTTTCAGGCGTCAAGGGTCCGGGCAACATGTAATACTGCCAATAAAAGAGCCCTCCGGTAAGTAGGAACTGCGATGTGAAGGTGGCGATGATGGACGCGAGTCGCCCATGGAGAACGCCTTCATTCGGGTTCCGCGGCGGTCTTTCCATCACGTCCTTCTCCGGCGGATCCATGGTCAACGCCAGCGCGGGTCCGCCGTCGGTGACGAGGTTCAGCCACAGAATCATGCCGGCGGTGAGTGGTATCTCGAGTCCGAGCAGTGCGAAGGTTCCGATGAGGGCTAACTCGTCAAAGTTGCATCTTAATAGGAAAAAGGAAAACTTTCGGATATTATCGTAGATTGTTCGTCCGCCTTTAACCGCGGTGACTATGGTGGCGAAGTTGTCGTCGGCGAGAACCATGTCCGCTGCTTCTCTGGTCACGTCTGTGCCGCTTATTCCCATCGCCACGCCTATGTCTGCTTGCTTTAACGCAGGCGCATCGTTTACGCCGTCCCCTGTCATGGCAACGATGTGTCCCTTCTTTTTCAAGGCCTTCACTATGCGGAGTTTATGCTCGGGTGAAACTCTGGCATACACGGTGACTTTTTCCACTATCTTCTCAAATTCCTCGTCGCTTAACTTGTCAAGCTCTTGGCCCGTGAGAACCATGCCGTCACGAAGCATGCCTAATTCTTTGGCGATGGCTACTGCTGTGAGTTTGTGGTCTCCCGTTATCATCACAGTCTTTATTCCCGCTTTTTGGCAAAGCTCGTTTGCGCTTTTTGCTTCTTCTCTAGGCGGGTCAATCATGCCCATTAACCCTGCAAAAACCAGTTTGCTTTCGATTTCTTCGTCAGATAGTTTTTCAACGTTGTCGTCTGGGAGTTTCCGGTAAGCCATGCCTAAAACGCGGAGGGCGTCACCCGCCATTTCTTCGTTTCTTTTGAGAATGACTTTTCGGTCTTTTTCGGTTAACTTATTTTCTTTTCCATTACTAAGTATATGCGTACAATGCTCAAGAACGGTTTCCGGCGCGCCCTTAACGTATGCATGTAGTTCCTTTTCGGGCGTCATGTGCACGGTGGTCATGAGTTTTCTTTCAGACGTGAACGGAATTTCTCTAACGCGGGGGTATACCTTTTCTAGCTCGCTTTTTTGTATGCCTGCTTTCGCCGCAGCCACGATGAGGGCGCCTTCGGTGGGGTCTCCGATTATGGAGTTTCCGTCATACTGCGCGTTCGTGCATAGTGTAGCTATTCTCAGCAACATGCTTAAATCAGAATCTTGCTTTGGGTCTATGCAGTCTCCGTTTTGGTGGAATTCGCCTTTGCATTCGTAACCCGCGCCGGTCACGTTGAGCATTCTTTTGTTGTCGTAGATTTTTCGTACTGTCATTTCGCCCTTCGTCAAAGTTCCCGTCTTATCAGAACAAATGACGGTGGTGGCGCCCAAGGTCTCTGCGGAAGTGAGTCTTCGAATGATAGCGTTTTTCTTCGCCAACTCTCTTGCTCCAAGTGCAAGCGACACAGTAACAACGGCAGGCAATCCTTCGGGGACAGCGGAAACCGCCAACGCCACCGATGTCTCGAATGCATTTAAAATATTACTCAAAGCCTCGGGCGTGTTGATTATTCCAAGAGTGTAGATTTCGTACAATTCCAAAACAAAAATAACCGCACAAACAATCACGATGAGAATCGCCAATTTTTTAGCAAATTTCTCAAGTTTCTTCTTAAGCGGTGTCTCTTCCTCCTCCACTGACTGCACCATTTCAGCTATTTTCCCAAACTCGGTCTTCATCCCAGTTCGGGTTATTGCCGCCTTTGCTCTGCCATAAATCGCGTGCGTCGCCATAAAAATCAAGTTTTTCCTATCCGAAACAGGAGTTTCAGGAGGCAGGGGTACGAGGGTTTTGTTTACGGGCGTGGATTCACCCGTTAACACTGCCTCGTCAGTTTTAAACTCGACAACCTCAATCAACCGCCCGTCCGCTGGAACACGGTCTCCAGCCTCCAAAAGCACAATGTCCCCGGGCACGATTTCCTTGGCGGGAATTACTTTCTCTTTTCCATCCCGCAAAACGCGGGCTTTCGGAGCGGTCAGTTTTTTCATCGCTTCCATGGCTTTTTCTGAACGGTATTCTTGGATGAAGCCGACGATTGAATTAAGAATCACGATGGCGGCTATCGTTAATGCGTCCACGATTTCGCCGATTGCGAAGGAAATGGCGGTGGCTATGAGAAGCATGATAACAAAAACATCTTTGAACTGGTTTATGAAAATCTGAAAAGCCGTGGTTTTTTTGGTTTCTACAAGCTCGTTATATCCGTATTTTTCAAGCCTGCGTCGTGCTTCTTCTTCGCTTAGTCCGTCCTTGCCTACGCCAAGGTGTTTTAAGACTTCACCTTCAGTAAAACTATGCCACTCCGAAATCGCGTCCACATTCACGCCACAGTCTCTCCATCACGCGTTCCTTAGCCATACACAATGATTTGGTTAAAGAGTTTTTCGTTTTAAACAAGGAAAAAAGGTGGAGAATTAAACGGCGTATGCTATTTCGTCCACGGCTTCTGGGTTTCTCAACGTCGAAAGGTCGCCTAACGGTTCACCGAGCACTTTGGCTCTTACTACTCTTCGCATGATTTTGCCGCTTCTTGTCTTGGGCACATCTTTGACAAACCACAATTCATCCGGCCGTGCAATCTTACCCATCTGGTTAGCAACGTGCTCGCGGAGTTCGGCGCGGAGTTCCTCGCTCGGTGTGACGCCTTCTCTCAACACGACAAACGCCACGATTGACTCGCCCTTGATTTGGTGCGGTTTCCCGATGACCACGGCTTCGGATACTTTTGGATGGCTGACTAGGGCTGATTCGATTTCATAGTTGCCTATTCTGTGCCCAGCAACCTTGAGAATGTCGTCTGCCCTTCCTTGAACCCAAATGTACCCGTCTTCGTCGACTCTCGCCTTGTCGCCCGTAAGGTACTGATGCGGAATCTTGCTCCAGTACGTTCGCTTGTATCTATCCAGGTCTTTATACAAGCCACGCAGCATCGACGGCCAAGGAGAAAGCAAGTACAAGTCGCCACCCACGCCTTGAAGCAACTTCCCAGAATCATCAAAAACCCCTGCTGAAAAACCCGGCAAAGGCTTCGTAGGAGTGCCCGGTTTAAGCGGAGTGAGCGGCACCGGCGATATAACGAAAGAGCCTGTTTCGGTTTGCCACCACGTATCCATGATTGGGCACTTTTGTTTGCCGATGTGAATGTAGTACCACATCCACGCCTCGGGGTTTATGGTTTCGCCAACCGACCCCAACAACCGCAACGTGCTCAAATCGTGTTTGTTCGCCCATTTTTCGCCGAATCGCATGTGCATTCGGATGGCTGTCGGCGCCGTGTAAAGGATGGTTACGCCGTATTTCTCGACGATTTGCCACCAGCGGTCAGGCTCGGGCCAGTCGGGTGCGCCTTCGTACATTATTGACGTGGCGCCTAAGATTAGCGGGGCATAAACAATGTAACTGTGTCCTGTAACCCAGCCGATGTCCGCGGTGCACCAGTAAATGTCCGTGTCTTTGATGTCGAAAACCCACTTGAGCGTGATTGCCGTTCCCACAGCGTAGCCTCCATGAGCAGTCATCACGCCCTTCGGTTTGCCAGTCGTGCCAGAAGTGTAGAGAATATAAAGCAAGTCTTCAGAATCAAGCTTTTCAGTTTCACAAACGGCGGGTTGCCCAGCGGTCAGTTCATGCCACCATCGGTCTCGCTCCGTGTTCCACGGAACCTCTCTTCCGACACGTTTGTAGACGATGACTGTTTTAACGTTTGGGCACTTGCTTATTGCTTCGTCTGCTTGTTCTTTTAACGGCACGACTTCTCCACGTCTAAAAAAGCCGTCGCAAGTGATTAACACTTTAGCCTCTGAATCCTCCAACCGTTGCGCTAGTCCTCCCGCGCTGAAACCAGAGAATACCACACTGTGCACTGCTCCGATTTTTGCGCATGCAAGCGCGGCGATGGGAAGTTCTGGAATCATGGGCAAGTATATGCCGACGCGGTCGCCTTTTTTGACGCCGATTTGTTTCAGGGCGTTGGCGAGTTTGTTGACTTCAACATAAAGGTCATAGTAGGTGAGTTTTCTCACATCGCCGGGTTCGCCTTCAAAAATGTATGCGACCTTGTTTTTTCTGTAGGTTTTTACGTGCTTGTCGAGAGAATCGTGAACGATATTGTATTTTGCGCCGACAAACCATTTTGAAAAAGGCTCGTTCCATTCTAGCACTTTTTGGTAGGGTTCGTACCATTCAACAACTTCTTTGGCAACTTCGCTCCAGAACCATTCGATGTTCTTCGCCTTTTCTCGTAACTCCTCGTAATCTTTTATTCCGTGCGCATCCATCCATTGTTTAATGTTGGATTGTTCGACTAGTTCTTTAGGGGGGTGAAAAACGCGTTTTTCTTTTAATAATGCTTCAATTGCTATTGGTTCTTGACTTTCGCTCAATCTTTGTCACCTTGCTCGGGAATCCATACCCACACCCTACGCTTATATAAAATTTTTTTGGTTTTGAGGTTACGGTGATGAAGAGAGTAAAAAATAAGGGTTTAAAGTGGAATTTTACAGAGGTTATTTTTGTACTGGGCATATCGGGACTACTGTTCTTCCGTGGACCTCGTTGAGTACTTCGGCAAGTGCAAGATAAACTGCGCTTAGGCCACAGATTATTCCTTCGAAGCCTGCAAGTTTACCGACATTGCTGCCTACGTCAGTAAGACCGCTTGCGAACGCGTAGTCTCTTATGGTCAACAGGAAGAAGAGTATCGCCAAACTCATGAACACAAACTGTAGCGCCCTGTTTGTTTTTAACGTACCGAAGAACATGACGAAAGTGAAAAGTCCCCACATGAAGAAGTACGCCGCCATAGCCTCGTAAGGCGTCGACTGCAACGGAGACGGAGGCACAGTGTTCCAAACCAAAGACGACGCCTGGGGGAAGACAAGCAAGATAACCAACGACCACCAGAACAAGCCATACGAACTGAAAGCCACCGTGCCAAAAGTGTTGCCCTTCTTGTATTCCATTACCCCCGCAATCACTTGTGCAAGTCCACCGTAAGCCAAGCCCATCGCAAGAATCATACTGTTCAACCCGTAGAAGCCAGCGTTATGCAGGTTGAGAAGCACCGTGGTCATGCCGAAGCCCAAAAGCCCCAACGGCGCGGGATTTGCCAGTTTTTCGCTCATTTACTTTTTGCTCTCCCATCTGTTTAGAAACGCTAAATTGACAGTTGGGTCGAATATAAAAGTTTTCGAAACCGTTAAAAGCATCATAATCGTTTACGGTTGAAGACTGAATAAAAGAAGGAGAAATTTGAGATGGACTGGTTACTTATCGCTCCTATCGCTGGGCTAATCTCTATTCTGGCAGCAGTTTATCTTTACTTCTACGTCAGCAAACAAGACAGCGGAAACGAAAAAATGCGCGAAATCGCAAGCGCAATCAAAGAAGGCGCCAACGCCTACCTAAAAAGACAAAACCTCACTCTAGCCATCTTCGTAATCATCGTCGCCACAATCATGCTAATCGCCTTCTGGGATCCAAACAACCTAATCCGAGGACCGTCAAGAGCCATGGCCTACGTAATAGGCTCAGCATGCTCCGGCATAGCGGGGTATTTTGGGATGAACGTGGCGCTAAAAGCCAACGTGCGCACAGCCAACGGCGCAAGAAGCGGTCTAAGCAAAGCTTTCCCTGTGGCTTTCTACGGCGGGGCAGTAATGGGTTTATCTGTTGTGGGCTTGGCGTTAATCGGCATAAGCGGACTCTACTACATCTTTGAAGACCCTGAAATCGTGCTCAGCTTCAGTTTTGGCGCAAGCGCCATGGCGCTTTTTGCGAAAGCGGGCGGTGGCATATACACAAAAACTGCAGACATCGGTGCGGATTTGGTGGGCAAAGTGGAAATTGGCATACCAGAAGACGACCCACGCAACCCTGCTGTCATCGCTGACAACGTGGGCGACAACGTGGGCGACGTAGCAGGCATGGGCGCAGATTTGTTCGACTCTTACGTGGCGAGCATAGTTGCAGCGATGATTCTTGGCGCCACAATAATCACCATAAAGGAAATCTACGCTATTCTTCCCATGCTCTTGGCGGGCGCAGGCATTTTTGCTTCCATTCTGGGCATGTTATTCATGAAGATTGGTGTTAAAAACAACCCTGGTGCTTCTCTCAACAGGGGCACGTACATAACATGCGTAATCTTTGCACTTTTGGCTCTCGGCTTGAAATACGCTCTTGACTTGAACTGGGGCATTTTCTATTCTGCAATTGCTGGTTTGGTTGCGGGCATAGTCATCGGAATGACCACGGATTTCTTTACTTCAATCGACAGAACACCAGTAAAGAAAACCGCTGAATCGGCTAAAACAGGCGCAGCAATTAACATTCTATCGGGCTTTTCCTACGGCATAATCAGCATCGTACCACCAATCATCGGCATATGCATCGCAACAATCGCCTCATGGAATCTTGCCACGATCGGATTAACCGGTCTAGGCTTGACTCAAACACAACTTGTTTCGGTGCAAGTCTTCGGCGTCTCAATTTCTGCAGTAGGCATGCTTTCAATCGTGGGCATGATTGTCTCTGCCGATGCATACGGACCGATAGTTGACAACGCAAAAGGTATAGCGGAACAAGCAGGAATCGAGAAAGAATTCGTCGACGTCGCTGACAAACTGGACGCAGCGGGCAACACAGCCAAAGCGATCACTAAAGGTTTTGCTATAGGCGCCGCGGCTTTGACAGTTATCGCGTTGTTCGTCGCCTACGCTGAGATAGCCAACATACCGGTAGACGAAACCACGGGCTTGTACATCATCAACATCGCTAACCCATACATTTTGGCTGGGGCTTTTATCGGTGGAGTGATGCCGCCGTTGATTTCGGCGTTGTTGATCTTAGGCGTGGGGCGAAACGCACATCGTATGGTTGTCGAGATAAGACGACAGTTCAAAGAGATTCCGGGCTTACTCGAAGGCACGGGTAAACCAGACTATGCGCGATGCGTGGACATTGCGACAAAAGGAGCGTTGAAAGAATTGGTACTTCCAAGCGTTCTGGCGATGGTTGTGCCTATAATTGTGGGCTTCACTTTGGGTAAAGAAGCGTTGGCTGGTTTCTTGGCTGGCAGCATAATCACAGGAATCATATTTGCTTTGCTCATGGCAAATTCTGGTGGGACATGGGACAACGCCAAGAAATACGTTGAGGCAGGCAACTTTGGCGGCAAAGGATCAGACACGCATAAGGCAGCCGTGGTGGGCGATACGGTTGGCGACCCGTTCAAAGACACCGCTGGCCCAACGTTGAACACTATGATTACGGTTATGTCGCTTGTATCTTCGGTGTTCGCGCCAATTCTCGTGATGATTCTCGGCTAATACCACATTTCTCTCCATTTTTTTGATAAAATATAAATGCGAATACGTGTTATTGGTTTTTCATGAATTTGTGGCGAGACATTCCGTGCGGCGACAAGCCTCCTGAACTAGTTAATGTTGTTGTGGAGGTGATTAGTGGTTCAAGAGACAAGTACGAGTATAAAGCAGAATGGGAGGCTTTTGTGCTTGATCGTATGCTTTATTCGCCAGTAGTCTTCCCAGTGGAGTACGGGTTTATTCCGCAGACGTGGTTTGATGACGAGGACCCGTTGGACGTGATGGTGCTTAGTTACGAGCCCCTCGAAGTTGGATGCATCGTGAAAGCCAGAGTAATAGGCGCATTGATTATGGAAGACGAGAAAGGCGAAGACCCCAAAATATTGTCTGTGCCGATTGGCGACCCAAGGTTTGAAGGATATCAAGATATCACTGATGTTCATCCGCACCGTTTGAAGGAGATTCAGGAGTTTTTTGAGATTTACAAGCGGTTAGAGCCGAGAAAATGGGTGAAGCTTAAGACGTGGCAGAATGCGGCAAAAGCGAAGAAAATCGTGTCTTACGCCATGGATATGTATAAGAAGAAGTTAGAGTGAACACGCCTTATTTAGTAAAGACAGTTTTTGATGCGCTTATGAAGCGTTAATTTTTTGTTCCTTGGCAAGCGCTTCGTAAAGGAGATGATCTTCGTGATTTGGGAGGTTGTTATTCAGGGATTATCGTTTCAGAGATACGTTTTTTGAGGTCGGTGTATTTTTCTTGGATTTCGCGTCTTAAGGTTGAGATTTCTGTGCGAAGCCGGTCCTTGGATTCGTTGGCAAGGTCTTTTGATTTTGCGATGTCTATTTCCATCTTGTCCAATTCTTTATCTGTGTCACGTTTTGTTTCTTCGATTTTTTGAAGAGATTCGACCTTGAGTTTTTCCATTTTTGCAAATTTTTCTCGGACGTCTTTCATTCCCTTGTTTAGTTTTTCTCTTACTTTGCCTACTTTTTCATGATATTCACGTTCAGATGGTCCGCCCATCTTTTGCACCATTTGTTTCTTTTTGGGATGGATATTTTAATAAGGTTTATTGCAAATCGCTAATAAGTTAAGATAAAGACTGAGGGTCAGCGTCTTGGAGCACGGTAAACGACAGAAGAACGCAGAAGAATTCACGGCGCATGCGCATAGGCTCGCCGGGTTAGTAGAGTATCAGGAAGGCTCGGTGGTAAGCCGAACGGTGATTGACAAAAAAGCGGGTACTGTTACCTTGTTTGCTTTTGATAAGGGCGAGGGTTTAAGCGAGCATACAGCGCCGTTTGATGCGATGGTTTGTGTTTTGGACGGTGAAGCGGAGGTTACGATTGCTGGCAAGCCTTTGCGCGTGAGGGCTGGTGAGATGGTGATTATGCCTGCGAATAAGCCTCATGCGTTGCGGGCGGTTGAACGGTTTAAGATGCTTTTGATAATGATACGAGAAAAATAGTTTTCTAGGACGCATGGTTGCGTACGCCGCGATTCTGGATCCCCTTAGCTGTATGGTCCAAGTGTATTTAGGTTCTCTGAGAAGGCACACATGCGCCTTTCTAGTATCGTTTTTGCATAGCACTATGTACGGTGTGGGCAGTGTTTATTCTGTGATTATGGGATGGATTTCTTTTTCGACGTATTCTAAGTATTTGTCTTTGTTGGCTAGGTTGAATATGGTTACCGACGCGTCTCGTGTTATGCCGACTACGTAGCCGTATTTTGCTGCTCTTGCGACGATGTACCATAGGTCGCCGTGTTTGGTGTAATCCTCGAACAGCGACGTGCCCACCAAGTCGGGTCCGTACAGGCTGAGTTTGTTCACGTTGGGGATGTCCACGTTGTCGAAGAATGTTATCTTCGTGTCTTCAGGGTTTTTGGTGTGAAATTCTTTTAATACTTCGGGTGGAATGCGGGCGACTTGGATGCCGCCGACTTTTTCGTAGATTATTTCGCTGAGTTTGTTGGCGATGAAGTTGGCTAATCGCTTCTTTTCGACTACTGTGAGGAAAGTTTTGCCCTTTGCTTGTGTGAAACTGAAAACTGCTTCAACTGTACGCGGAAGCGGTGCGACTTTGCCTCGGTGAAACACGTGAAGTATGTAGTCGTGACTGTAGACGCCGCGGACAGTGTTTGGTTTGGCAAGCAAGTTTGTAACCTCAGTGATTAGCGTGAACTTGTAGTCGCCCTCCTCGAATGGCTTTTCCACGCGGAAACCCTCGAGCTTAGACGCCAACTCATCGACAGACAAGGAGTCACTGAGACGAAAAACCTTACCAGCAACAACCATGCAGCATGCACCAAGCCTAAACTATTAACACAAAGTGCTTATTAGAATTTCATCTGGGCAAAACGTTCATGTATGAAACCCTATTATATGCCATGTTATCAAGTGCGTGAAACAACTTTGCTCAAAGACGCTTGGACACTGGCAATCGAAGCCCTCAGCTGGATCGAACTGCAAAACCTCAGCGAAAAATTGGCGCTAAGCAAGACCGCCAAACAACTACACATAACCAACACGTTCGCCAAAGGTTTAGCGCATAAACTAGTGTGCGAAACAATGCGAAAGAGAAACCTTCTCGACCGTCTCATCAACCATGCACTGGCACCTCGAGCGATAAGTGATTTTGACCTCGGTGTACGGGCGTTTCTAAGGCTGTACGCTTATGAAACAAAAACCGAACCAAAACGCGACGTACACAAGGAAGCCGTCGAAATTGCACGCATGGGCCGCTCGATTCTCGAGTGGGAAACACTTCAACCAGTAGAAAAAGCGCTCGGAGCATTGCTGAGTTTGAAAACGGAAACGGTTTTAAGAGAATTGAGTGACGACGAAAAAACTGCGCTTCAAACGTGCCATCCATCATGGTTTGTGAAGTACTGTTTTAAATTGTTCGGAAGAAACGACGCGTTAAAACTTCTTGAAAGCGGGCAAACTTTCCCGCCAGTTTACGTTCGGTTAAATACGCTCAAGAGTACGGAAGAGAAAACACTAGAAGCCTTACAAAAAGAAGACATACAACTTGCCCCAGTACAAGGGCTAAAAGACGTATACAAGATAACCAAAACCAAACAACCACTTGCAAGCACTAAAAGTTTCAAAGAAGGATTATTCTACGTCCAAGACAAGGCAAGCTGCCTCGCAGCCGAAGTAACCGCGCCAGAACCCGGCATGACCGTGTTCGACGTGTGCGCCGCGCCAGGCGCGAAAACCACACACTTGGCAATGTTGATGCAGAACAAGGGCGCCATATTCTCACTTGATTACTCAAAACGCAGAATGAACGCGTGGAAACAAAGCATTTCCCGTATGGGAGTTGAAAACGCCACGCCGATAATTTCCGATGCTTGTCAGCCTTTGCCTTTAAACGGGACTGCGGATATCGTGATCCTCGACCCGCCTTGCACGAGCACTGGAGTTTTCGCGCGCACACCTTCGGCAAAATGGCGACTTTCGCCACGTTCGATTCGGAAAATGGCTGAGATTCAGTGGCAAATGCTCCGAAACTCCGCAGACAAGGTGAAGGAAGACGGCTGGTTGATCTATTCTACTTGCAGCATCACTGTTGAAGAAAACGAGATGCAGATTGAACGGTTCTTAAAACTTCACCTTGAATTCAAGCTTTGCGAAACAAAACCGCTGATTGGACAAGCCGGGCTGAGAGGATTAACAAAATGCCAAAGGCTCTATCCACACATGCACGAATGCAACGGCTTCTTCATCGCGAAACTCCAAAGAAAACCCTAAACCTTCCTCGACTTCTCGATGCTACACAAGGCTTCAAAAAGCGTTTTCGCAGCCAACGCCGCGGTAACACCGCTATCATAGTGCGGAGCCACCTCAACCACATCTAACCCGATTACACAGTGGTCGCAAAGTGCATGTAAAAGTTCGAACAAGACCTCGGCGGATAAACCGTCTGGTTCAGGGTTCTGTACTGCTGGCGCAAAGGCGGGGTCGAACACGTCCATGTCTATGGTGAGATAGATTTTCTCGCAACCTTCCAGTTTTTTCTTTATCGCGTCCACGGTTTTTTTGACGCCTTCTCTCCGAATTTGCAACGTAGTGAAGAACGTGATGCCGTTTTTTGTGGCGTAACTTAATTCTTCTTTGCACACGGCACGCGTGCCTATTTCGATTATGGCTTCTGGGCGAGTTTGTTCGTTGATTCTCCGCATAAAGGTGGTGTGAGAAGTTTTCAAACCCATGTATTCGTCGCGTAGGTCCAGATGCGCGTCAAAATCTACTACTGCCACTTTTCCGTTCAGTCCTTTTATGGCGCCTAGGGTTACCGTGTGTTCTCCGCCGACGACGACTGGAATCTTTTTAGCACCTAAAATGTCTTTAACAACCAAGGCCAAACGCTTCAAAGTCTCATCAGCCTCGCTCGCAACATGCAAATCTCCCAAGTCGTGAATCTTCAAATCCTCCAAGTCAACGCCCGTACGAAGACTGTAAGTTTCAATGTTAAGCGACGCTTCTCTAATAGCCAAGGGTGCAAACCGTGCGCCCGTCCGATACGTGCTCGTTACGTCGAAGGGCACACCAACAAAAACGTAGTCTGCACGTTCAAACGTGATTTGTACGCCACTGAAAAAAGGCGACCGAGAAACATAGAATTCCATATAGGTCATACTGTCAAGTCCTTTTTGGGTCATAGTAGTGAGGCAACGTGTTCTAAAATCTTTTCGCTACATGAAAACCTCATTCACAAAACAGCTCAAAGACCATCTTTCAATCTGCACACCTTCTCTTCACGCCACAACGAGAAAAGGCAATTAACCCTCACGCATCCGCGAACATGGACACCAATGGCGATGGTTTAATCGACATCAAAGACGTAAACCCAATCGGCATACATTGGCTAGAAACATACCCATAATTCCTCTTTTTCTGTTTATCAAAACTTGTACCAATGCATGATGCTTAAATTCCTATATGTTTATACATGTGAATACTTCAAAAAATACTGAAAGGCGAAGAAAGTGATGAGTCGAAAAACAACTCTTATCCTGCTCAGTATGATCGCTCTCACAACACTCACAACAGCATACCGCATTTCATCCGTGAAAGCCGCAGCCGCTGACATACGGATTCTTTCGCACCGTGGATTCTATTCGCCTCCTCCAGTTGGGTCCTACGGCACATATAATGTCGTGGGAGAAATAGAGAACGTCGGCGACGCAGCCGCGACCAACGTCAGCATCACTGTTACGTTCTATATAGGGTCGGTTGTCATAGCAACTAGAAACGCATCAATCCTCATCGACAATGCGCTCCCTAACGCGAAGGTGCCCTTTAAAGCCGGTTACGCCGGCACATCCGATGCGCATGCGGAATGGGTAAATCGTTACACCGTGTCTCTTAACGGTTGGAGCACTACCCAAAGCAAACCCTTAATGCTGCAGGTTTTAAACAGCACCTACTACGTAGACGGCACGCTAACCCAAACCTTAGGCACCCTAAAGAACATTGAAACCACGCCGAATGCAAACGCAACAAACACGCAGGTTACGGTGATCTTTCATTACAAATCAAACAACAGCATTTTTTGGGCTTCCCGCAGCCCCGCCAATCCCACTGCTATTGTTCCAGATGGGAAGTCTACTTTTAAGATATCCAGTTATCCAGCAAGCATCCCGCACGACATAGTCAACGCTACGGTTGTCGCTGAGTCTAAAGAGTACCTTTCAAACACGTTTCTGAACCCGATGCGGGACACGATAAAGCCTACAATCGGAACACCAGCATTCCTAAATTCTCCCACGCCACAGCAAATCATACCGCTGAATGTCGCCGTCACGAAACCCGATTACGCAAGCAAGGTGAAACAAGTTTTGCTTTATTACAAAGCCCAAGGCGAACAAACATTCAAGATTATAAACTTGACGCTCGTTGAAGGTGTTTGGCGCCCTCCTCTTACGTCTCCCTTTGGGCCTTTCGGCGCGGGACAAACCATTAGTTTTTACATCGAGGCCATGGACGAGGCTGGGAACAAACAAAGCACGCTTTCGCAAGGGCTGTTATATCAATTCACGGTGCAAGGAGAAGTTTCAGGCGTGCCGTTAGAGGTGCTTATCGTCGCGTTTATTGCGGTTGTTTTGATAGCCGTGATTTACAAATACCGGAAAAAACTGTTTTAGGCGTCTCTGTTATTTTTCGTTTTTTATAGTTTGGACGGCGTGTCTGAATTCTTGTAGCGTCATTTGTTTAATTGTGGGCAACGCTTGGGCTATGCAGACTATTATCACGTCTCGGATGTCTGTCTCGGCAAGCATGTTCTTGTTTAATTCTTCTTGCTGAAACTTTTTCGCCACTTCTTTCACTTTATCCTTCAAGTTTTTTGGCACGTACAAGACTTCACGTATCATAACCATCGCTCAGGCACTCCTTTGTATTTGGTTGTCGTGCAAACACGTACGTTCGTTGCTATGGTGCTGGTGCAAAATCGAGAGTCCACGCAAAGATTATCGAGCCGCCTGTCATGGGAGTCCCAACGGGATAAACTTTCAAGTTAACAACATCATTGACTGCAACAGAGACGTCTACTGACGCGGTCTTTATGCCGGTTTCATTTCTGAAAACGTCGCGCGCGCGCCGGACCAACCTCTACTCCTTACCATCAAAGGCAATTTTATCTCTGTGCGCGATGTTGGAAACCGTGTAGACGCGGACAACATCGTTCGACGCGTAGCCAGGCTGGATGAACATTTCCGCGGCTTGGGCGGGATTGATTATAGCCGTGATCGTGGCTGCTTCAGAATAGTTCACTGTGCCGTTGGTTTCGCGTCGGCTGAGAAGCGTGATTCGCCTGCCATGTACTTGCAAGATTCTGGTGAAAACTGATGTTAACGGGCTGTAGTTAAGCATCATGCGGCCCAGCCAAGCAACCGTAACCGTGGATTTCTTGTTCTCCACTGGCGTGTAGTCGCTGAATTTTACGCCCCAGAACATAAAATTGTCCGAGTTAACCAAAACCGACTTGGCGCTTTGGTCCAAAGCAATCGAATCGTAAGAGTTTCGTATTTCGAAAAGGATACCCGCAGTTACGCAGTCATAATACTCGCATGCGGGCTTATGGTCTATGACATCCACGTAACCTGCCCAGCAAACCAGTGGATTATAAGACGGATACTCGGTGCAATTGCCTATCGTGTTTATTGCTTCGTAAACCTTCTTTACAGTTTGGCTCCAACCCTCATAACTGTAAAGTCCAAGCAAAGCATAGCCGAAATCATCGTCATAGATTAAGTTGTCCTGTGCGCCTGTACGGTGCCAGTTGCCGTCGCCGTAAGGCGGGGGCGAGTATTTCAGGTACAGATTCTCGAAGCCGCTGCGATAAAAGTTCAACGAGTCATTTATCATAGTTTGATATTTTGCCTCGCTGGTGCGGGTGTAGAGTTGTTGCAGGGCTATTGTGCCGTAAAGATCGGCGACGTACATGCCCACCAGCCAAGCCTCACTCAAAGTAGCGCGCGCGCTAACCACCGTAATATTGATCATGTACTCCGAGAAGCGAGGGTTTATGCTGCATGTTGTAAAGAAATGTGCCGCCTGCCAGTTTTGCAGCATCCAAGTAACTCTGATTGTCTGTCAAGTCGTAGGCAATCAGGAGCGCCGGGATTGCTCGCATGGCGTCTACATAGTAATAAGTGCTATCGTCTCGGCTTTTGAACCCACCGTAAGCCAACTTTTCATCGTCAACACATTGAATTGTCAACAAATAATCCGCCAACTCAACGATCTTGGCTTGAACAGCTGATTTCTCGTTTTCAAACTCCTTTGCACAGTACGCTTCGTTCAAGAATTGAATGGCAAAACTCGCTGGCGCTGGGCCTCTTCCCCATTCTGGATCAATAATTCCAGAATCAGACAAGTAGTAAAAATACGGCGCATATTCCATCAAAAAATCAAAATACGTACGCAAAACTCCCATCCTAAGTCATCTCCACACTCGGATAACGCAAACGCAGCAACAGACGCTCCAACTCGCGATAGAGGATTTCTACACTCGGCATCTTATCCGAACCGTCCACACGCAAATCTCCAACCGAAAAATTCAGCCCTGCCGCCGAACCACCGGACAAGTGGCAGATTAAGTAGATGGCCGCGAGGTTCTTTATCGCCGTTGCTTCAGCTTCGCTGCAGTTTGTATAATCAATGCTTCTTCCCACCTCCAACGCTATGGTCGCCGCCGCGTCTTGGATCATTCCGTTAACCTTATCATCATCAGCGTCCTCCAACGTCAAATTCAAACGACTGCGAACCGTGTCCGCCGTGACTGAAACCAACACCAAACACTCCATTTTCAAGCATAAAATCATATAAAAAGAATTATTTAAGCAGTTTTTAACAAAATAAGCATGAAAAATTCTTATTTCTAGGAAATGCTTAAGAAAAACGTAACAACCGTTGCTATTCTTTGAAAAGGTCAGTCAAAGCCAAAACCGTCACTGGTAGAGCTACGACAAGCGAAACAACGAACGGAATCGAAGGTGAAATCTCGTAAAGATAGCCGCCAACATAGGGTGCAATTACTGCCGCGACCATGGAACTGCTCATGGGAATCGAGATCCACCTTCCACGCGAGGTTTCTGGCGCAATAGCTCCTATGACAGAACTTATTAACGCGCCATAGGCGATTGAGCCGCCCCAGAAAAACGCCACGAAAAGCAGGAAAACTGGGTTGGGGTAAAACAGGATTGCCACGGTTGAAAGGGCGAACATTAAGACGCAGACAAGGATGGCGTCGATTTTTTCCCATCTGTCGCCTAATCTACTGACCAGCAATCCGAGAATTGCGAATCCTGCAAAGTTTATCGAACCGAAAAGTCCTATGTAGAACTCTTCAGCGTGCACAGTGTCTCTCAGGAATGGCGCCATGAAAGTGCGGCTTACGTACATCGTAAACACGAGGAGAGCGTAGAAAATCGACCATGCCAAGAGACGTTTACGAGCAGAACTTGAAATTTCTCTGCGCGGCTGTGGTTGCTGGTTTTCTTTGTTTTCGGTCTTTTTTGGGGCATGTTGGCTGCTTATGAACAAGTATACGCTGGTGCAGACCGCGGCAAACACGGTAGCTATCAGAAGAACTTGTTTCATACCGATGATGGTTGTCAAATAGCCACCTATTGCAGGCGAAAATATGTAACCCAGTGCCCACGTTGATGTGAATGAGGCGAGAAGCGTTGCGGTCTTTCTCTGGTCCTTTGCCGAAGTAACTATGTAAGCGTTGATTGCGGGCGCGCCCAGCATCGAAGAGCCCCAGAGTATGGCGCCGGGAATCATTTCGACCCAATGGTTGGAAAACGCATAGACTAATGGCGTGAAGGTCCATAGCCCCCACGAAAAGAAAACTATCATTCTTCGGTCGAACTTGTCAGCAAGGAAGCCTCCCGGAATCGGCGCTAGTGCGGAGAAAAGGTACATGACGGAGAAGAAAGCGCCCACGTCGACTATGCTGGCCTGCAGTTGAATCAAATAAAGCGGAAGCACGAAGATGTACAAGCCTTCGCCGAAGGCACCGATGAAGTTTGAGAGGCATATTAGCTTAACGTCTCGGCTAAGGTCTTCGAACGGAAACCCAAACGTCAATATTCGTCTGTAGTCGTGATGTGCCATCTGTGCATCCCGTTTTACGCGAGGTTTTATTCTCATAAACAAGAAAAAGAGGATTTTATGCTTTTCATCTAAACTCAAAAAACTACGCTAAAACTAAAATACCCCCTTCGCGAAAGAAAAGTACTCTCAGTTCGCAAGGTGTACGAATCATGGCAAAACTTGATGAGGATGTTGTTGCTTTGTTGAAAAACTCTCCTCCATTGACGTTGGTGGAAATTGCCCAGAAACTTGGGAAACCAGAAAAAGCCGTGTTCAGAGCTTTGAGAAGACTTTTTGAAAAAGAAATAATCGACTGTGTGAACCGCAAATACTCTCTCGTCAAAAAATAGCCGTTAGTCCTTGGATAGAACGTCTAACAGTGCGTTTCCTTTTTCCGTGATTTTCCAGTGAAGCTTGCCTTCGACATCTTCATGCACCACAAAACCTTCTTTCTCCAAAAACTAGAGAATGTAGTAAAGCCTCGGCGGACTTCCGCAAGCTTGAATCGTCGCCTTCACTAAAGGTGTCCACCGCATCGGCTGCCGCGAAAGTTTTCGAAGAACGAATTTAATTTGCTCCAAGCGTTTTTCAAAAGACATTTGTTGGTTTTCCAATAAAATGGGGGTTTATGGGTTGTTTTTGGTTTTTTCGGTTAGCATCCCGTGACCTTGCCGATTGCGTCAGCGCGTAGTGTGGTGTATGCCCAACGGGCGGTTACTGCTACTCCTGCTAAATCCTTAACTGGGTCTTCATAGTCTTCGGCTGTGATGTCTCGGCGGATGAACAAGACGCCCGCGTGTTTGCTGTCGACCACCAAAGCCGTGCCACTGGGAACTTTTGTTGACACCAGGACTTGCATACCCAGCAACCGTGCGATTTGTCCACTCGGCGCGACGGCTTCTCCGCCCCACTCCATGGCTTTTTGAATAGCCGTGTCTTTTAACAAGTCGGCGAGTTCGCTAGGATGAATAGCCAGCGCGTCTGGAGTGTAGCCGTCGATTAGGCATTCTTTGACGATGTTCACCACGTCGCCGTAAGACAATGTGCCTCCAGTGCCTGCTGCTACGCTGTTGCCCGCGTCTGAAATCATCTGAGAAACAATCTTTTCGGTTTCAAGGTCTGCCATAGCTCGGCCTGCTTCGGCAAGTTGATACTCGATAACGTCCCATTCTGAGTCTTCAACCATCTCGCGACTAATCAAGGGACGAACGCCGTACTTTTTCGGTGTCAACGTCACGCTGTCATAGTCTTCGGTGCCCACGGGGATTTCGGCGCCTTCTGCGACCTCGAAGGCTTGGCTGATTTTTGCTCTCGGAACCTTAATTAGCGGTGCGTCTTGTGCGATGACGACGGCGAGTTCTCTGCCGATTAGCCTTGGCTTGGCGGCTTCCCAGACCGTGTCCAAGACCTTCGCCGTGGCTTGACTTGCGTCGGAAAACAGAATCTCGTGTAGCCTATTGTTCTTCAAGGCTTCACCGATTTTTCGCCTAAGCTCCGACTGCATCACCGCGATTGGTCTGCCGCTGAAAGAAACGTTAAGTTTTTCCTCCAGCCTCTTTACGGCTAAATCTGTTTTACCCAAGTTTTTTTCACTCTCCTATTTGCAGACAAAGACAAGAATCCAGTCGTCTGCTGCCGAAGCCGCCTGCAGTGCGATGCCTGCTTTTTTGGCGTAGTAGATTGTGTAGGTGTTTGTGCCGCCTTCGTTGACTGCTTGGTCAGTAAGCACTACAGCACGGGCGCTGTCGTCGCTTTTTACGGCTTTGCCGAGGCTGATTGCGCCGCCTGCCTTGACCTTGCAGATTCCGTGGATGCAGACGGGCACGATGTCTCCGTTTGCGCCGTCTTTCAGTGCTACTCCGATCGGGTCGCTGTTTGATGTGGCTGGCTGAACCTCTAAATCGCCAGTCAGCTTTACGAGTGTCCCTTTTGAGACCGCTGCGGTTGCTTTGAAAAGCGAAACGATTTCGCCTTCGCTGATGAAACCTTCTTCGCTTGGCCACTTGTCAGTCATTCTCTTTTTTTCACTCCTTTTTCATTTTTTGTTTGTTCTGTTACCGTTCATGGTAACCGTGAAAACCTTCGCATCACGTCGCGAAAAGGTGTCTTGGAAAAATCGGTAGCCTCGTCTTTTGTTTGTTCCACGGCTTCGGGTGCCACGATGGCGCGTCCGTTTTTTATGTGTGTTTCCATTAAAGCATGAAGCGACTGGTCATCGACGACTTGTATGTTGGTCTGCGGCATGCCCGGTACGGCGACGAGGCTGAGTTCCGCGTTGTGCAAGCCGTGAGGAACCTGCCCGTCTACCACGTCCAGTGTTTCGTAGTCGGCCGCCACGCTCACATGTTGAATCAAGCCGCGCCTGATTTTTTCTTGGTTTCGTCGTCGTAGATTTCTGCTTCGTAAAAAATTGCCTTTGAAGATGGGTTCCACGTGGCGTCTGTGACTTTGCCTACGGCGTTTAGGGCTGAGATGTGTTCGAGATATACGGGTGCGTTGACGAGTTTTGTTGCGAATTTTTTCAGTTCGTCTTCGAGGTAGATGTTGAAGTTTCTGCTCATGCCGGCGCTGATGGCGATGCCGCGGATTCGCAGTGGCTTACCGACGACTTTTTCTAAGATTGGTGTGACAAAGCAGAAGTGTTCTTTCTGAGTGTTGAATTGGCTTTCGTCTTTGTGCTGTTCAAACCATGCTTTCGCCTTTTCCAGCGTCCAGCCTTTCCTAACGTCGAACAGAAAACTGGCAATCTCCATGCTATGCTTGCCTTTCGGCTTGCCCACGACCGCCCCTATTCCTTCCTCTTCGCTAATCCAAACCGTGCGGAAAGTGCGAGGTCTAAAATCGTCCAAGTTGCGATGCCCAGAACGAATATAGTTGCCTGATTGTTCCCAAGGCATTTTTGACAACACCGAAAAAAAGAATGCGAGTTTGTACGTTAAAACTAAAAATTACCCAACGCGACAATATTGCATTATTTTGAGAACAGATAACGAGTTTTCGTGATTGCCTCGTAAAAAACGGGTTCGAGTGGTTTAGTGTTCGAATGGCTGTAAAGACTCGGTTAATAACCTTAGCATTTCTTGTCCGTGTGGGGTGAGGCGGTATTTTTTGGTTGGAATGCCCCATCGTTTTTCGATGCTTTCGAGTTCGATTAGGTGGTTGTTTATGCAGAAGCGGAGTTGGCGGTAGAAGCTGTGGTGGTTCTTGAAGCCCGTGTTCTGGTGGAGTTCGCAGTAGATGGCGAGTGTGTTTTTTGAGTTTTTTCTGAGGGTTTTTAGGATTTTGAAGACGAGTTGTGTTTCGTGGGGACGAAGTTTGGAGTGTTTGTTTGTGTGCACTTTTGTTTTCACCATGCACGTGTGTTGGTGGGTCGTATATGCCTAAAGAATATACGTCGAAAAACCTTATAAGCCTTACGCATATACGCATAACTAATAAACAAAGGAGACAAATAAACGCAGCCCATAGACCGACTGGACGAAAGCAAAGCCGCATTGAGAATACTGCTCTACCTACACAAGAAGGGAAAAACCAAACTGACGACTATTATTCAAGACATGCCCCTAGGACAAAAAGCCGTCTACACCGCGCTAAACACGCTCAAACAACTGACACTGCTGAAGGAGGAAACAACCAAAGAATTCCCATTCACAAGAAAGTTTAGGCTCACACAGAAAGGCGAAAAAATCGCAGAACACCTCGCCCAAATAGAGGAAATCTTGAAAACCTAATAGATTTTCGCGTGCGATTATAGTGATTTCTACTTTCAATTGACGACGAAGTTCATGGAAAGAAGAGAATTGAAGCATAAAAATTGCCTTGTTAATCTTTTATATGTGTTATATATGTAAGCATAACTGTACGAAATGTGAAGGAGGAGGAAAATTGGAAAAGAACACCATCATCCTTACAA
Organism: Candidatus Bathyarchaeota archaeon A05DMB-4; assembly: GCA_019685575.1. Taxonomy (GTDB): domain Archaea; phylum Thermoproteota; class Bathyarchaeia; order Bathyarchaeales; family SOJC01; genus JABFQO01. The sequence goes on along the minus strand of JABFQO010000015.1, from coordinate 9,741 downwards.
CCCTCTGTATTATCCTTTTGGCTTCCACAAGCATCTTAGCATACTCTTACGTGAACTCGATTTCCCAACCTAAAAAGAACACGAGCAAAACCTTCACTTATACATGGACGGCAGAAGAACAAAACATCACAGACAGCGAAGTAGGCTTGCAGATCAACGTGACCTTCACAATCGAAGGCAGCATACTAAGAGTTGTTACCATAATAAACGACACAGAAACATCGCACAGATTGCTTGTAATAGCCTTCGACACTAATATGGATGGTGAAGTTGGCGAACATGCGGATTTACTGGCTAAGATAATGTACCCCAACAACTGGACGAGAACAGGCGAAGTTGTACCTAATGGGGGGCCAGTATTTGAAACAATGACTCCTGGAGAAAAAGCCACGACTTTTTACTGCAAATTTGATGGGCACAAATATTTGTACAACGCGACTTTCTTGCTAAACGAACCGAACCATACAATATATGGAGATCTGTTCCAGCTCGTTTACGAACGAAGTCCAAACCCTGGCGAAGCTGTCGTCAAAGTTGACCATTTTGACTTGAGGAAGTGAAACGAATAAAATACTTTGAATACAAGATTGATGCTATTTTAAATTTTCTTTTCATTCCGCTCGGTTAAGGGCACCCAAAAATCTTTTATCGCAGTCCCCTAAGGAACAGTCAACAAAAACTATATGTGCCTCTACTTCGATACACCATAGAACCAAAAACCGAGGAAGAAATAACCATGCAAAGAAAATGGCTAATCGCAATCGTAATAATCGCAATAATCATCGTAGGCGGTTTAGGATGGTACCAATTCTTCTGGCCCCAACCGGAAGAAGAAAAACCAATACAAGTTTTCATCGACGGAAACAATTACACCATGCCCCTTGTCTGGAACGTCACGGCAGTAAACGGAACAACGATCGAGTCAGACCCCCACAACCTACTAAACAACGAAACCACCGCGATGAGCGTAACCTTCAACTTCGCAATATGGCACTATAACACGACCTCAAACCAGTGGATAAAAGAGTTCAACGGCACACACTGGCTCGTCAACCAAACCTTGGCCACCGTGCTGGTTTCTTTAGCCAATCAAACCAAAGTTACACGGTTTGTATATACAGAGAAAAAATCAGTCGACCCCGGCACTTACACGGTTGTATTAATGCACACAGAGAGCACGATTTACGTTAAATTCATGTTCACCGGAGGCAACCCCACAGTGGACGGCCAAACAGTTTTTGCCTACCTCGCCTTCGACGGCAACGGAAACAACCTCCTAGACGCCCAAGACAAAGCGTTCAATTTCACCAACAACCCCAACAGACAAAACATTAATCAACTAAAAATCTACACGCCGATAAGCGATTTCGCCTGGAACACGACTGCAACCGAATATTCATGGAACGAAACCGTTCCCCCGAGCGACGTGCCAATCACCGTGGTCATGTCAAACGACAAAAAGAACATTACATGGGCAATTCCATTCACCTACATCGGAGCTGAAAGAGACGCAACTATAGGGTTCTTTTTCCAAGCGTTCGGTTACGACTGGGGCATAGCAGGCGCAACCCCGACGATGCCGGCCAAGTACGCAAAAGCAACTCTCTCACTTGCCGAAGTACTGAGCTTTAGGCTTAACCCGTTAGAAACCGTTAAATTCCTGATAAAAGTGCAGTTTGGCGCTAATGCTAGCGGCGAATATTCCTTCGTATACGAAACTAAAGTTAGGCAAGTGTCTTAGCAGTCTCTCAAAACTAACCTAACTCGTCGTTTTTTTAACGCCGGTCAATGATGTCGAACACTGCAGGCCCCGTGCCGATGATGGTTACCGGCACTCCAGTGGCGGCTTCCACCTTAGCCACGAATTCTTTCGCGTCACTCGATAATTCATCGAAGGTCCTTGCACTCTTACTTTCAGGAAAGACCACGTCCAGCTTTGTTATTGCTGCTTCGGTTGCGCCGTTTATCATCGCTGCACGCTTGGCCAAGTCAAAATTGAACGGTGCTGAACGACGTTCTCTTCCAGTGCCGGCGGCGGTTTCGAACCAGCCTCGTTTGATGGCTTCTTCTTTAGTAAGTTCTCCGGGCAGGATGCCGGCGCCTACTCGGGTGATAAAGGCCTTGTAGACCACGACGACACGGTTGACTTTTGTGGGGCCTACTCCTGCTTCTGCGCAGATGGCAGACGCGCTCGTGTCTCGGCTAGTTACGTAAGGGTAAGTGCCGAAGAACAATGAAAGCATCAAACCTTGAGTGCCCTCTAAGAGAACGTTCTTGCCAGCGTCGATGGCAACGTTGGTTTCCAAAGCCACGTCAGTCAAGTAAGGTTCAAGTTCGGGTATGTCGCGGGCTAGTTTGCCGACGCGTTTCACGCGGTCTTCTTGCGCTGGACCGACGCCCCAGCCCGTTGTGCCGATTCCTTTGAGATGCGCGCTTTCACGGTCTATTTGAGAATGTTTTTCCTTGATGATTGAACATTGATAATCGACGCCTATGCGGTTTTTGACGCCGGTTTCTTCGATTTCCTTGAAAAGTTGAGGAACATGAACGTTTGCGCCCGCACCGATGAGTAGGCGGCTTTGCTCGTTAACGAAGGCGCTCGGCACCATATGCAACGCGTATTTTTTGTCTTTGTGGATTATGGTGTGAGCGGCGTTTACTGAGCCGGTTCGTACGCAGACATCTATTTTGTCCTTGAGCGCCAAGTAGGAGATTATTTTTCCTTTGCCCTCGTCTCCCCAAAACGCTCCGACCACGACCGTGCAGCCCATCTCTTGTCACCTTGAAGACGGAAAGAAATAGCAGTTCGTGAGAAGTATTTAAAAGTATTTGTCAACATTGTGTAAAACAAACTCGTATTTTTCAATAAATACGTTAAAACTATATATGAGGTCGGCGTTCTTTTTGCACATGAAGTGAAGAGACGTGACGGTTAAGGCGGTGATGTTTGATTTCGGTGCCACGTTGATTTTGGATGACAGGTTTGATTATTTTGCCAGTCTTCGCAAAGCGTATGAGGTCTTGAAGGCTGGAGGTGTTGCGCCTTCTTTTGAAGAGTTTAAGCGGGTTTATCTTAGAGTTCGAAGCGACCTGTGGAGTGATGGGGAATTAAGGGAGCATACTTACAGTTATCGTCTTTCAAAAGTTTTAGAGTTGTTCGGCTATGACGCCCCAGAATCAGACAGGCGAATCGTGGAGGCTACAGAGGTTTTCACTCGTGCTCTGGTGGATTCGCTTTATATGGAAGACTACGTGCCTAGCTTGCTGGAGCATTTGCATCGTCGCTACCGACTTGCTGTTGTGTCTAACTTGGGAATTCCCGAGGTAGTGCCCATCACTCTGGATAAGTTTGGCATAAAAAAATACTTCGACTTCTTACTCGCATCTGGAACTGTGGGCTACCGCAAACCGAGCCCAGTCATATTTAACGCGGCGTTAAAAGCGTTGCAAACCCAGCCGGCCGAAGCGGTTTTCGTGGGCGACTCGCTCTACCATGACGTTCAAGGCGCGCACGCAGTGGGCATGAAAACAATCTGGCTAAGGAGAAAGCCAAATCAGACAAATGAAGATTCCAGTGTTACTCCTGACCGGATAATTGATGATTTAAGAGAATTACCAAGTACAATAGAAGACATGTGATTGTTTAGGTAACGGTAACGATTTATAAAAAAGAGAAACTTCGCAAAAGCCTTGCCTACATTGTGCTATGCAGAAAACATACCTAGACTAGGGAAGCGTATGTGCACACTCACAGAAAACCCAAAAACAACGCGACGTCTACACCAGTTTACCAAGATTTTTCAACAAAACAGCCGATTCCAAACTCGCCCACAACACACTTTTTTCTCCCGGCGTCGCGGGCCATCCGCCGTCCTCGTTGCGGGAAGACACAACAAAATGTACAGCCTTGCTGAACCTTGCGTCGTCCTCTCTGACGCCGATGTCGTAGAGAAAACCTAGAATGTTCAAAGTCGTGTCCAAGTTAGGATTCTCTCGTGGAAAACCACCGTTTTCTGCTTGTTCTGCGCAGTCGATTCTTCGTTTCATCTCCTTCGTCTCAATCATCACAGCAAAACGCGTGTTCCTCAAAGCCCTCACCATAACCGACTGTCCCTCAATGCCCTCACGATTCTCCCAAAAACACTTCCGCACGAACAAAGCCGCATCGTCAAAAGCAGGCGTAGTAATACGCACTCCAGCCTTGTACAAAGCCTCAACCGCAACCGCGGTTATCCAGCCCCAAACGACGCCCGGCTTCATCCACGGCACACCCGTGTCTACTGTTTCTGAAAAACCGCTTTCCTTTTCCTGATGTGCTAATAGAAACTCTATCGCTTTTGTAACCGAAGCATGCCTAGCAGAAACGCCAGCATCACACAGACCACTCAAAGCGTTCGCTGTCAAGGAAATCATGCTCGGTGCTTTCCCATTCTGTCCCCAGCCTCCATCAGTGTTCTGATGCTCAAGCAGATAATCCCGAAACCGTAACGCCTCTCTTTTCATGCCGAGTTCGAGAAGATGCCTGATTAACCAACCATTGTTCGGGTCTGATTCTTCGCCCAGGGATGTCGCGATTCCTCCGCTCTCGTCCTGGAGACTACGAATGAACCCTCTCAATTTCTTCAACCCAAACTCACAAGTCTAAAACACGCACACGAGATTCATAAACAATTCTGAAAAACTCCATAAGAAAAAAAGAAAAAGAGAAAATTACAGTTTTATTTCAAAGCAAAGACGCTCAACGAGTTCTTTATAACGATTACGAATCGTAACCTCTGTAACTTGGGCGATCTCGGCGATTTCCCTCTGCGTTTTCCTTTCCCCAGTCAGCACTGAAGCAATATAACTCGCTGCAGCAGCGATACCTGTTGGACCACGACCAGACGTCAGCTTCAAGTCTTTAGCCGTCGTGAGAATCTTGTGCGCGATTTCCTCCACTTTGCCGGGCATAGTAAGTTGATTAGAGAACTTCGTAATGTAGTGACCCGGCTTCAACGGCGGAATGAAATAGTCCAACTCTTTGATAAGAAAGCGGTAACTGCGCCCCACTTCCTTCTTGTTAATGTTCGAAGCCTGCGCGATTTCCTCCAACGTCCGCGGCAACGAGCACTGCCTACAAGCAACGTAAATGGCGGCTGCGGTCACGCCTTGAATCGACCTTCCGCGGATAAGGCGTTCTTTTACGGCTTTTCGGTAAATCACTGATGCGGTTTCAACGATATTCTTGGGCAGGCTTAGGGCGTTGGAAATTTTTGAGATTTCTGAAAGCGCATAAGCAAGGTTGCGTTCTGTGGCGTCTGACACACGGATGCGTCTTTGCCATTTGCGGAGCCTGTACACCTGCGCCTTTTGTCCTGGGCTGAGACGTTTTCCGTATATATCGCGGTCGTGCCAGTCGATCATCGTTGATAAGCCTTTGTCATGTATCGAGAATGTTGTCGGTGCGCCGACTCGGGTGCGCTTTGCGCGTTGTTCGTCGTCGAACGCTCTCCATTCTGGTCCTCGGTCGGTTAGTTTGGCTGCTATGACGTAGCCGCATTCCATGCAGACGATTTCGCCCATTTCATGATCGCGGATTAATTTTTCGCTTCCACACTCGGGGCATTTGTGGATTTTTGCTGGTGTCGGCGGGAGAACGGCGTCGCCTTCATCCATGTTTTCTTTTCTCCTTTCCTTTTGCGCCTTGTTTCGGAGAGGGAACTACGTAAAGGAGTTGGTTTTTCAGCGTGTCCGGGTTGTTTATGGTGGTTTTCACGGCAACGTAGGGCGACGAGACTGGGCCGAAAATGTCGAAAACCGTGCCAACCTGTTGGAGTTTTTCGTCGACAACTTTTTCGCCAATTCTCGGGGTTTTTTCCACCTTGACGATGATGCTTCGGCTCGGCGTTACGTGAAGCACATGACCTAATCTCTGCAAAACTTTTTTCTCTCTCCCTCAACAAAATGCATGATGCTTTCACGGTTTCGGTTTATTTAAACGTTTCCTTACCGAAAACCTTAAAAACCTTTGTTGAAGGCTAGCGGCTGGCGTTTTGTGCCGTCCGAGTAACTCTGAGATTTCATCCGGGTGGTCAATCAAATACCTTCTCGTCATCCGGCGAGTAAAATACTAATACAGAGCCGTGAGATAAATGTGGCGTTGTTTGTTTGCGTGGAGGTTGCTTGGCTGTGCCCATAGAATACTTTGATGCGCCGGACGTGAAGGCTTTGGTCGTTGAGATCGTGTCTAAGCTTGGTTTTAGGCACGTGGAGGTGGATAGGGTTTTTTGTTTTAGGAGTCGTGGTTCGCAGAGCAGACGGGTTGTGGCGCGGATTCACAGTTTGGGCAAGGTTTGGCAGAAAGCGCTGAACACGCGGGCGGGGTACTTGATTGAAGTGATTTCGGAGCGCTACGACAAGCTTACTCAATCAGAGAAGGAACGGGTGATTATTCACGAGTTATTGCACATTCCAGCCGGGTTTTCTGGGGGCTTCAGGCCGCACAGGGGGTTTATTAATAAGAGGATATTGGACAAGCTTCATGAGGAGTATAGGAATAATCGTTAGTTGCCGTGTTTGTGGCAATTTTTGGCATGTCTAGTTTTTTGTTTTTCGCTTTTGTAAGCAAAGTCTTTAAATTTGATTGTAAACGAAGTGAATGATTAAAAAAGATGGTGAAAAAATGAAAAAGATAGCGTTGATAATTTTCGTGTTAGTTGGAATGCTTTCACTTTCGACTTTCATTCCTTTAGGGAACACTTCGTCAAAAACGACAGTTGCAGATAAGATTTCTTCAGCTGGTATCATGGCTCCTCCTTCGCTTTTCCCAACGAATGCTACGTTCGAAACTAAAGCAGAAGTGATAGGGAATACGTTGCTCGTTGGAGTCGGTGGGTCTGACGCTGACTATTACGCCCAGTCGTTCAAGGCTCTCGCTGACTACATCACAGACGCCGCTCTTACACTGCGAAATTATACGGCGTCGACTCCGAACTTTAGGTTTTTCTTGTGCAACAGCACTCCTACGGGAAAACCCAATATCAGTAAGCCCATGGTGATAACTCGCGTAATCTCAAACACGTCGATAGGTCTAACAGCGAAGCGCTTTTACTTCAACCTTACCGCTCCAGTCCGTGTTCAGCAGAACAAAACCTACTGGCTGGTGGTAGACGGCTATTATGACCAAACCTCTACTGGTACAGTAGGCTGTTCAGCCCAATCGACTAACCCATATCCAGACGGCGCGATGTTTTATTCTTACAATAACGGAACAAGCTGGTCAAGTTTGGCTACCTATGACTTGGATTTTGTTGTCACCTTCAGCAACAGGCCAATCAAAGCAGAAGTTAACGGGTTCGGCGGCGTATATCCACGCCCTGTAGGTGGCGCATCTGGAACAGACTATTATGCCCAATCTTTTGTGGCTTTAGACAGTTACATAGTTGACGCTGGAATATGGATCGCCAATGATACTGGCACAACTCCTGATTTGCGAGTGCAAATATGGGGAAACACGCCTTTAGGAAACCCTGACAAGAATAACGTCATCGCGTAAGTCGAATAATCGAAGGAAGCGAGATCGAAGCTAGTCCGGGCAGGTTCTTTGTTCATCCTAACGTTTCAATCCCTGTCACAGTGGGCGAGACTTATTGGCTTGTGATAGACGGTTATTACGACAACACAACAAGCGGCTCGGCAAAGGCAAAAGGAGCGTATGAAGATGTCTACCCGTATGGCGTCTATAAGTATTCAAACAACGCTGGAGATTCATGGACTACTATGGGTGTCGCACCCGACCTAGACTTTATCGTTACATTCTCTGCTAGTCAGTCAGCGATTAAACTGATGAAAGGACGCTCGACATGGTCGCTCATCGGCGGCAACGGGATTAACAATTATGCAGGGCAATCTTTTAAGGCGCTTAACAAGTACATCTTAGATGTGGGCGTATGGCTCGAAAACACCAGTTTGAACGCTCCGACAGTCCGTCTATTAATATGCCCACCGTCGCCCGAAAACGCCTCAAAACCGGATTTAACGAACTTTCTTGCAAGAAGCCTCCCGATAACAGGCGAACAAATATCCAATAATCCAAGAATGCATTATCTGAAACCAACAAAACCCATAGAAGTGGTACCTGGGCAGACTTATTTCTTCATAATCGACGGCTATTCCCTCGGCAACGCTACCGCAGGCAGTTTGATGACACGTGACCATTATCAGTTAGACTATGATCCTCCCCCACGATCCGTACACGGACGGAGTAGAAATATACTCTGGAAACGCAGGTGTAACTTGGAACTCTTACTATAACCTTTATGATTTAGGTCTCGACATGATCTTTTCAGACGTACCCTACCAGACACAATGCGGTAGCACCAACTACATCTCGGCAATCGGTGGCTCAGCGATTACGCCTTACTATGCACAGAGTTTTATCGCTTTAAATGATTACATCGCAGACGCTGGAGTTTGGTTAAATTCTGCAGTAGCACCTACTCCTGATTTTCAGCTATTACTCGTTGGAAACAACGCTACAGACCCCCTTGACCAACATCCTGACATGAGTAACGTACTCGCAAGGAGCATGGTTATAAGAGGAACAACGATAGACGCAAAACCTGGCTTGTATTACATAAAACCACCAACACCAATTCGAGTGGAGCGATCCCAAAAGTACTGGATAGTCATCGACGGCTTAACATACAACGCATCATCTGGCTATGCAAAAAGCCGCGCAGTAAATTATGACTTTTATCCAGACGGTGAGTTTCTATATGCTTTCGAGGACCTGAACTTAGGCTGGTTCACTGGTATACCATACAACGCCTATGATCTTCACTTTGACGTTGTCTTTACACATGTTAATCAGCCGCCGACTCAGCCAGACGTAACGATTTCGCCGCTTAAACCGTTTGATTCAAATGATTTGACAGCGTTGTGGCCGATTCCGTCACTTGACTATGAAGAAGAGCCAGTCACGTACTACATCGAATGGTACAAGAACAGCGTCCTGCAACCAGCATGGACAAACATGTTCACAGTCCCAAGTAGCGCCACCTTGCCAACAGAAAACTGGATGGTCAAAATCACCCCATACGATGGACACATAAACGGCACAGCAGGCACATACACAGTTCACGTACAAGCCGACATCCTCACAATCGACCACCCAATAACAGCCGACAGCCAAACCTTCCACGTATACACCAAAAGCAACACAACAATCACCGATTTCACGTTTAACCACACAACACAAGGCGCACCCGCATTCATAACATTCACATCCACAGGACCCAACGGCGCCAAAGGCTTCTTCAACGTCACAATACCAAAAAACCTAATGTACGGCTCATGGGCCGTCATAGTAAACGGCATACTCACAATCCCAACAATCACCGAAAACTCCACACACGCATTCATCTACTACAGCTACAGCACAAGCACAGTACCAGTAATCATCCAAGCAACCTACACCGCACCAGAATTCACACCAACCATACTAATCATAATTACAACAGCCATAACCCTCGCAATAGCCTTCATAAAAAAGAAAACAACACCCAAAAAAACATAAACACAAACACCCATCCTCTCTTTTTTTCTTTCACAACACACCCACAACACAACAACACATCACAACATCAAAACCATATTTGCCGTATATTTGGAGCCTAATAGGATCATATATGGAAGAGGGGCCTAGCCCAGCGCCGAGCAGCACTTGTACACGCGCATAAAACTAAAAAAGTTATCGTACTG
>JABFQO010000014.1 GCA_019685575.1 Candidatus Bathyarchaeota archaeon A05DMB-4 | reverse complement strand
TACAAAAAATTCGCCGAGAATTTAAACCGAGATGTAAACCTATTCCCCGGCGCCAGAACGTTCGCAAGAATAAACCCACTTCTTTTAAAGCCTCATTTTCTAGTTTGAGAAAGCCTTGAAGACCATATAACTCAAGAAAAAAACTGCGCTAGTCGCCATAAAAAGCGTTTGAAAACCATAGTTTTCTGCAACGTAAGTTCCCAGAAAACATCCCAAGGCTCCGCCCAAGCCTACCAAAGCATTGAACACGCCGGTCTTTCCTTCGGGAATCAGTTCCATCGACAGAGAAAGGGTTGATATTAGGAAGAACCCGTAAGCAATGCCCATAATCATCAGAACAACGGTTGCCAGAGCAAGAGTGAAAACAGAGAACCAAACCTCTGCGGCTACCAGAAGCAACGGCAACACCGCTCTCACTAGGTTTGCTCGCTTCACAACTGTTCTCACGTTAAATTGTTGCGCTTTTTTCCGTGATGCCACGTAGCCTAAAACGCCTCCAAAGGTATTGAACATAAACACACCGAAGACGATGTTCGAAGACACGCCCAAGTTTTTGGAGAAGAACACGGGTAAGGGCGTGAATAACATGCTCGTAGACAACGAGAACAAAAGAAGACCCGTACAGAAGAGAAGGGCGCTTTCGTTCTTCAGTTTTTCTCTAACACGCTTTCCATCAATCGCCTTAAACGCCACAGAGAAACCCCGATGCGCAAAATCCACCACGCGTTCAATAGCCACTAGCCGTCTTTCAAACACAAGAAGCGGATCTTTAACCAAAAATAACGAGGCGAAAAAAGCAATCGCGTTCAACAAACTGCATAGCAGTATTAAGGATGCACCACTAAAACCAAACCCTGAAAATACAAAACCCAAGAGCAAGCCTGAAAGCCAGCCGACTTCTGTTAAAGCCTCATAAGATGCGAAGCTCCGCTCCCACTCGGGACGAGAGTAGTATTCTGAGATCAACACGTTCTTAGGCGCTTCATGAGCCACGTGGAAGACTGCCACCGCCACGTAAAGCCCGACGAGCGTAGAAACGACGCGGGTAGAAGAAAAAAGAAACAGCAGAACACTCAACATAGAAAAGGAAAGAAGAATGAAAAAACGATAGCGCCTTGTCTTGTCAGAAAGATAACCCCAGAAGAAAGAAAAAGGTACGACGACAAAATTTGCCAAAGAAATCATTATGCCAACATCGATCAGACTTCCTCCAAGATAACCAGTCACGTAAAGCGGAATAAAGACAGAAAGCAAACCGAACGCCATCTCATGAAAGATGAAGCCGATAATCCACCACATGGACTACACGCTAAGCAACCTATTAGAAAAAAACTTTTCGGCTTCTAGTTCGCAAAAATCGTACAACTCGTTAAATAAGAAGGACAGCTTCTTTCCGGCGCTTCACATTCGCACCGTCATCTACTAAAGACCGTCCGCACAGGCAGAAAAAACCAAAGGTTATAGTATAGATAAGTAACCGCTGACAACGTACGCTACACACAAAAGAATGCCGGTAAACAAGTGTATCATAATCGTTCCCGCGTTCGCTGGCAAAAGCCTCCTGGGATCGTCATAATTTCTCCTAGCAACCGCAACGGCTTTTACAGCCAACGGCAACGTGAGAAAAGAAATCAACGCGAACACAGGCATAAGCGACAGACCTATCAGCACCAACATCACAGCATAAGTCGAAAACAACAAAACTGCATACACGTCGGCGGCTTTTTTTCTTCCAATCCGAGTCACTAAGGTCTTTTTTCCAGCCCTAGCATCGGCGTCAAAATCTGGGATTTCATTCACCCAGAGCACTTCGAGAATCAGTATTCCCAACGGAACAGAGGCCGCTATAGATTCGTAAGTGATGGCTTGTGTTTGCACAAAAAAGCTACCAATAACCACAAGAGGCCCGAAGTTGAGGCCTACAATGATTTCGCCTACTCCGCGCGGCGCAAACTCGGCCGTGTAGAAATACCCCGACAAGATGCCGATCACGCCGAGAACAAGTACAACCCATCCACGAACAAACGCAAGAAAAACACCAATGACACTAGCCAAAGCGAAAAAAACCAAGGAAACCTTGTGCACTTTTTTTGGGTTCAAAACGCCAGCAGGCAGCAAACCGCTACCGCCGCTGAAAGGCGAAGCAAAATCAGTTTTCACCGTGTCGCATCCGCTTTTGTAGTCAAAATACTCGTTGGCCACGTTTGCGCCAGCATGCATAAACACGGCGCCTAACAAGCACAAAACAAAATACAACGGATCGAAAACCTTAAACGAAAACCAAGCCACAGCCGTGCCCAGAAGAACTGGAACTATTACGGCGGTAAGAAAGGGCGCCCTTATTTCTTTAAGCCATACGAGAAGCCCAGACGGATAAGGCCCATTCTTCGCAGACATTCTCGGTCACTCTTAACACGAGTTTTTTCCATTTTTGTTATTTAAATCATTCTTATATCCTTATCTGCTACCGCTTCACTCTCGCGTAAACTGTCAAATTGCCAAAAATGATGCATAAAACCTTAAGCAGCATGGTTTGTTTTAGTAGAAAAAGCATGTTTAAATAAAAGTCTGAAAAATTTAGGTGAATGGTATGAAGAAAACAAAGGCGTTAGCGCTGTTGTCCGGAGGCTTGGATAGTACATTAGCCCTAAAACTAGTCCTAGACCAAGGCGTAGACGTGGAAGCCGTGAATTTCGTGACTCCTTTCTGCCTCTGCAAGAAAGGCGAATGCGGAGCTTCGGAAGTGGCGAAAAAATTCAACATACCAATAAAAATCATCAACGTCGGCAAGGAATACTTGAACGTTGTACGGAAGCCAAAATACGGCTACGGAAAAAACATGAACCCATGCGTGGACTGCCGAATCTTCATGTTCAAAAAAGCCAAAAAATACGCAAAGAGAACAGGGGCGTCATTCATTGTCACGGGCGAAGTTTTAGGCGAAAGACCCATGTCGCAGCATATGGGGGCAATGAGGATTATAGAAGAAGAGTCTGGCTTGAAAGGCAAAATACTGAGACCACTGTCTGCGAAGCTTCTGCCCGAAACAGTTATTGAACAAGAACAATTAGTGAATAGAGAACGATTGTTGGATATTAAAGGAAGGTCGCGAAAAAGGCAAATTGAACTGGCCAGAGAGTTTAACATAAAAAATTACCCGTGCCCCTCTGGTGGCTGTTTACTCACGTACAAGGAATTTGCAAGAAAATTGCGAGACCTCTTCGACCACAAAAAAAAGGTTTCTTTAAAAGACGTGCACTTGCTCAAGGTTGGGAGACACTTTAGGTTCGAAAAAAACAAAATAATCGTCGGAAGAAACGAGGCTGAGAACAAGGTTTTGCTTAACTCTAAAGCAGAGAACGATTATTATTTTGAAGTCCCAGACTGTGGAAGCCCGATTACAGTTCTGCAAGGACCGAAAACAAGAAAACCAATAGAAAAAGCGGCGGCGCTAACCGCTTATTATTCAGACAAAAAAGGCGGCAAAGTCCTAGTAAGATTTGGGAAAACAAATCTGAACAACTCCATAGTTGTTCCGACACCGAGCCGAGAAGAAGTGGAAAAGCTAAGAATTACTTAGAAAATCACCTGTGCGGAAAAATAATTCTACAGGAAACATTCGGATGATTTAATATATTCTTGTTTATGCGTACGTACAAGTTATGCAGATTGTTCTTGCCATTTGCACTCGTGCTCGCAGTAGGGGTCGCCGTGTCCTTGGCATGTTAGACGAACTATTTTCAGTTTCCCGCCCATAGCGTCGGAGATTCCTTTGTCGAATGATTCATGAAGCGCATCGCACATTAATTCCGGCATCCTCAAAGCGAGTTCAAGAAATAAACAGTTGTGCACTCGGTAGGTTACCGAGTTCTTGTCAGATTTTATGATTTCTGGCTCGCTGCCTTCTTCCTCGAGGTATCGTTTTATGAAGACGTTCTTAAAAGTCTCCATAGACCAGTCTTTCACGTTGTATTTGGCTTCGATTTCTTTCACAACGTCTTTGCCCATGTCTTTCCCGACGCTTCTCAAAAGATTACTGGCTCTTTTTGTTCCCAACAGTGCTTGAAGCGTTTTTATCATAAAACTAGACAATGCAAGATAACGGCGTCTCGGATAACCGACTACCATAGGTTGTTTGGCAAATCTGTAGTAGATTTTCGGCCTTCCCACAGAACCGCTTTTTTCTTCATAATTTTCGATAAAACCCGCTTCTTCCAACGCTTGCAGATGGTGACGTACAGTGATGGGTTGCAATTTGACGGCTTCAGCGATTTCTTCAACGCTCAACGGCTTCTTGTATAGTAGTTTCAGTATTTCAAGCCGCGAAGCACTAGAAAGCGCCTCGTAGGCTTTTCTTTCGCTTTGGATGTTCACTTTACAACACTTTCTCGGTTTTAGAACATTGAAGAATAACAGTCATTTTTATTAAACTTATCTATTTTTCAGTCCAGAAACTTCGGTTTTCCATTTTAACCAACAAAGATGCCCGTCGTTTTCTCAATCATCGTGCTCAACGTTTATTGTCAAGTTTTGGCTTGTTCTTCTTTCGGCCTCAAAGATTCTGCCATTTGGGCAAGGTAATATTTGAAGTCCGTGTTTTTTAGGGATTGGATAGATTGGATTGATTTGTCGATGTATTTGTTTATTTCTTTTTTGCAGTAATCGAGAGAACCTTTGGTTTTCAGGTTTTTTAAAACACGGGTTAGGGCGAGTTTTTTGGCGCCGTCTTTTTTTCTTGACAGAATTTGCAGGTCGCCGAGTAGGATTTTTCTTTCTGAGGGACTGGAAGATTTGTATAGGTGGATCAGTGGAAGGCTAATTCGACGTTTTCCAAGGTCTTTAGGTATACCATCGTTTAAAGAAGTAACGTCAGAAAGATCATCACTAAGTTGATAAGCCATCCCAAAATGTTCACCAAAATCAGCCAAGCATTCAACCTCAAAATCAGAGCCTCCACCCGCGATGGCTCCGCAATGGGCTGCGGCTTTAAAAAGAGAAGCAGATTTTTTTCTTATTTTTTCGAGATATTCATCCTCGGACATCTGAAGCGATTTTATCGACACATCCATGTATTCACCATCACAAAGCGCTAGGCCAGCCCGCGACGTAATCTTTAACGCTTCTTTTCCATAGTCCGCCGCCAAGTAAATCGCAAGCGCTATCATTGCATCTCCGACTAGTATGGCGTCGCTTACTGACCATTTTTCGTGAACCGTGAGGACATCCCGTCTGAACTTGTCTTGGTCAAGGATGTCGTCGTGCACCAAAGTAGCCGTGTGCAACAATTCTATGGCTAAAGCCAAAGAAGTAACTTTTTCTCGGTTTCCTCCCACACTTTGAGCACTTAGCATGACAAGTAAGGGACGTAGTCTTTTTCCTTGCGAGAGTAAAGCATACTTTATTTTCTCGTGAAACCTTAAGTTGGAAAGCCTAGAAATGAGGACAGATAATTCTGATTCTATTATTTGTTTTGTTTTCGCTACGTATACTCGAAAGGCTTCCTCGTTGGGCACAACATAAACCTTACTTACTGGCATGATCGTATCCTTCGAGAGATTAGATAACGAAGAAACTACTCAGACGCCGTTATAAAATCTTTTGTTCAATTAATAAGTATAATAACAATATCAATTTTCCAGAAAAAACCGCATGTACGTCGCCCATTTAACTATCTAAACATTATGCGGGAGAGTATTTCGCCTTTCTTTCCCTGAGCACTCGTTCTCCGCGGGCTCTTTTTCGTTCAGCCATCTTTTTAATTTTTTCAACAGCATCATGTTGAGGAGTTTCTTCAATGTATCCCTGACTAATGGCTTGGTTGATGAGACGTTGCGCTTCGTGATTTCGCACCAGAACCGTGGTGTACCCGTCCGGGGAACCCAAGCCACCCACGGAGATGTCAGCGGCATAGTTTGAAAAATCTGTGCATGCAAGGCATTCTGAACGAACGATGGGGCCAAGGTCATCTAAATCGACGTGCACGACTTTTCCGTCTTTCAGTCTAATGATAAAATCGTCTTTCAAGTTAACTTTTTGAATCTCGCCTAAATCGGCTCCAATTCTTTGCTGAAGGTATTTTTTGCCCTCGTCGTTCATGCGGAAGTTTTCAAAACAAAAAAGCCCCACCGTAAAACGCACAAGGTGGCTTGGAACTATGTGGAGTAATTGCATCTTTCGAATCGTCGATATTTGACAAGGTGTGCCAACTACTGCAAACTTTGCGAGGTCTAACAAATTCAGTTTCTTAAGAGCAGCAAAAATGGGCGCGTAAGTTGTCCAGTCACCGAGATTCCGGACGCTTCTCGATTGTACCAAACTAGAGCCGGCGCATTCAAGCAAATCTTCGAATCGTGTCGTGATCACGGGTTCACTGTTCCATAAGCCTTCCCTTTTTGAAAGCACGGCGCCGTCGATTTTTTTAGTATCCAGCATGAACTGGAGAAGGCTTGTCACAACGCCTCCGTCACAGCATACTTGGGCTATTTCCTCATCCGTAGTGCGGAGGATTCGAACAGAAATGTAGGAGCCTATCGGGTCTTTGTATTGGAATTTCGTTTCTAAGGCTTTGTCCAAGTGAGGCGTTCGCGGACAGATTAGGTAGCAGATTCCATCTTCCAAACAGTTCTTTTCGTCGCAGTACACTGGTCTGTCTTTCTCAACCGTCAGCACGTTCAACTCGTTTGCCGTGCAGAAACTTACACAACCGTAGCATGCTGCACAAATTCCGGGTTCGATGACCTCTTTGTTGAGCGTACGAAATGACAGTCTTTCTTCAACCATTTAGGCAACACTCCTCGCGTATTGTAGGAGGATTTTGTTGGGTACGACGAAATTTTTGTCAAGCCCCAAGTCTTTTGGCGGTATCGCAAAGGCCAAGCCGACAAGTTGGGTAAAGTGGAGGATGGGAAGGTCTATTTTAACGTCAAACTTTGATTCGATAGCTTTCTGTTTTGCATCGAGATTAAAATGACACAGTGGACACGCGGTTATGATACAATTTGCACCCGCGTCTTTGGCGCTAAGCAAGATTTTCTTCGACATTTCCAGCATAACCTTCTCGTCAGTAATCTGTAGCGAGGCGCCACAGCACCGGATTTTGCCATAATACTCAACCTTCGACGCCCCCAACGCTTCTGCCAAATCGTCCAAACTCTTCGGATGCTCAGGATCATCAAAACTGGTCAAATATTGGGGTCTTACAAGGAAACATCCGTAATAGGACGCGACATTTAGAGCAGTCAATGGCGTTTTAACTCTTTCTTTTATTCTCTGAAGCCCTACATCTGTTATCAGAGCCTCAAGAAAATGTCTTACTCTCACATTGCCACTATAACTGAGCCCAGCACTGCTCAGGGCAGCGTCAACTTTATTCTTCAACTCAGAATTTTCCTTAAGAAGTTTATTGGTTCTATTCAAAGTGTAGTAGCAAGCGCTACACAAAGTTACAACATCCATGCCCATCTTCTCAACTAAAGCCAAGTCTCTGGCAACAAGAGCTATCGAGGAGAGCGGCCGGTAAGAGTAAACCGCATCAATAGCCCCACAACAGCTCCAGTCGGGTATTTCGGCCAACTCAACATCCAAAGCCTTGCTGATAGCGCGGCATGATTCGCCATATTCTTTTGAAGAGTGATGCACAGCGCAGCCTGGGTAGAAAGCATACTTCATTGGGCTTCCTCCTTGGCGGTTTTTTCGAGTATTGCAAGAAGTTCAGCGTGATTTCCGATTTTTGTAGGTCGTAACTTGAGCCTTCCCTTTCTCAAGAGACTCCATCCAAACTTGACGTTGTTGTAGAGGTTGGGTAAATCGGATTTTTTGAGAATTTTCATAAGAAGTTCGGGTTCATGGAGTCTTCCGTATTTTCGTACAATTTCGTAGAAAGTTTTATGGAATTTGGGCTTTATTTCCTTCTTCACGGGAATTTTTTCCTTCATGGCTAGGTTTCGTAGAGACATCATGAGAGTTGTTATGTCCACCGCTCTCGGACAACGGCTATAACAACTGTAGCATGAGGAACAAACCCAGATGGTCGAACTCGACAAAACTTCTTCCCTCATGCCCAAGTGAATCATTTTTATAATCTGTATGGGCGAATAATCCATAGCAAACCTTGTTGGACAAGTGCCCGCACATAGGCCGCATTGGAGGCAATCGAGAATGTTCTCGCCTCCAGGCAGTTTTTCAACTTCGTGAACAAAGGCCCACCTATCTTTTTGTTGCACCAATGGTTCAGCTGGCGTTGTTTCTACTTTTTGGTTAGTTTTTTCAAGTTGCGTGTTGGGTTGCAATTTGCTCACCTTTCAAGTATTTTTCAAGTTCTTCTCGTTTTTCACGAGGAATCGGACCGAGTTTTGAGATTCGCTCGACAAACGCGTCAAAAAGGCTCATGATTTTCTCGAACTGTGGGATGGTCGTGGTGATTGACTGGATTCTAAGAGATTGAATGCCAAACTTGCCCAAGTCTTTCTTCAGTTGTATAATCCTTTCTCGCAGCTGATCTTCCTTAAACAAGCTGTCGTCTCCTTCAACAAAAATCACGCCGTCAGCGCCTGAAGCAAAGGCGTGCAACAGATGTTTTATGCCTAATCGCCCAGTGCTCGGCACGCCGACCAATCTGACTTGGGAAGTGTAACTGCGTCTGCTTTGCCCACCCAGATCCGCAGAGCCGTAGGCGGTCATCCTCTCTATGAAGGCAATTATCTTGGGCGATGTGTCACCTTCTCTGCTGACTCCTTCAATCTGGGCGATTAACTGTGCCTCGGTGCTGTGCTTCAAGTCGATTGCTTCTTTGGGACAGACAGGAACACATATCCCACACCCAACGCATGATATTGGATCAATCGTCACTTCTTTCTTCCCTTTCTTAATCGCCTTAGTTGGACATTGCTCGATGCAAACTCCGCAGAGGTTACACTTGTCTGGAACGAGAAAAGCCACTTCTGGCGAAACAGAGATTTTCCCTCTCCCGAGAAAAGTAGCGACTTTTGATGCCGTAGCCATTGATTCCATCGTGGTTTCCCTTATGTCCTTTGGTCCTTGTGCACATCCTGCTATGAAGATTCCTTCTCTTTTCGTCTCGACTCCTCTTAGTTTGTGGTGGACTTCAAGGAAGAAACTGTCAGGACCTAAATCTATGCCGAGCATTTCAGCAAGTTCTTTCGTGCTTATGTTGGGAACCAAAGCCGGACTAAGCACAACTAAATCGAACGGTTCCTCGATCTGTTTTCCGAGAACTGTGTCTTCCGCTTTAACAACAAGAGAATTGCCTTTCGGCACAACTTCGGCTACTCTGCCTCTTATGAAGGTTGTATGATGTTCTCTAGCCTTAGCGTAAAATTCCTCGTAGCCCTTACCATGAGCCCTTATGTCTGTGTAAAAAATCCACGGTTCGGCTCCCGGAACTGATTTGTCCAGCAACAAAGCATGCTTTATGGCGTTCATGCAACCGATTTTGCAACAATACTCACAAGCATTAGTGGCAGTCGAGCGGCTTCCGACACATAGGATAAACGCGATTTTCTTGGGTACTTCACCGTTAGAAGGTTTGTGAAGACCTTGTAGCATTAGCCTTTCAAACTGAAGGTTTGTTACGATGTCTGGATGATACCCATAGTTGTATTGCCCAAAAAGTTTAGAATCTATCAAGCTGTATCCCGTGCATGCAATAATCGCGCCTACATCGAGGCTTACGACCTGTTCTTGTTGCGTAAAATCTATGGCTTCTCCTTTACAGAATCTTTCGCAAATTCGGCAGATTCCCCGAGTGAGGAAAAGGCAATAATCCTTGTCTATCACGTAACAGTTGGGGATGGCTTGCTTGAAGGGTATGTAGATGGCCTTTTCTTGACCTAAGTTCTCCTCAAACTTGCTTGGCTTTTTAACCGGGCACTTCCTTGCACATTCTCCACACGCGGTGCATTTTTCAAGGTTCACGTACCTAGGTCGTATTCTTATGTCCACTTGATAATTGCCGGGTGAACCCTTAACGGCTACTGGTTCAGCGTTAGTGAAAATTTTGATGTTCGGATGCTGCGACACCGAAACCATTTTGGGCGTTAAAATACAAGCCGAACAATCAAAAGTCGGAAAAGTCTTACTAAGTTGCGCCATATGACCGCCTATGCTTGGGTTTCTCTCGACCAAGTACACTTGATAACCCTTGTCAGCCAATTCAAGTGCGGAATAAATTCCTGCAATGCCCCCACCGATAACAAGGACGCTTTCCGTAACTTTCAAGCTTTTAGGAGTTAAGGGTTCCAAAAATTTTGCGCGCTCAACTGCTCCACGGATGAGGGCTATGGCTTTGCTTGTTGCCTTTTCTTTGTCGTCGTGAACCCAACTACAATGCTCTCTTATGTTAATCATGTCCAGAAGGTACGAGTTGAGTCCTGCAGACTTGACAGCTTGTCTAAAAGTGTCCAGATGCATTCTCGGTGAGCATGAAGCCACGACTACACGATTCAACTTGTGTTCATCGATTGCTTTCTTTATCATTTCTTGTCCTGGGTTGCTGCACATGTACTCGAAGGTCTCGGCCAACTTGACGTGCCCCAGAGAACCGATGATTTCCTTAACACGTGCCACATCTATCGTGTCGCTAATGTTGCCTCCACAGTGGCAGATGAACACTCCGATTCTTGGTTCTTCTAACATTTCAACACATGACTCCACGAGTAACGATTCGTCAGCACGTAGAGAAGATTAAAAGACGATTAGGTTGTTTAAAAATATTACCTTAATTATTATTTTTATATAAAAAATAGTTTTATGAGGGCGCCTAGCAGGCTCACAAGCAAAACCTCAAACCAAGCAGATCATAACAACAGAATGTTTACTCATTGATTAGGCAAAGCATGCAACAGCAATATCATAAAGATTTAAGCGACTTCCATGGGTTCACAAAAATGATATTCGAGGCCTTTTTTTTGACACATTTCCATTAGTTTCGACGTAACCTTGAGGTCTATGTTTCTTATTTCGTTCTCTTCTGAGCCCACTATTTCTACGGCAACGTTAGAGTCTGAAACGCCGCAACACCCGTAAACGCTTTTGTAAATCCTCACGTCATAACCTTCCGGAAGACCGAGATTCTCTACTGATTTTTTAAATTCTTCTATGAAGGCGTCGATATCGTTGACTTTGATGAAATGGCACTCTCTAAAACCGATTTTCTGCATCTTTTCACCTAGTGTTGTTATGGCTATTCGAGTATTTTAAAATTTCGTCATAATTATCAAAATTATAATAGCAGAAAGAAATTTATAGTGCTTCCCACAATTAAACGGAGAGGAAGCGTGACGTGATTTCCGCATACATCTTGACGAAATTGGAGTCGGGCAAGGAAAAAGCCGTGTTTGACAAAGTGAAAACGCTTTCAGGAGTTAAACGTGCATTCGCCACTTTCGGAATGTACGATATGATTCTCGAAGTGTCCTTTGAAAGCATCGAAGATTTGGACGAGTTCATATTCGTTAAACTGCGAAAAATTCCAGGCGTTACTGACACTATGAGCATTATAACTTCTAAGGTAATTATATAAGATGAAATTGCCATTTCCAAGAAAACAAACCTCGACAAGTTTTTTCTCTGATATTCTCCCTTCTAGAAGATAAAACGCTCGAAAACCAAGAGTTCGCACGTGCAAGGCTTACCTATTTTAATGTGTTCAATCTAAATAATTCCCACACGATCGTGGGGTTAACGCGATGTTAGAAAATTTAAGAAAATGCTTGGAAACAAAAATCGCAACCCAAGCGAATCTAGTGCAGTTACGCGGGCAGAAGCGAACCATAATCACTTGCATGGTCAAAAATGGCGTTATCGAAGAGTTTTCCAATGTAGCCTTAGGCGGCGTGGGCGCCAGAGTCTTAGTGGATAACAAATCGTGGGGTTTCAGTTCAACAAGCATGGTCGATGCTTCAAACTTGGAAAAAACTCTGGTTAACGCAGTAAAGTTAGCCAAGAGTTCTTCAAAACTCAAAAAACAACAAATAAGACTCGCGTCAGCAAAGACCGTGAAAGCCGACATTACCTTAAACGCCAAAAAACCACTCCAAAACTTTTCCGCCGATGACATTGCCGAAATTCCTTTAGACGCGTGTAAGGGCGCAAGAGAAGTTGGACAACGAATCGCCGAGGCGAAGGCGACGTACATCAGCATAGCAGACGACAAATACTTTCTCAGCACGGAAGGCGCAGAAATTCATCAAAACATCACGAGAGTCGTTCTTTACGTAGACATAATTGCCAAAGGCAACAATACAATCTGCCCTGCCTCCGAAAGCCTGGGACACGCTGGAGGGCTAGAGCTCTTCGACAAAACCTCACCCTACGCACTGGGCAAAACAACCGCAGAAAAAGCAGCACGACTCCTTAACGCGAAGGCTCCGCCTTCGGGAAAATTCCGCGTTGTCGTGCATCCAACTTTGTGCGCAACCTTGCTCCATGAAGCCATTGGGCATCCTTTAGAGGCGGATTTAGCCATGAGTGGCGGCGGCTTCGGCAACCAAATCGGTAAATTTGTGTCTTCTAAGCTGGTTACTATTTATGATGACGGTAGAGTGGAGGGTGGTTTAGGCTATTTCCCTTATGACGATGAAGGCGTCGAATGCAAGCACACGGTGTTGATAGAGAACGGAGTGTTAAGGTCTTTTATGCATGACCGAACCAGTGCTGCGCTTTCCAGCGTCTCGCCTACCGGGAACGCTCACGCGTGGGATTATAGCGTTGAACCGTTGATTAGACAAACTAACATCGGCATAGAAGCAGGCGATTATGCAGAGGAAGAACTTATTGAAGACGTCAAAGAGGGGTTATTTTTGGAGGGCACGTTCGGCGGACAAGCAGACGTCAACGCGGACTTTACGTTTGGCTTTCAAAGTGCCAAACGAATAAATCATGGAAAATTAACCGAAGAGTTACGCGGCGCCAACGTAGCAGGCAACGCGATTGAAGTTTTCAAAACAATAGACGCAGTAGGCAAGGACGCGGTTTTACGTCCCGGCGCGTGTGGAAAGTTTCAATTCGCTATCCAGGGTCGAGTGGTTCCTGCGATTCGTTGTGAAATCATGGTTGGTGGGATGGGAGAATAACGATGAGTTTGGATGAAAAATGGATGATGTTAGGCGATTATGTGCGAAAGACCATAAGGAAACTTGAGAGAAAAGGCATAACTCACGCTGAAGCCTTCTTCACGAGTACTCGAACAACTGAAGTTGCCATTAGAAACTCTGAAATCTTAACTCAAAACCGTGCGGACGACGACGGTGTGGGTTTTCGTGTTGTGATTGAAAAAAACAAGGTCGGTTTCGCTTGCACCAACGAGTTAAGTGAGAAGGCTGTTTTGGAGGCTGGAGAAAAGGCTTTGGCTATTGCGAAAGTTAGTTCTGAAGTGCCGAATTTTGCTCTTCCAGCAGAGGGCACAACAAGTAAGGTTAACGGACTATTTGACGTAGAAGTGGCTGAGGTAAACGTAGAGGATGTCGTTGACATTGCTAAACGCGCCATCGATGCCGCCGAGGAATATGATAAGCGAGTGATAGCCAAGGATGGACGCGTCGTGTTTATGGCTGGTTGGCGTGGAGTAGTCAACACTTTAGGCGTCGATTGCGAAGAGCGAGAAACACGAACCGCACTGTATCTTGCAGGCGGAGGAGAACATGACGGCGAAGTCACCAGTTCATGCTCAGACTACACGTTCAAACGCACGCCCAATTTGAACCCAGAAAACCTCGGAGAAAACGTTGCAAAAAAAGTAATTTCAATGTTCAACCCAAAACCCATAACTAGTTTTCAAGGCACGGTGATTTTTGGGCCAGAAGCGGTTTCATATCAACTCTGCGACGTGCTGGTTGATGCTTTGAAGGGCGAAAATGTGATTGCAGGGCGATCTGCGTGGACGAGACGTATTGGTGAAATGGTAGCGTCTGAAAACCTAACCATCACCGACAGCGCGACACTGGAAGGAGGGTTTGCTTCAAGAAGTTTCGACGACGAAGGAGCACCTTCGCAAAACACTGTTGCCATAAGAGAAGGCAAACTGGAAAGTTTCCTCCACAACGCAACCACCGCAAACGCGTTAAAAACCAAAAACACTGGCAACGCTTCTCGTTTTCCCGGCGGACTGGACATGGTTCGTATGATTGTGGGAAACGGGTATAAGGCAAAACCAGAGGTGTACCCGTCTAATTTGGTGATTCAGCCCGGCAACAAATCAAAAGAGACTCTTTTGGCTGAGATAGACAAGGGCGTACTAATCGAATACATGGGCGGTTTTGCGCAAGCCGGGTCTGGACTGATCAGCGCCCAACTTTCACAGGCATTCTATATTCAAAACGGTGAAATCCAACATCCTATCAAAGGCGGAATGGTTTCAGGCGTCGCTTTCGACTGGTTCAAACAAATCTGTGGAATCGGCAACGACTCGAAGCAATTCGTGAACTCGTTCGTGCCCTCGCTGATGGTGGGAAACGTAAAGATAATCGGTGCTTAAATTAGATTTAAATATTAAAGATGGATTACAAAATATTCTGAGATGCCAGCATTTCAGAAAGTAGCCGAATGGGCTGTTCGTTACGTTCTCGCAACCACTATCATCTTAGGCGCTACGTTTTTTGGTGTTTGGCTTTATGCAACGCTTGCAAGAGTAAACTTCTTTAATATTCTTTATTGGGTGATGCTTGGCGAAGGATTGCTCTTGATCTTCATCGGCTTTGCAAGTGGACTCTCGACATCTGAATACGCCTACGTCCGCCAAGGAGCAATCAACCCGACTGTAATGAGAGCAGGCATGGAACACTTCAGGCGAGGACAAGAAAAACGAGGAATGGGCGTACTCTTAGGCTTAGTTGGACTAACAATCATTTTTATCTGGCTAATCATATACTCACCTATCTAACCCGTCTAGCAAACCTGTCGCCTAACCAGAAGAAAATACGGCTTCATCAACATACCTAGTGTCCGTGGGTTTTCAACCTAATTATTTTTCATTTCACAGATTTTTTTGATAGCGGCTTTCGTTTTAGTTCTGTTCCGCATATTCGGCATTTTTTTAGTCGATAGTCTGCTGGATATTTGCGGTGGCACGCGGGACAGTAGAGTATCCAGTAAAGGCGGAAGCGAATACCAAAAGTCATCAGCGAAGCGAAACTTATGCCAATCTGGTTCGCCACGTTCTGGATGGAATAATCGTCTGTGACAATGGACGGCGAATATCCTGCATCTTTTAATTCCAATGCTAACGCCAAAACATGCATATCTGCTTCAGAAAGAAAAAGTGCATCGCCCACAGTTTTAGACGATTCTTTTACCTTGTCAATGCTTCGCTGACTTGGCATCTGTACCTTCAGTTTTCCGCTTTCAACCGCCGCGTTAAACCTGACCCACGGCATAGTGTCAACAAGCAACTCTTCCTTAACCGTTGGCACAGAATACTGTTCGTCAGAAATTGAAAGAGGGTCAAAACCAGCGATCAAAGCCGACGTGTCCAATACAATGACGCTTTTTTGTTTCTGCGCCGTCAGCTTCGTCCTCCTCGATAGAACAACATCCGTGCTTCTAAACGTCGATAAAAGTTTCGTCTGAACCGTATAAACGTGGTTTGATGTTCAGATTTCGAAATCGTCAAACTGGGGTTTTCGGTTTCCAAAGCCTTTCGCATCTGCCCGTCCACCACGACTATGGTTTTCTGCGGCTTGTTCACTTCAATAGTAACAGTAGAGGAAGCGGGAAAAACCATGGGATGAAAAACTGCAAGCGGGCAAATCGGCGTCAAGACAAAAGCATCCATTCTAGGATCCAGCACAGGGCCGCCAGCGGTAAGCGAATAACCCGTCGAGCCGACCTGAGATGCAACCATAACAGCGTCTGCACGACACTCTGCAACTGGAGTTTTATCTATCCAAATTTTTGCGTACAAAAGTTTTACCGGCGCGTCGGGCGAGATGAGAACTTCGTTTAGAGCGTCTGGGAGCCGTTCGCCTTCAACAAAAGATGCAAGTTTCATGCAACGCTCGAGTTTAAACTTGCCGCGCAAACAATTGTCTACGGCTTGGATTGCCTTGTTTGGTTTAACCTCGGTCAAGAATCCTCTTACGCCTATGTCTACGGCTAAAATGGGCGGTTCTGGTTTGGGAATCCCTAGGCATGTTCTGAGAATCGTCCCGTCGCCGCCTATTGTGACAAGCATGTCTGAACGCATCTCCTCTAATGGTGTGGCTAAGGATTGTTCTTGGATTAGTTTTGCCAGTTCGGGCTCTAGAAAAACTGTCAATTTTTTGGCTCGAAGATGAGCGACAAGTTTCTTAGCCAACCCCAAAGCGTCTTTTCTATCAGTACGCGAAACTATACCAACACTACTAAACAAGTATCTCACCATTTTTATCCATTAATTAGAAACATGGATTAATTAATTCTATCTACTTCTTTTTCAGAAAAAACTGTCGCCGACTGAGGGACTTCCTACTTTAAACCAGTTTTTTTATACCCCCGCCTCTAATGCCACCGGCCATCAAAGATGGCACCGAAAACTCCATTTCAACACTTTCAATAATGTTTCCTTCTGCATCAAAAACTATGACGTTCCATGAATGATTGCCTGCCGGTATCCCCTTAAGCCTAAAATAGCCCATCCCAAATTTTTCTTGAGGATTACAATATTGTATCGCGCCAACCTCTCTAAACAAATAATCAAACGTGTTACCAGTGAACGCGCCTCCATGCAATTCTCTATCTACATAAAGCATTGCGTTTAGCACATGAACATATTCTGAGAGAAGAATCGAAGAGCCTAGAGGGGAAAAAGTGTTTGAATCGATGCTCGCCACGTAGCCATGAGTTTTCCAATGATGTCGCAGTGCAGCGTAAAGCGTGTTAAGCGCGTTGAGGTACGTTTCATTTCTTGTCAAAACATAAAAAGCGTATCCAGCAGGGAAAGCGAATTTGTTCCATCCCCAATTTGATTCAGGATTGATGACTTGGTTATTGTTGTTGATCGCGTGGACTATCAACCCATTTTTCAGAATGTAGCCTTTCACGATTAACTCATCATAATCGCTTCTCGCTCTTTCCAAAAATATTCGATTGCCAGTGAGCAAATAGGCGTTTACCAACCCTAGATCAAGCAAGCTAAAGCCATGAACACTTCCATACCATGTTACAGCACCTGTTTCCCACTGTATTCTGTACATGAACCTTCTTGTTGTTGAATGCCAAAAATAGGTGGAAACTGCTTTGGCATAACTTTCTATTATCTCTCGGTAATAATGGTCCTTTGTATAGTAGTATGCTGATTCAAGCCCCAACAAAAAAAAGCCTGCGTGCTGGTCCTCTTTAACATAATCGTAAAGAACTGAACCATTTTGATTCAAATATGCTGGTGTTATGTTGATTGCTGATTTCCTATCCCAAAATGCCGAAGTCAGATCTTTTGCCCATTGTTTGTATGTTACATTCTTCGTTATAGCGTATGCGTAGCTAAACAAAGCGATACGGTAGGCTTGGTTGCCCAAATCTGCGAAAGAAATATCAGGGGTTTCGTCTGAACGTACTGAAACATAACTTAAGTTAGTCGCTGGAACAAAGATCCTGTGAAACTCGTTTAGCGCCCAATTGGCCAAGGGTAAAAAGCGGTTATCTTGTTCTACTAAAGCGATAAGTGCATAAAGATGGGCTTCGAATCCGTTTGTGGAAATACTTGCCCTGCCTCCGTTTGAGACGTTGTACCAAAAAAGCAGAAACTCTCTATTACCACTTTGATTAAGCCATTCGGCAGTTTCTTTTGCATAATGTAAATAAGTTTCGTTCCCAGTGATCTTGTAAAGCAAAACTCCGGAAAGCAATTGCGGTGAAGCGCCTTTTTCGTTTTTTCCTTGTATCTCGTTATAATTAATCACTAACGGAATGACAGAACTTACTTTTTGCCTTAGTTTTTCTGAAAACTGTACCGTTGAATCGTTAAAGTATCTACTTAAATAATTCAACACTTGATTTTCGGCACCATCAACAAACAAACTAGCACTTCTTATTTTTGAATCGCCGGTTACACTATAGTGAAAAGTTATGTTTTGAGACGTTTTCGCTTGGTTAGTAGGATAAATCAAATCAATTTTCATTGGATATTCGAGAGATTTCACGTCGGAAATAGAGAAAGGACTGTTCTGCGGCGTTAATTGGGGAAGAATAAAAACTATCAAAAAAATGATTGAAATGAAAAACAAGCCAATCTTTTTCATAACTACCGTTTTATTCAAGGTTGCATAGATTATTATAATTTATGGTAAAATGATATAGAACCCAAACGAATTTTGTTTTGAGACATACTTTCGCAACAAGTATATATGTTACTTGTTAAGAATTGCTGTGTAAAAAGAGGCGAGAAAAAGTTGAGCAAACCCACAGATGTCGGAAGCATCCGCGTCGGCGGCTATCTCATCGTCGACGGTGAACCTTGCCGTGTCGTCGACATCGCCAAATCAAAACCGGGAAAACATGGCTCAGCAAAGGCACGCATCGTGGCGGTTGGCGTTTTCGACGGGTCAAAAAGAACCTTGGTAAAACCAGTCGATGCACAATGCGAAGTGCCCATAATCGAAAAAAGAAACGCACAAGTAATCGCTTTGTTGCCGTCTTCGGTGCAGGTGATGGACCTCGAAAACTACGAAATGCTCGAAGCCCCAATACCTGAGGAAGAAGAAATAAAAAGCAAACTCTCGTCTGGCACTGAAGTCGAATACTGGCGAATTCTGGGAAGAACAAAAATCATGCGAGTAAAAGGCTAACACATACAATTTTCATTCCTCTCTTTTAACACAGAATTGTTCTAACTCATCAAATACCCTTAGCATGGTTGGAAACATTGAAAAAAGTAAAACACATACGTCTGCGAAAAGGCTTAAGCGTTAATGAATTAGCAATACAAATGCGGGACACTGGTGTTCTGGGCGCGGGCAAAATCGGCAAAGCCGTGGACTGGACTGCGAAAATGTTCGGCGACCCAGATTACACAGTTTTTCTAACTTTGGCGGGTGCTCTTGTGCCAGGTGGACTTAGAACTGTGATAGCTGATTTGATCGACAAAGAATACGTAAACGTCATAGTCACTACGGGCGCTAACATGGTTCACGACATGGTGGAAGCCTTAGGTTACAGTCATTATCAAGGTACCTTTCAAGCAGAAGACAAGAGGCTTAAACAAGAAAAAATCGGCAGAATCGGCGACATCTACGTTCAACAAGAGGCATTTCAAACGCTTGAAAAATGGCTAAACAAAACCTTAGACGAAATCCCAGAAAAAGAAAGAAACCGAATAGCACCGTCTACACTTCTCTACGAAATCGGAAAACGCATAAAACGCCCAAACTCCATCCTCGCCACCGCAGCAAAAAGAAACACGCCCGTAATATGTCCAGGCTTGGCTGACTCTATTGCTGGTTTTCAGTTGTGGATGTTCAGCCAAGACAAAAAACTCGTAATAGACCCACTTCTCGATGTAAAAAAACTAGTGGATAAAGTCTATGAAGCAAAAAAAGCAGGAGCAATAATTCTAGGCGGAGGCTGGCCCAAACACTTTGCGCTGTTCGCCAACACTTTCCGCGAAGGCGTCGACTGCGCCGTGCAGATCACGATGGATCGACCTGAACCTGGCGGATTGAGCGGCGCGTCCTTGGAAGAAGCCATAAGCTGGAGCAAAGTGCGACCAAAGGGCGGAGCCGTCACGGTTGTGTGCGACGCGACGATCGCGTTTCCTTTAATCGTAGCGGCTGCGTTAGATAGACTTTAGGGGCGCGACTTTTTTTAGCTCCACCATTCCCAGTCTTGGCGTTCAAAGACCAAGTAGAGAATGAGAAGAATGACGCCCCAAGTTATGGCGGTTGACGCGTAGAAGAGAGGGTTGCTTAGTTCATTATCAATAGCAACAGAAAAAGCGTAGGCCGACAATCCGCAGGCGCCTACGAGGAACAGAAAGAATATTATAAAGTA
The DNA here is from genome assembly GCA_019685575.1 of Candidatus Bathyarchaeota archaeon A05DMB-4. Lineage (GTDB taxonomy): Archaea > Thermoproteota > Bathyarchaeia > Bathyarchaeales > SOJC01 > JABFQO01. The sequence goes on along the minus strand of JABFQO010000014.1, from coordinate 27,350 downwards.
GATGACTTTCTGTGCTGCCAAGTTTTGTTCGCCTCTTAACCTAATTTAATTGGTTGCTTGTGTTGTTAAGATTTTCTCTAGTTTTGTTGCTCTTCTGGATTATACGTCTATGAAACGCGAATGCTTATTCCACGGGAATTCGGTAGCCACGCTTCCGCGGTAACCTGACTTCGAGCACTCCATGTTTGAATCTTGTCTTCATGTGTTCCACGTCGAAAGGCACTGGAATGTTTACTTGACAACTAAACGTGGAAAATTCTCCTTCATGATGAATAATACCTAATTCTTCAAACCTTACTTTGCGTTTCATTTCAGCGGTAATTTCCAAACGCTCGTTGTTTATGGGCTCGATTTTTACGCTGTCGGGTTTCGCGTATGGTAGGTCTGCTGTGACTATGACTTCCTTGGAGGAAACGAAGATGCTGCAGAGGGGCTCCAAGGTACATTCTCTTATGTTCCAACTTGGATGCTCCAAAGGAGGCAACACTAAGCCTTGTCTTAACTCTTCCAATTCCTCCTCGTATTCACGAATCAAGTCAAAGATTGAACGACGCTTTCTTTTTTCCGCCATTGTTTCTGCCTCCTTCTACACGTAAAGCGGAAGGTCGTACTCTTGCGTTTTCTTCATTTTAGTCAACTCCTGCTGAGTCCGCTTCATCACGTCCCTCGCTCGCAATCGTATCTCTTCTCCCTTCTCAAGCAACTTGGTCACGTCGACCTTTATTCCCGTAATGTTCGAAAACTCTTTCAACGCGGCCGCCGCGGCTTCAGGGTCAGGGTAATTGTAGAATGATTGAGCCAGCAACGCTATGGCAGGCATGTTTTTCTCAGCACAATAACGCAGAATAATTGCTTGTGGGCCTACCATGTAGCCTTCACGAAGAACAGTTATTCCTTTTTTCTCCAAAAGTTCCAGCAAATTAGCGTGAGAGGCAACGCCGAAAACTTTTGGGGCATCAATGTCTTGGCGGTTTTGAACCGGCATGCCGCCGATGGAGACGGTTAATTTTGGACTTTTGGATAGTCCCCAGTCTAAAAGCGTGTTCATGAGTAGTTGGACGCCGTTCGCGGGTATTGGCATTTCTGAAATCGTTGCGAGAAGGTTGGTGTCGCCGAAGATTCGCATCGGCGCGTGAGGTAGGCCTTCATGCAGAACAGCGACTGGTGGAAGAGCATCCGAATCCAAGTATGCCATCTCGACCATGTTAAGTTCTGCAATGAGATGTGATGCAGCAATAACCCCGACCAAGCCGACATCTGGCAAGCCGTGAACCATAATCGCTCCCGATGAAACAGGTTCTCTTTCAATAACTTTGGCGGTTTTCAACGGTGTTCCCTTCAATTTACCTTCGACTAAGAAAGTAAAAAAGATTATGTTAAGGGGGTTATGGTCTCTGTGAGAGAGCACGCATGTCTCCCTAGTCTAGGTATGGTTTCTGCATAGCACAATGTAATCAGACATCAGCCTTGTAAGAACACACGCGGGTCTAGAGGGGTCTACTATATGATCCAAATATGTTCTGACCGTTTTGTCACTTTTTAGGCTCTGTGAAGACTGTGTGGGCGCACGCAGCAGAAGACTAGACCTTCCTAATAGGCTTCAAATCGAATGAAACAAGAAGTTTTGTTTAGTGATTAGAGATTAATAAAGAAGTTAAAGCCATAAGGAGAAAGACCGATCGAAGGAAATGTCAGCCTACCGTTCATGGTTCCGACGGATAATCTACGGTAAAGCAGGTCTGAAAGTTTTAGTTAGTCTACAGAATCTTCTGTGCGTTCTTAGTACGTATGCACACAGAAACTTATACCATTGCCACTGAAATAAAACGGAGAAGGATTAGAAAAATATGCGTGTAATGCAGATTCTGGCATTATTGCTAATAGTTGTTAGTGCCTTATCCTTCGGTTTGACCCTTTATTTAATTCTCACGACTGAGTGGAATGTAGGATGGGAATTTTTCGATATGGGTTGGGAACATGCCAATTGGTGGGAGGGAACTTGGTCTTTCAGTATTTGGGGTGGTGAACATTACAACTGGTTTTTTGGTTATTATTATGAAAGTTTCGTAGTGAATGACTTTAACCCATTTAAGAGTTTTTACATGCCATTTCCGTCGGTGCTTGGTGGGATATATTTTCTTGTATGTGGCATAGTTTTCTGGTTCGTGAAAACTGAGAATCCAGCCCAATGGCTTGGTTGCAGAAACATGCGTGATAAGCAGTGCGTGTTACGAGTATCATTGCTAATTGTTGGTGGTGCTTTATCACTTTTATTTAGCGAGTTTTCAATGTACTATCAAGCATGGGATGACCGTCTTAACACGGTATACCCATATCAACAATACGGTTTTCCATTAGCACTTCTGGGGATAGCTCTTCTTGCACTTGGAATACTTGGATTCTACTTCGTGATAATGGAGAATCCCAGACTACCACAATTCTTTGAACCACAACCACCGCAACAGTCTTGATGGAATGACTTGTCTATCCTTCCTTCGGGGGGCGTCAATTTTCTTTCTGAAGCTCATATTATTTAAGTATGCGAGTGCGTTTTTAGTGTTGGAGATTCGCTAAAAATGGCGCTTGAGCGTCTAGGTTCTTCGCTTTACCAAGCGTTGCGGAAGGTTTTCCGAGCCCCTGTTGTTGATGAAGCAACAGTAAAAGAACTCGTACTCGACATTCAACGCGCCTTGTTACAAGCCGACGTTAACGTGCAATTGGTTCTAGACATTTCAAAACGCATAGAAAACCGTGCGTTGCAGGAGAAAGTGCCGCCCGGCGTCTCACGGCATGAACATGTGATTAAGGTTGTGTATGAAGAGTTAACACGCTTTCTCGGCGAAAAACCTGCCGCTTTGCGAGTGGAGCCTGGAAAAAGAAAAATCCTCATGCTAGTTGGCATTCAAGGCTCGGGCAAAACAACAGCCTCTGCAAAACTGGCACGATACTTCCAGAAACGCGGAATAAAAACCGCCTTAATCTGTGCGGATACTTTTCGCCCCGGCGCATACGCACAGATGCAACAGTTAGCCAATCGAATCAACGTGCCCACTTATGGCGATGCAAACGCTAAGGATCCAGTGAAAGTCGCTTCTGAGGGCTTGAAGAATTTTGTGGACAAAGACCTTGTCATCGTGGACACGTCGGGTAGGCATAAAGAAGAAAAGAGCCTAATCGAAGAAATGAAGCAGTTGGAGAAGGCAATTAAACCAGACGAGGTTATGCTAGTCATCGACGGCACAATCGGGCAACAAGCTGCACTACAAGCCAAAGCCTTTCACGAAGCCACACCGATCGGCTCCATTCTCGTCGCTAAACTCGACGGTTCTGCAAGAGGAGGAGGAGCGCTTTCAGCGGTTGCCACGACGGGCGCACCCATTAAATTCATTAGCACAGGAGAAAAGGTCGAAGACATCGAAGCCTTTGTGCCCTCACGATTCGTAGGCAGACTGCTCGGAATGGGCGACTTGGAAACCTTGCTAGAAAAAGTAAAAGAAGCCGAAATAAAGGTCCCAGAGAAAAAGGCCAAACAAATTTTGAGCGGAAAATTCACGCTAACAGACATGTATGAACAATTTGAAGCACTAAAAGGCATGGGACCCTTTAAACGATTGCTAAAGATGCTTCCCGGCATGGGCTACAATATCCCTGACGACGCGATGGAAATGGCGCAGGACAAGTTGGAAACGTGGCGAGTGATAATTCAGTCGATGACACCGAAAGAAAGAGAAAACCCAAAAATATTCTCGCCATCCCGAATCAAACGCACCGCCCGAGGCTCGGGCACTTCGGAAAAGGAAGTTAAAGAACTGCTTAAACAATACGCCATGATGAAACGCATGATGAAAACGCTGAGACGCAAGCGTATGCCATTTTTTGGAGGCACGAAAGGACAAAAGTTTCCAATAGACGAAACATAAAACATAACCAATCGCTAAAAGAAGGGATTGGGTGGAGATTCTCAAAAAAGCCCAGAAAATTCTCGAAAAACATCCACTTTGCAACCGTTGCTTAGGAAGACAATTCGCGCTACTGGGATATAACTTGGAAAACCAAACACGAGGAGAAACCATAAAACTTCTTCTAACGATGAAAGCTCACGAAAAAATCCTCGCAAACAACAAAGCCGGAGTTACAGCATTAAAAACTTTAGCAACGAACGGTGCCTTTCCAATGGCAATGCAAATTTTGCAAATGAGAAAAATACCCGTAGGCAAAGCCAGACCGTGCTATCTCTGCGAAGAAAAAACTACGGACATATCGAAACTTGCAGAAAAATCAGTCAAACTGCTTTCAGATTATGAATTTTCTACGTTTCTCGTAGGCATAAAATTACTAGCAGAAATCAAAGAGCGAGAAGACGAGTTTAAAGCGGAGTTTGGTTTAAACCTTGGCGAAGACATGCGGAACGATTTCAGCCGAGTTATCGGCAGAGAAATTTCAAAATTAACCGGTAAGGAGGTTGAATTTAACAAGCCAGACATTTCTATTCTAGTGAACCCTTTCAACCAGCAAGTTACACTGCAAATCAACCCGCTTTACATCGCAGGCAAATACAAAAAACTAGTCAGAGGCGTATCCCAATCACGTTGGCTCTGCCGAGAATGCAAAGGAAAAGGCTGCAAAAAATGCAACTGGACTGGAAAAACATACGCGGAATCGGTGGAGGAATTTGTTGCGGCACCTACGCTGGAAATGACGCAGGGCATGACCGCTGAATTTCACGGCGCGGGACGAGAAGACGTGGATGCCCGCATGCTGGGAAAGGGACGACCATTCATAATCGAAGTAAAACAACCAAAAAAACGCTTCATCGACCTGAAGATGTTGGAGGAAACAATAAACACACGCGCAGCCGGCAAGGTTGAGGTGCACGAACTACGGTTTGCGGATAAGAACCTAATTAGACACTTGAAAAAGGGCGAAGCCATAGAAAAAACGTACCGAGTCACGGTTGAATTCGGCCGAAACGTTTCTGACGATGAGCTAACGAGCTTGGAAAAGTCTCTTCACGGAATCCTCGTTCGTCAACAAACACCACAAAGAGTACTGCATAGAAGGTCCGATAGAATGCGGGAAAAGTACATATATGAGGCTAAAGTAAAAAGGTTGTCACCCAACCGTGCACAGTTGAAAGTGAGGTGCCAAGGCGGCCTTTACGTCAAAGAACTGGTCACAGGAGATGATGGAAGAACCAAGCCCAGCGTGGCAGAAATCCTGGGTACAAAAGCCACTCCATCACAGTTGGACGTATTAGAAGTGATTGAGAGGAAACAAAAATGAAAGGTTCAAAAGGATACCGTTGCCGTACCCGTTCGTTGCTTAGGAAAGAGCCTCGAGAAAAAGGCAAAATCGGATTGAGCAAACTTCTCCGTGGCTATCAACCTGGAGAAAAAGTGCTGATAAAAATAAACCCGACTATCCACAAGGGTATGCCCCATCGTAGGTATCATGGAAGGGTAGGCGTAGTGATAGACAAACGAGGCAGAGCCTACGCAGTTAATGTTACCCAAGGAGACGCGACGAGAAAAATAATCGTGCGGCCCGAACATTTGGCACCTTGGACGGAGGTTAAAAATGTCTAAAAAACCACAAGAAGAAAAACTTCTAACCTTGCCACAAGCAAAAGAACTGCTAGAGTCGTTGAACGGAGAACAACTCGACCAATTCCAACGTCGAACACTAGACTACACCGCTAAATTTTCAAAAATCACCGCAGATAACGCAGAAAAACTAACACAAAAACTAGTTAAAGAATTTGAGTTGGAACCCACCGAAGCGATAGAAATAGTAAACTGCATGCCCGAAAGCGTGGAAGAAATTCGTGTTTTCTTGGGCGGCGGCAAAAAAATCATCGAAACCGCAAAGATAGAGTCCATATTGTCTCTCTTGAATCAGTACCGTAAAAAGCCATAAGAGTTTTTACCTCTATAAGCATACTAAGAGTTAATTTTGCAAGTGGAGGCAAACGAGAGAGAGTGAGCGCAGAGAAGAGATACGAGGAATACGGGTACGTACTGGACTTTTTGCCTCACGGCAGAGCAGTAGCCCGTGCTGGTTACCGAGCGGGAGCCTTGGTTCAGCTTGTAGGCGAGGAATACTTTACGCTGCTTGAGGCCACGATAAGAGAAGGGTTAATCGTCAAAACTGGCGACAGACTCTACGTAGGCAAGGAGGAGAGGAAGGAAGTCACTTACATCATGGGACGGATAGGATACGACGAACTCACAACAACCGCAAAAATGGAACTTCCAAACGTCGTGGAGAAAATAATTTTAAACCGCGAAAAATGGTTCATCAACTTCTTCAACACTGCCCAAGCGATTACGCCTCGCATGCACGCGATAGAACTTATTCCAGGCATAGGAAAAAAGTACATGTGGCAAATAATCAACGAAAGAGAAAAAAAGCCCTTTGAGAAGTTTGATGACCTCCAAACCCGCGCCAACATTCCGAACCCTGCAAAACTGATTGCGAAAAGGGTTCTTGAAGAACTGGAGGGCGAAAGCAAATACCGTTTATTCACACGGGCGCCATAGTGAAAACCTAATGAACAAGAAAACAGCCGCAAAGCAACTGTTTAGGCGTTACGGGATTTTTCCGAAAAAACGCTTGGGACAAAATTTCATGACGGACGAAGGTGTTTTGCATACTATGGCCTTTTATGCTTCTCTTTCAAAGGACGATGTGGTCCTGGAAATCGGGGCTGGTTTTGGCGCTTTAACAAGAGTGCTTGCTCCTCTTTGCGGGAAGGTTATCGCGGTTGAAATAGACCACAAGTTAATCGAAGCCTTGAAAATCGAAACAGCCAACCTTGAGAATATTACTCTAATCGAAGGCAACATACTTGAGGCAGAAATTCCCGCCTTCAATAAAGTCGTCTCCAACCCGCCATTCCACGTTTCCTCGCCCATCCTCTTCTGGCTTTTGAAGCGAAAATTTGACTGTGCGGTTTTGACTTTTCAAAAAGAGTTCGCCGAACGTCTCGTGGCACAAGTGGGCAGTAGAGATTATAGCCGCTTGACCGTTGAAGCCTATTACCGTGCCGAAGTGGAGCGTTTAGACCTCGTGCCAAAAGAGACATTCTATCCACCCCCCAACGTTGACGCGCGGATTGTACGCCTCAAGCCCAGAAAAACTCCACCATTTCAACCAAAAAACGAGGAAACTTTCCATGAACTTGTAAGAACACTTTTCACGCAGAGAAACAAAAAGGTGCGAAACGCAGTTCAAGGTTTTCTTAGCAAACATGGCGAAAAGAAAGAACTCGCTGATTCGCTTCTTTTCCATGACAAACGAGTCCGTGAACTCGCACCTGAAGACTTTGGAGCATTGGCTGATGAATTCGCACAATAGAAAAGTGTTCTACAACGATTTTGTTTTCGAAGTGCCCAAGACCGTGTACGCGCCTGCTGAGGATAGTTTTCTTCTAGCCGAAAATCTAATGGTGAACGATGGTGATTTGGTTTTGGACATGGGCACCGGCTGCGGCATTCTTGCTGTATTAGCAGCAAAAAGGGCAAAAAAAGTGATAGCCGTAGATACGAATTCATTAGCCATTCAATGCGCAAGGCGAAATGCTGATTTGAATAATGTTGCTGACAAAATAGAAGTACGGCACGGGAATTTATTCGAATCGATAAAACAAAACGAGCAATTCGACATAATTCTCTTCAATGCACCATACTTACCCTCAGAAAAGTGGGAAGAACACGATTTGGAAGCAAAGGCATGGGCAGGAGGAAAAAACGGAAGAAAAATCATCGACCGTTTCATCCGAGAAGCGCCTAAACATTTGAGAAAAAACGGAAGAATCCTTCTAGTTCAGTCAACCCTGTCAAACATGAAGCAGAGCCTACGCATGCTTGTTGCAGAAGGCTTGGCTGCGAAAGTGATTGCTGAAAAGAAAGCTGATTTTGAAACAATAGTTGTCATAGAAGCTAAACGTTCGGGTTAGTACTCGAATATGCTAAGGTCGGTTCCGGCCCATTGACTCACGTTTATCGGTGTCACGGTAAAGTCTTGGCGGTATGTTTCGTCGGTGTCTATGGTAGCGTTAAACGAGTATACCGCGAGGTGTTCATTTAGAATGCCTTTATAATACGCTGTAAAGTTGCAGTGGACAGTTTCCTGTCCCGTGTTTCCAAGAACAATGGTGGTTCTTATTTTGTTGCTACTTTGGATTTGATGCCTCAACGTGAGAACAACGATGTGCGTGGCGTCGACTTTTCCCTCCCAAAAACCTAGTCTAATAGAAACCACTTGATACAATTGATAACCCAACACAACCCCGGCAAGTAACCCAGCGACCAAACCCAGAAGCATAATTGATCCTGCGATTTTCTTGGGATCCACCGTGTTTTCGTTTGTTTCTTGATCTTTTTGCATGGAAATTGAGTTGTGGCTTTGACTATAATTGTTTTGTGAACTATCTATACTAACTATTAGTATCACTAATTCAGATTCCGACTACGAGGAAAAAACGCGGACAACGTACACCTTACACTTGCAGTTTTACTTTGCTTCTTCTAAACTTTGGAAAAAACTGTCCAACCTCTTTTTGATACGCTAAGTATTCGTCACCAAACTTATGGATCAACATTTTCTCCTCCGCCTCGGCCACACGCACGTACCCCGGAATTGCCACCAAGGGAAGTAAGGATGTCCATGCGGGCCAAATAAAGAACAACCCAAAGAACAACACGAAATACGCAAGATAGGAAGGATGCCGAACATAACGATATGGTCCCCAAGTGACCAACTTATGATTTGCCGACATCTCCCACGCAGTTGAATACCGTCCCCTTGCGATCACGCTCCATGTAAAGAGAAAGTAGCCAACCGACGTCAAAGCAATGCCTAAAACTTGCACATAGAAACCAAACAAAAACCCTAATGTAAAGAAGAAGTTCTCCAAGTATTGAATGATGTTTGTAAAAACAAGAACGGGATAAAGGAGCGACTTCGACCAGAAAATAAACGTGCCAAACGCCACCAAAGCAAGAAAAACCCTTGGAGGCTGCAAAGTCTCAGAAGATTCTTGGTTTGTGCGAACAGATGACGGTTCTCTTCTTCTACGGTTTACCACAAGATTGTATAAATTCACCAAGTAAAAGACGCCCAAACAAACACTCAAAAACACCGCCGTATAAGTTTCCGGCAACATACCAGCGCATCTTCCACCACGACATTTTGTCTGCGTATAGTTGACGTAAGAACCTTTCTTTAATTTTTTGGATGACTATTGTCAAGACGAATGTTGAATTCGTAATTTATTTAAAAGATATAGAAAAAAAATAATTGAAATTGTGGGCAAATTTGGGAAAAACCGCGATTGTAACGCCCGTATACTTCTCACTGGCTTGGATAATGCTCATAACTTACCAAACATTCACTAGAACCGCCGTGAATTCGGTAGTTCAAAGCTTAGACATCGTTTTTCCTATGGCTGGAGAATGGCTGCTTAGCCACATGCAACTTGTGGAATTTGTTCATGTTCTCGCGTGGGTTTTTGTTTTAACCTCGATGATTCCCGGAGTGCTCATTGGAAAGAAAAGGGGCGTTTTGGTTCAGTTTTTCTGCACGTTAGTTTTGAGCCTTATGGCTTTATCGTTTGCTGACTTTTTGGGGTTAATTTTTGTTTCTCAAACGGTAGAGCAAGTGTTAAGCTACGCTGTGATGCTAACTAATCCGTGGATAGCCGGATTCTATTTATCTCTGCCATACATTCTTATGTTGACCGTTGATCTTTACAACAAGAAAAAACAAACAAAAGAAGAAACCGCAGTTTCGATAAGGGACGCTGAAGAAACCGAAATCCCGGAACAAGATCCTCAAACAACGGCATACCCCTTCACAACATAATCTGCACACCAACCCACAAATTTTGGACAAACTTTTTTTCGAACTTCTCGAGCATAGTATTCTTTCAACCCGTCCTCAGTTCGAATGTTGCACCCAGTAAGCGTCCCACAGTGGCTACTACCGAATTCTCTCTCAAAATCCTCAACCATCCTTAGTACTTCTTTGTAAACGGCAGTGCGTTTTTCCTTTTCTTCAGGCATCTCACAGCCTTCAAGCAAGCCTATTGCCATAACGGCGCCGCTCAAAGCGCCACAAATACTTCCAGATCTTCCAACGCCACCGCCGAACCCAGTTGCAACGCGAGGAATAATCGTGCTTTTCTGTGCAAAGTTCTCGCTTAAGGCAAGTAATACTGATTCGGCACAATTATAACCTGAATCGAACAAATCCATCGCTCTCTTTGCGGTTTTTGACACCATTTTCGCGTTTCATCTCACGAATTTTCTTTTAGTTATAGCGCGCGCGCTGATACAGAATTTTCTCTGCATGTTTTCAATGTTATGTGTGCATTATGCTTGATAAGCGCATCGTAACAAGACGAGACAATTTGTTTCTATGTAGGCTTAGTATCTGATGTATACTTTGCCACCGAGTTCCTCAACGACGACTTTCAGTTTTTCCAGCGCTTGGCTCATTTTATCGTTAACCACGTTTTGCCATCCTTCGCAGCCAGAAGGCACTTTCACTTCGATGAAGTAGTTATTTTTCATGGTTGCTTTGTTTTTCATCATTCTACGATAGCCTCCGTGTTGAATTCAAAATTTGTCAGGCTATAATATTTAACAAGTATGAACTTGGAGTATGAATCGTATGTATTTGAAAGTCGGATTCAGAATAAATTTTTGCATACCACAGAAGAAGAAAAATTAACCCGCATAGGCTGAGCACTAGTCTTTCTCGTTAAGACACACCGAAAAACCAAACTGTGCACTCGATGGATGAAGGGTTACTCCTTTTTGATTATTTTTCTTCGCAGTTTTCTAATTTGGTTTTTAAGGTTTCTTATTTCTATCTCGTCGCGAACAGCCCAGTTGACCACGAGTATTGAGCAAACGCCTATTACGATGAGGTCGGCGAATAAAATGCTGAAGAGCAGAATAGTCTGGAACTCCAGAATGTCCAGAGAAGAGTAGACAAAAAAAGACAGCGTACCGAAGGCGCTCATCAATATCAAGAACGCAGCAATAAACACGTAAAGAACCGTATCTCTTGCACTTGCTTTTTCTAACTCATATTTCTCAACTGCTTCTTCGGCGGCTTTTTTTGGGGCTTTAAGTTCTTCTGGCGCGGTTTCCTTTGCTTCAGGTGTTTCTTCTGGCCTTGTTGTGCTTAGTTTCTGCCAAAAGTCGTATGGAAAAGCCTTGTTGACTAGACGGAAGCCTTCGCCGTCCTTTGATTCTTTCACGAGTTTCATGTTGTCGCTGTTTAGAAGCCAAGTAGCACCGCAGTTTTTACATTCAGCATAAGTAACACCCCAGCCGGAGAATTTGAAGCCTTTTTCAGAGCCGCACAAAGGACACCTTGGACAGTTCTCGAGCATCTTTTCCTCCAGAAACATCGAGTTTTTTTCTGAAGACGACATCGCTCATCCTATGCATATTCTCATCTTGGTTTAAAATAAAGACTTTGGAAAGAAGTCTCTACAAACAAAACGTTACCATCAAAAAGACGCAGAATAACGCATTAAAAGTTGGAAAGAGCGTTAAAGCACGGAATGCGTGCTCAAAACCCTGTTTAAATTCTTAGTTTCGAAATGTTCTATTGCATAAGAACCTCAAAAACTCTCTGTGTGCGTAGAGAATAACGCAAATGGCAGATGAAAACTCTGGGATTATGAGCGCCTTAAACAAAGTTGGTAGATAACCAGTGTTAGTTCTTTTCCCCAAGGGCTTTCTATTGTTACTTCTTTTATCTGTTTGAAGCCATTTTTCTCATAGAATTGTCTAGCTTGGCGCTCTTCTTTTCCAGTGCTCACGATAATATTCTCGACCTCTTTTTGCTTTTGATCGGTAATAATTTTGCGCAACAATTGGGTTCCGATGCCTTTTCTTGTATGTTGTGGAAAAATTATAATGCGGTCGAGTTCGGTTGTATTTGCATTTTTTTGTATGGTTTGAGCGAAACCTATGATTTCGTTGTTTTCTAAAGCCAAGTAGAATGTTGCTTTTCCGGTAGTGGCTGCCTTCAGAAGTGTTTTTTCTGCAAAGGCTTTTTTGACGTATTCTTCTGGAATGCCAAATTTGGCAACGTTGTCTTGATAGATTTGGCTGTTTTTGTCTTCTAAGAGTGACAATAATTTCTCGCTAAGAACTTGAATATCTTTCTGGCGTGCTCTCTTGATAACAGTCAAATTCCAAAGTACCTCTAACTTATTTTGGATTATTCGCTTAAAAAGCGACGTGCCAAAATAAAAGTCTTACTAAAGTTGCCATAGGGATGCGAACTTAAACCCAGCGGCTGGCAAAAGTAAACAATAATTATTCGGTCGAAGTAATTTTTGCCTTCACGCGCGCGCGCTTCTTTTGCATCAAATAAACCAAGTGCTTTGAGCATCTCTCCGCTACTGATCTTTTCAGGAAGTGGCAACAAGCCTAGTGCTGCAGCTGCTGCTGGGCATGCGATGTTTTCTTTTGTTAGCGTTGCACTTTTTCCTTTTTTTGCTTCCATTAAAAGTTGACAATATCGAAGCTTTTTTGTGGATGGTGTAGGTATGTTCTCGGGGTTTGTGTCTTCTTTGACTATTTTTACGGCTATTGGAGACCATTTGAGGTTGAGTATTTCTTTAAGTGAGGATGCTGTCTGGGTGTTTTCTATGCGCGTCATGTTAAATCACCTATTTTTTGTAGGCTATTTTCTCCTTGCTTTCTTTGAGTTCATTTCTGCTGGTGGCTAAAACGTTTCTTTTTTTGATAATCTTGTGTAGATATGAGAGGGGTGGGAAACTTATCGCATGAACTGGGCACGTGTTAGCGCAGGTTACGCAGCCAACTTTACACTTTAAAGGTGCGGCTACAACTGGTTTGTTTTTCTCAAAATCAAACGCATAAACGTTGGCGCTGCACCCTAGAACACACAGCCCGCAACCTATGCATAATTCATATTCAACAGTTGGATGCCACTCGATTTCTTTGCGTGGAACTCTGTGCCAAACTGGCTCAGATGAACTTTTGATCTCAGTCATTTATATATCTCCGTCGAACTTCGTTATAACAATAGATTTAAATACTTAAATTTATATTTTGCTATATTCAAAAACAACACGGAGGATTACTATGGAAAAGCCAAGATTCATAATGTGCTTCTGCACAGGCGAATGCCCCGGATTTTCTAAGCTTCAATTGTGGCCACTGATAAATTTCGTGAGAAACGAGTTAGACGTGGAGTATGCAGTGATACATCCGCAGCTTTGTGTCGAAGACGGCGATAGATTCCTAGCGGATTACTTGGATCCAAACGACAAGGAACGCATATACATAGTTGGTGGATGCGCCCCAGTCATGCAGAAGAAAATGTTCAAAGAAGCTTTTAAGGCAAAAGGACTCAACATTGACAAACAACTCATTCCATTAGACCTGAGAAACATGCCCACCGAAGAAGCGATGAAAAAAGTGCAAGAAACAGTTGAACAAGTCCTGAAAGAACAGAAGGCGTAACGACGTGACTGAACACAGTAACCAAGTATATGCTGGAATACCTCGTAGCGAAATTGCGTGGTTTCCTACCTTGAACCTTGAACGATGCGATGGTTGCGGGGAATGTGTTCGCCATTGTAAACATGACGTGTTTGCTGTTGTTGACGAAAAACCAGTTGTCGCCAAGCCTGAAAACTGTGTTGTCGGATGCAAAGCCTGCGGTTGGATTTGCCCCATTGGAGCTATAACGCATCCCTCGAAAGACAAACTCAGAGAAATGATGAAGCATGCTAGGTTGAAGTATGGATTTAGCCTAGTTCAAACAGATAAACGTTAGAAAGAGGGAAATAGTGTGAGTTCTCCAACTTATCTGGGAATTCCTCGACAAGAAATCAAATGGTGCCCCAAAATTGATTTTTCAAAATGTAACGGATGTAAATTGTGTATACAAGTCTGCGAAGGCGCTGGTCATGACGTTTACGGCTTTGACGAGGAAAACAAGAAACCCATAGTAGCTAAACCTACTCATTGTTTGGTGGGCTGCAAAGCCTGTGGACGAGTCTGCCCCTTCGAGGCAATAACCTTCCCGTCAAAAGATGAATTAAAACAGATGCTCACCGAGCTTCGAGAAAAATACAAAAGCAAAACTTAAGGATAGAAAAAGATAATGGAAGAAGATAAAGAAAAAATTCTGATAATTCCATGTAGCGGCATAGGAAAGCCAAGTGGAACGATAGCTAGGCTTGCGGCATATTATATTGTGGAAGATCTTCTTCCAAAAGAGACAGACACTGTTTGCCTTCCACTGCTGGTTATAGGAGACGAAAAAACTCGTCAACAAGTCCAAAAATTTCCAGTAATCACTATAGATGGTTGCCCTTATAAATGCGCAACGAAAAGTGTACAATCTTCCAATGGAAAACTTGCGGCAAGTCTAAACGTTCTACAACTCTACCGCGATCATATAGACTTGGAAGTCAAATCAGTTGTTGATCCGGGTCCAGAAGGAGAAAAATTCGCAAGAATTGTCGCTGGCAAAATCCTTGATGAAATAAGAAAGATAAAGAGGGAAAAAGAAGAATGCCCAAGTCAAAGCTCATAGGCATAGTTGCCTGCAGCGGTGAAGAGATACCCGAAGGGACTGTTTCGAGAGTTGCTGTTTTGAAAGCTTTCGGGAAACTCATGTCACCTAACATTGTGACTACTTGTCTTCCCCTCTTCTTGGCGGGGCAACAACAAGAAAGAGAGTTTGTTTGGGCACACCCAACCATAACTATTGAAGGTTGCGAGAAAAGATGCGCAGAGCGGGCAATACGAATGTACGGTGGAAACCCCAAAGCCACAATCGTGGTAACTGATGTGGAGAAAGAAACAGAACTTATGCCAAAGTCTAGAGTCTACATCGGAGAAAAAGGAGAAAAACTGGCCGATGCAATAGCCGAAAAAATATGTAAAGAAGTTGAAAAAATAGTTTCGGAGTGTGATAAAGAATGAGTGAGATTAACGTGACGGAAGATAACGAAAACTACACAATACGCTATTGGAAATACAAAGTGATAATCCCCAAGAATCTTCTTTACTCGAAGGAGTCGCACTTTTGGGTTAAACAGCAAGGGGATATTGTGGAAATTGGCTACACTGACCCTTTTCAGCAACTTATGGGCGATATAGCCGCGATCAATTTGCCCCCCATAGGAAGTACAACTGAAGAAATGGGCGAAATAGAGTCCATGAAGGCTGCAACAGAGATAATATCACCTGTCGAAGGAACGTTCATCGAAGTCAACAAGGAACTGGAAAAAGACCCCTATCCATTGAATGAAAAACCCTATTCAACATGGCTTTTCCGAGTTAAACCTTCAAACTGGGAAGAGAGCAAAAAATATCTTCAATCTTCTGCAGAGTATCTCAAAGAAGTGCTCAAAATCATAGAGGCACAAGAGGCAAAAAGGAAAAAATAGAAGCCGAGTCGGTTAAGAAATATATTTAAATGCATTATTTCATTATTATTGACAGATGTGTCAAGCAATGTCAGAGCCTGAGGTAAGTAAGAGACTAAATCGCTTGATAGGCTCAGGAATTTGTTCCGCTGAAAACTCTTCAAAATACGCGAATGAATTAAAACAGCTGGCAGAAGAGACTGCAGACAGCAAAACAATCTATAACCTAAGTAAGTTTTTCAAGGCGCTAGCCGATGAAACGAGATTAAGGATTATTAAACTCCTTGAAGTCAGAGAAATGTGCGTCTGCGAAATTATGATTGCCTTGAATCTGACTCAACCCACAGCTTCTCACCATTTAGGAATTCTGGAAAATGCAGGCATAGTAAAAGACAGAAAAAAAGGTAAGTGGGTTTTTTACAGCATTGCAGACCCCAAACTGATTAGACATATGCACAAATTAGATGTCTTGTGAAGAGGAATCGCAGAACAATGAGTTAGCTGAAACTAATAGAATGAAAGAGACTATAACAATAGATTTAAATACTTAAATATATTTACTTTTTAGTTCAAGGCGAAAGCAATTGAAAAAGATATTGGTTGGTGTTGATGGTTCAGAACATTCAAAAAAAGCGTTAACAGAAGCAATCAAGATTGCAGAGAAGTTCTCGGCTGAAATAACTGTTGTTAACGTTTTTTACCCTTCACCTACACCGTCTGCTCACGAGTTTAGCCACAGAATCTTGGAAGATGCAAAAGCTGTCTTAGAATATGAAAAAATAAAGTACAAACTTGTCTCGGTCACGAGTACAAACCCTTCCAAAACAATTACAGATATGGCTCGAGACGGGAAGTTTGACCTGATTGTGATCGGAAGAAGAGGCGTCGGCGCTGCTCATGAATTAGTTTTAGGAAGCGTGTGCAATAGAGTATCTTGCGAATCTCCTGTAAACGTACTTATAGTGATGTAGTTGTCAATGGCAAGAGGGCAAGACTTTGACAGAGGAACAACCGTACGTTAAACATGAAGCATCTCTAGGGCTTTTTGAGAAATACCTGACGCTTTGGATAGCAATATGCATAATCGTTGGTCTACTTCTTGGACGCTTTTTGCCACAGTTTGGGCAGTTTATGGATTCTCTCAAGTTTAACAAACTGTCGATTCCTATAGGAATCCTTTTGTTCTTTATGATGTACCCCACGGTTGTCGGAATACGTTTCAGCGACATCAGAAAGGCAGCTCATAACCCCAAGCCGTTGCTCGTTACGATAATTGCTAATTGGGTAGTGGCTCCAATCATCATGACTATCTACGCCAACGTGCTTCTCGCCGGCAACCCACAATACATTGCAGGGGTCATACTTTTGGGCTTGTCACCGTGCACCGCCATGGTTATGTGGTGGATGTTTCTGGCGAAAGGCGACATGGCACAGGGCTTAATCAACACAGCAATCAATGCTCTACTGATGCTTGCTCTTTATGCTCCACTTGCGGCTTTTTACTTAGGCGTCAGTAGCATTCCAGTGCCATGGGATTTGATTGCTACTAGCGTTCTAATTTTCATAGCGTTGCCAGTCGCGGCAGGCGCAATTTCCCGCAAATTAATACTTGAGAAAAAAGGCGAAGGCTGGTTTAACAATACTTATATCCCAACTCTTGGGAAAATATCCATCGTCGCATTGCTGACAACTCTTATAGTTTTATTCTCATTCGAGGGCGAAGTTATTCTGAATGATCCTCTTTTGGTCGCTTACCTTGCAGCACCTAACTTGCTGCACTATGCCACAATGATTACATGAACCTATTCTCTTGGTTACTTTTTAGGCTGGAAGTACGAAACTGCCATCGACACCACACTCATAGGCAGCAGTAGCCACTTCGAAGTCGCCATCGCCGTAGCCACAACACTCTACGGAATCGGCTCTGGCGCAGCGTTGGCAACGGTGATCGGCCCGCTGATGGAGGTGCCTTTGATGCTGTCTTTGGTTAAACTGGGCTTACGAACGCGAAAATACTTTCCAAGAAAGAAGAAACAACCCTTGTCAGTCATTTCGTCATAGTCCCGAAAGAAGCTTGCAGTGGAACAAGGCAACTAAGAAGTGGGCCGGGAGAGATTTGGACTCTCGACCTTTCGGTTATCAGCCGAACGCTCTAACCATGCTGAGCTACCGGCCCGCCTAAGCGTTTGCGTGCAAGTTACAAAATTATCGTCGACGTTATTATAAGCATTTTCAATGCGTACTGCGTGCGAGGAGGCTTGGGAAGAAATGCTTCTTCTTTTTCGTCTTTTTCTTTTCTTCCCATTCATTTAGGATTTTGACGGCTTCGTTGGCGACTCTTATGCAATCGTCTTCTCCAGCGTGGGGACTGAATTCGTCAGTGACTCGGTTTGCGTAGACGGCGCATACAGAACCTGCCCTTAACCTGAAAAGATTAGAAATCACAAAAAGCGTGGCGGTCTCCATCTCAAAGTTTAGCACGCCGATTTTTTGCAGCGTTTCGATTAGTTTTTTGCGTTCGGGGTTTTGAAATCCTCCCGCGCCATGTCTGGCTTGCCCAACGTAAAAGTCGTTTGCGGTTGCGGTTATGCCTACATGGTAATTCACGTTTTGGGATTCGGCTGCCTCGATTAGCGCCAACAAAACCTCATAATCCGCCGCGGCTGGATATTCTGGCATTACATAATTGTTGCTTGTACTGTCTAAACGAACCGCGGCTGAAGAGATTACCAAATCGCCGCATCCAATGTCCCTCTGCAACGCGCCACAACTGCCAACCCGAATAAATGTTTCAACCCCAATGTTCGCTGCTTCATTAACCACTATTGCCATGGCTGCAGGCCCGATGCCGCTAGAAACAGCCGAAATTCTTACGCCATTATAAACGCCTGTGAACGACCTAAATTCACGATGAGAAGAAACTTCCTTTGCTTGACTCCAATGCTTGGCTATTTTTTCGATTCTATCAGGGTCGCCAGGCACAAGTAAGTATCGTGCCAAGTCGCCGCGTTTGCAGTTGATGTGATACTGGACACGTTGAGGCATTTTGTGCATAGTTTCAAGCTTCCTAAGAGTTAACATAATGAAAAGCTCGTTTAACTAATTAAGCTTAAAAGATACAAGGGAATATGAATGTAAAGTTTGACGAGGTGTAGAAGAATGGAAAGATGGTTTGCAATGAGACGGAAGTCAAAGGTACTGGAACTCGCCGACAGGCAGATGACGCTCGCTATCGACACCGTAATGGACTTGCAGAAAACCATTCAAGCAGGACTGGAAGGAAACAAGAAAACCGCAAAGGAACACATTGCTCACCTTTCGTTAATGGAACACGAGATCGACGAGTTGCGGAGAACTATCTTCGAAGAACTGACCCGAGGTAGTATGGCGTCAAAGGATAGGGAGGACATCATGCACCTGGTGAAACGGCTGGACGAAATGGCAGATCACGTTAAAGACGCCGCGAGAAACGCTGATTTACTGTTAGACTCGAACATCCCCAAAGTGTTCTGGGAAAAACTTGCCACCATATCATCTCACCTAGTAAACTGTGCAACTACCTTGCGGAAAGCCATAGACGCCTTAGGGACTAACCCAACGCAAGCCTTGAAACTCGCGATGGAGATTGACAAAATCGAAGGTATGGTGGATGAGGAATATTTGGCAACAAAAAGCATGTTTCTTGGGCATGTGCGGGAAATCGACGCTGCTTCGTTTCTTTTCCTTAGGGATATGCTGGAGGAATTGGAACACGTTGCAGACTCTTGTGATGACACAGGCGATTACGTGAGAATTCTTGCGGTTGCGCGGGAATACGAATGAAATGGCGTTTATGAACACAAGCGTTCGTAGACTGGCAAGAGTTAGTGATAATTTCAGAAACGATGTTAACAGTGGAAAACTATGGGTAAGCAAGCCAAAATAATGAAATCTCTCGACAAAATCTCCTCGAATTCTATCCTACGGTCTGGCTTGTACCTAGCAACTATTTTCTTCTTCGTCGCAATAATTCTAATTCCCACCGTTTTAGGAATCGCCTTGAAATGGAATCTTCTTTCAACGGTTTTCGAAAACCCCGATCTATTATCGAGGGCCATGAACGCCGTGGGCGCATCGTTTGCTATAGCAGCGTTTGTTTCCGTAATCGACCTCATCGCCGGAGTGCCCACTGCATGGTTTATCGCTCGTGGCAAGTCGCGGTGGCTGAACGTTCTTGACACGCTTTGCGACTTGCCCTTTATCATCCCAACGGTCGCGTTGGGTTATTCGTTGCTGCTTTTCTGGGATAGCCCTTTAGGAGTGGCGGGTTTGTTTGGAGGCAGTTTGTTGTCGCCGGGCTGGCTTCTCATTATACTGTTGCATTTTGTGTTTTCTTTTCCCGTTGTTGTGAGGGTCATGGTTGGCGCGTTGTTGGATTACAAATACGTTTACGAGGAAGCTGCACGAACCTTAGGAGCACATCCAGTCACTGCCGACCGAACCGTGACTTTTCCCATTCTTAAACCAAGTCTGGTTGGTTCCTTTGTGCTGGCTTTCGCAAGGTCTCTCTCTGAAACAGGTGCGACAATCGTTGTGGCTGGAACCTTTGAGACAGGAGTAGTCTTTATTTCTAACATGAACACACCAGAAAATCAAGCGATTTATGGGCAGGGCCCGCTTGTCTTCGCAAGCCTGTTGCTATTGCTGATCGCCGTGATTATCTTCGGGGTAATTCAACTCTTTGGCACGCGCCTGAAAATCCCTATCAAGCATATTTCCCGATCTTTTGAGAAGAAAGCAAGTGGGAAAAAGGTAGTTCGTTTGCGAGATGGTGCAACGTTGTTTACTTTGTTCTTTTTGATACTGCTCCCCGCACTTTTTGTCGCTGTTACTGCGCTTCCCGCCATTCAAGACGGCACTTTAGGTAACGCTTTAAGTGGCAGCGTTGATCAGACGGGGAAGTATAATTGGGGCGCGTATTGGCAGAGCCTTTTGGTATCTTATTTTGTCGGCTTTGCCGCCACAATAGTAAACGTTGTCGCCGGGTTGCCGATGGCGATTTTGATTGCGCGGAACAGAATGGGAAAGCAGTTGTCATCTGTTTTGGATGCTTTAGTGAACATTCCAATAATTGTTCCTTCAGTTGCGTTGGGCGTGTCTCTGCGTCTTTTTTGGGCAAATTTTCCGTTTGTTCCAGAGCTTTTGCTAATAATTATGGCGCACATTTCGATTACTTATCCCTATTTTGTAAAGTCTCTCGCTGCAGCCATTATGCGGGTTGACCCAGAAGTTGAAAACGCTGCGCGAATATTGGGCGCTAGACCGTTCGGCGTTTTTAGGACAATAATTTTGCCGATGGTGAAGTACTCGTTTTTTGCGGGTGCGATTATCATGTTTACACGTAGCATTAGCGAGACGGGTGCGACTGTTGCAGTGATAAGCCCAACTTCAAGCTTACTTACGGTTCCAGTTTTGCTTGTTCAGTGGATTCGACCGTTGCTACCTTCTGGCACGACTACTGCTGTAGGCGTGTCTTCGGCTGTGGGTCTCGGATGTGGTTTTCTGATTTTGTTTTCAATCTTGATTCTGCTTGTCCTTAGGTTGATGATGAGGGGGAAGGGAAGGTATTAAGATGTGTAATGTCACTAAATGTTGCTCTAAACCAGATGGGAGGCGACGGTGATGCCAAACGTTAAGGTAGTCAATGTTTCCAAAACGTTCGGAGACGGTAAAATCGTCGCTGTAGACAACGTAAGCTTAGAAATCTATGACAAAGAATACTTCTCCCTGATAGGCCCGAGTGGTTGCGGAAAGACCACGTTGTTGAGGCTTATTGCAGGCTTAATCCCAATGGACAAGGGCGCCATCTACATAGACAACGTTCTCGTAAACAATATGCCCCCCGAAGAGAGAGAAATCGGGTTTGTTTTCCAAACCTATGCACTGTTTCCCCACATGAACGTCTGGGAGAACGTAACATACGGCCCACACATTAAGGCATGGGAAGAAAAGAAAGCATCAGCACTGGGTCGAGAAACGCTCGAAATGGTAAAACTCTACGGACGCTCCGAAGCGTTCCCAAACGAACTCAGCGGAGGCATGATGCAAAGAGTCGCCGTCGCGAGAGCTCTAGCAGCTGGCGCTAAGCTCTTATTATTGGACGAGCCTCTCGGCGCGTTGGATGCAAAGATTCGGAACGAGCTGAGATACGACATCAGACGCCTCGTAAAAGACCTTGGGCTCACGGCAATCCATGTCACCCACGACCAAGCCGAAGCCATGGCAATTTCTGACAGAATTGCAGTTATGCGGAAAGGAAGGATTCTTCAAGTGGGCACTCCGTATGACTTGTACATGAACCCGCAGCATCTGTTTGTGGCTAACTTTATTGGCGAATCAAACTTTCTCGAGGGGCACATCGTAGATGTACAACAGGATTTTACGACCGTAAGGCTTCGTGGGGGCGTCACTGTGGACGCTTGCAATGCCAAAGCTAGGAAAAAAGACGAAAGAGTTGTGCTTGTCATTCGTCCTGAAGCCTTCACCATGCAGAAAGGCTGGAAAAAAACAGCAAACGGCATCACGGGCACGATTAAACGAGTAAGCTTCGAAGGTACCACGACACGTTATGAGGTTTACTTGAAAACTGAAGAGACGGTTATCGTAACAAGGCCAAGTTTAGCGGAACAACCGTTACCCGTCAATGAAAAGGTAACATTAACTTTTCAGCCGGAAAAGAGCCATATATTCCCGTATCCGTTGCTGGGGCTAATGGAAGAATTAAAGTCAGAATAACGCGTGAAACTCTGTTTTCGCGGAATCTTACTGAAAAAGTAACGAATTAATACGACACGCGTGCTTTCTTTTTTTAGATCTTTAGGTGAAATAGTGAGTAAAATGAACCGAGTGTCCATTGTCAAGGGACAGAGAGAGCACGAGACAGTTTACAAGGCGCTAGATTTGATCGGCGGTTTGAAGGATGTTCTCCAAGAAAAGCCTCGCGTGTTAATTAAGGTCAATTTTATCTCGACCAAAACTTACGAAACCGGAGCCACGACTGATCCGCTTGTGGTTGAGGCGCTGATACGTAAGATGAAGGAGTTCACTGACCAAGTTTTTGTAGTAGAATCAGACGCGTCCACGACAAACGCGGACAAGGCATGCAAAGCCACAGGCATGCTTGAGGTATGCAAGAACAACAAGGTCGAATTCATCAACTTAAGGAAAGAAAAAGAAAAAATCCAATTAACAGTTCCGAACCCAGAAGTTTTGCATAGAATTACCGTGCCAAAAATCGTCGTAGAATCCGCAATAGTAAACGCGGCGAAACTCAAAACACACAGCGAAACCGGCGTAACTTTGGGTATGAAAAACTTGTTCGGCTTACTGCCCACAAAATTCAAGTTCAAATATCATCTACGCAACATAAGCAAAGTCATCGTCGACATAAACAGCGTCATAAAACCCCGTTTAACCGTGATCGATGGATTCTATGCCCTAGAAGGGCCAGGTCCGGTCTCGGGGACTCCCGTGAAGATGGATTTGATAGTTGCTGGAAAAGACGTTGTCGCCGTTGATGCAACTGCTTGCCGTATCATGGGCATCGAGCCTACTGAAATATACCACATTAAACGAGCCTACGAGAAAGGGTTGGGCGAGATAAGACAGGAGAAGATTGAGTTAGTTGGGACCAGTTTAGAGGAGGTTTCGAGAAAATTTCAGCGGTCTTGATTATGCATATGAATTTTATTTTCATAAAGCATAGTTGTCTCCAAACCATCTGTAATGATGAAAGATAGTGATGGATTTGAAGCGAAGCACTGTCATCTTGGCGTTATTGCTCCTTTGCGTTGTTTCACCACTTTTTAATGTCGTGAACGCACAAAATTATGAACGTACGTTTAGGCTTCTCGATCGTCCAAACGGTTCGGTCACGTACAGCTTAACTGTGTCCATAACTTCGTCTTTATACAATTACTATCAAGGCAAAAATCACGACATTTACACTTCGAGCGACTTTGGTAAACTTGTAACTCCAGACGCCGTAAAACCAATAGCTGATGCTTTATGGCAAGTTTATTCTGACGCTGAAATTTTTACTGACGCTGTTTTAGGCGTAACACATCAGATTCCATACGAAGTTTATCCAGAAGTTTATCCAGTTGAAACTCTGGTTTTAAACAAAGGCGACTGCGGCGGGTTTTCTTTGCTGGTGGCGTCTATTCTGAAGGCGGGAGGGTTGGATGTTGTTTTGCTCGAGTATCCGACTAAGCAACATTTGAACGTAGGTGTTAGCCTTCCTCACAGACCTACTTATGCCAGAGGAGGCAGCGTGTATTATGTCGTTTATAATGGCAAAACTTACTACATCGCAGAAACTACTGGGGACAATTTTCCGTATGGTTGGCGTGTCGGAGAATGCCCCACAGAACTGAGGTCTGTAAACCCTAACGTAATCGCCATCGTGAATTATGAGCAAACAGCGCCGAGTAAAGTTTTAGCCTCGTTCACACCGTTAAATCCTTCCCAAATCACAATCTCCGTTTCCTCATTCTTTGCCATCGAAAACAGCGTAATCACGATCAGCGGAATGGTGTCTCCATCGACAGCAAGCAACGTTACCATCTACGTGAGTTCACTCGGCGGCGTGTGGAGTAAATTAGCCATAGTAAGCGTCAACAATAACGGCGCGTACATTTATGAATGGAGACCGCAAGGAGGCGGGATTTTCTATTTAGAAGCCAGTTGGTCTGGAAATAGGGACTACGCGGGCGCCGACAGTTCAGTCGTGTCGCTTTTGGTCGTCCCATTTTACGGATTAGTCGCTGGCGTTTTAGGGCTGATGATGCTAATCTTAGTCATTGTCTTCTGGCTTATTAACAAAAGAGGCAATTTACCGCCCACATCCCCTACAGTTGAAGAAAGTCAACCGCCTACCTCGCCACCACTCGAAGAGACTCATCCCTCAGAAGACTCACAGCAGACAACTTCCTCAACTGAACAAGAAACCCCTCCTGCCGAAACCAAAACCCAACAGCCCAAAGAAGAACAGCCACCATTAGAAGAAAACAAAGCCTCTCAAGAAGAAACATCGGCACCACAGGATTCTCAATCACAGCAACAAGCACCACCAGAACAACAACCAACAGAACAAACACCCCAAGAGACAAAAGAAACACCGCCTCAAGAAGCGCCGCTTCAACCACCACAGGAAACAGAAGAAAACAAACTGCCGCCTCAAGAAACGTCCACTGATACTCCGCCCTAAGAATGCACAAGGCTCACAGTAAATTAGAGAAAAAAACGCGGTAAAGTTTTTTTATGTCAAACGCATGCTGTTTAACGGTTAGGGCAGACCCATCTTCTCCTTGTAAGCCGTCAAATCCAGGAAGCCGTGGCCACTTATATTCATACAAATGACACGTTCTTTACCAGCCTTCTCTGCTTTCAACGCTTCATCTATCCCGGCTCTAACGGCGTAGCTTGATTCAGGCGCTATTAGCCAGCCTTCGCTTTGTAGGAACATGGTTGCTGCTTGAAAAATCGCCTTCTCATCGGCTGGGTAGGTTACGGCTTTGACAATATTGTGGTGACGCAACAGGCTAATCAAAGGCGCCGCTGCATGATACCTAAGTCCGTCGGCCTTTATGGGAACCATGTCCTTCTTGTGCCCCAACGTGTACATCTTCAACAGTGGCGTGTGTTCGCCCACATCGCCGAAATCGTACTTGTACTCGCCTTTTGCAAGGTTCGGCGCGGCTTCAGACTGCGAAGCAAGAAACTCGCATTCTCGCTTTTTGTTTAAGACTTCACCAACAAATGGCAATGCTATACCGCCAAAGTTGCTGCCGCCGCCGAGACAGCCGACGATTAAATCAGGCGAATCCTCTGCAATTTCGAATTGTTTGATGGCTTCTAAACCAATAATCGACTGATGCATTAGCACATGATTAAGCACCGACCCCAAGCAATAAACGCATCCATCATGCGTGTCAGCGTATTCTAATCCTTCTGAAACCGCGATGCCTAAACTGCCCGGGCTGTTCGGGTCTTTTGCCAAAATTTCTTTTCCTGTCTTAGTTTCTTTACTGGGAGAAGCGTAAACTTTGGCACCGAACAGGTTCATTAAAGTGCGACGGTCTGTTTTCCAATCATAAACAGATTTTACCCAAAAAACCACGCAATCCAAATCGAACAGTTTTGCGGCGTACGAAAGCGCGCTACCCCATTGCCCCGCGCCTGTTTCGGTTACAAGTGTAGTGTTTCCCTCTTTCGCGGCGTAGTAAGCTTGTGCGAGTGCGGTGTTGACTTTGTGCGAGCCCGTGGGCGATAGGTCTTCGCGTTTGTAGTAGAGTCTAACTTTTTTCAAGCCCAACTTTTTCTCCAGCCTAACAGCCCTATACAACGGTCGCGGTCTACCTGCCTGAATGTAGCGTTCTCGGATTTCCTCTGGAATCGGCACCCAGCGGTCAGTAGACATTTCTTGTTTTAGGCATTCGCCCACCATGGTTTTCGCCAAGTACTCCATGCGTGAGTGCCCGTCTTCGGGTTCCTTAGGCGGAGGTAAAGGTTCTGGAAGGTCGGGAATTATGTTGTACCATTTTGTTGGAAACTCGTCAACCGGAAGCTGAAACTGAATTTTCTGCATTGATCATTCACCAGCTTTTGGGAGCAGTATAGTGGATAGTTTGTGGCATAAAAGACTATTGCGAAAAAGTTTCTATCTTTGAAGATGCTCGGGTGGTAACTTCCAAGTTCTCCCCAAACCCTTTACGAACAAAAGCGTCCTTTATCCTAACTCTTTCGCCAACGCTTAATCGTTCTGCGGTTTCGGCGTGTTTTCGCCACGCAGATACAAATATCGCACCGCTCTCGTCTTCCAATTCAAAAGAGGCAACAGCAACTTTTTCCCCTCCCGAGGTGGATACTTCTCTTTTCATAGGTTTTGTTTTGACAACGCCTTCGATCGTAACTGGCCCGCCTTCTTCGGTTAAATCTGCTATTTTGGTGATTTTTTCCTCTATGAGTGGTATTTTTTCAACATAAGTCCTGTTTTCTACGTGCAATTCCAGTCTTCCGTCAATTCGTTCCTTTACTTTTGCATTTATAATCTCCAAGCGCTCCCCCACTTGCACATCGTTCAACGTGTCAATTTCCTCGTTCCAGAAAACCACGGTTATTTGTCCAGTCGCATCGTCTAACGTTACTCGTTGTACTTTGCCCTCTGTACCGTTTCGTCTCTGAAAAACCGTAACTGGAGAAATCGTACGAACAACCCCCGCCACGTTTGCCTTTTTTTGCTTCGCAGTTATTTTTCCAATTTTTGTGGCAAAAGTTGACGTTTCGGGATAGTCTTTTTCTTTAACGTCTGAAGGATTGATTTGTATTTCTCCGCGGTGCCCCACATGGAGTTCTAGGTCGCCGTCTCTTGCTTCGCGAACGTATCCGTGAAGAACGCGGAGTATTTGTCCTTGTTTAATTTTTCCATTTTTGGCAAGTTCAGCCTTGTCGTTCCAAAGTAAAATTCGCAGTGCGCCGGTCTTGTCTACGATGAGCAACCGTGCGAGTTGCCCTTCAGTTTCGTCCTTGCGGCTATATGTTTGTGCAGGGTATGCAATTAAAACTCTACCAGTAACCGTGACGTCATTCAAGCCTGACACTAACTCGCCGATTGGGATTTCCTTGAAAACAAAACGTTTCTGCGCAATTTCCACACCTAATTCCGAAGCCACCAATCGTGCCGCTGTTTCTTCAGTTAGGAACCCTCCAACTACCGTGTTTTTCTCACGTATTTTCTGCATGATTTCTTCTCGCGAAAAATCTGGTCTTGCCGAAAGGATTTGCTTGATTATTTCATCGGCACTCATTGTTTTCACATTGTCTTGGCGAGTCGGTGGAAGTGAAGGAATACGTGTTGCTCAACTTAAACTTTAAT
>JABFQO010000019.1 GCA_019685575.1 Candidatus Bathyarchaeota archaeon A05DMB-4 | reverse complement strand
GTTAAAACCTCGGCAAATTAGTATAAATTAAACGCTAGAGGATGGTAGCCCGGGAGAGGTTCGAACTAGCGCGCGCGCTAAACATCAAGGCAGAGATTATAGCCAGATAGAACCCTGGCTCGAACCCAGTGACCCTTATCCCGAAATGCCCCGGGCTCTGCCTGCTAAACAACCACATACTACACACAATCGCCACACTAGAAACTGCAGCTAACAGATGCCAAAGAAAACCAAATCGACGTAAGACAATCGCTAAAACTGCAAAAGAGAAAGTCAAAAATTGCGCAACAAGCATGAAAATCAAAAAAGCACCTTCAAACCCCGCATAATCCACCCAACGCAAGTAATCACCAAAATCACTATCTGAAACATGAATATAACGTGGAGACCACATGTAAACAGACTCAGAAGCATATTTGAAAGACCAAAACCTCACGGTCACGGACACAACTTCAGGTATGGTAATAAACGCATTAGCCCTGAGAAAGGGAAGAAAAATCGAAACAACAAACACGAAACACGCAAACCCCGTAAACGCCCTCAACACTATTCTTCTCAACCAAACCACCAACACAAGGATGCGGCTTTGCAAAGCTTAATAAAACTAACACATAAAAAACAACAACTAAGCACCGCCTTACGCCTACTTTCTCCGCAACATTCACGCCAATTATCCATTGCAACCCCCTTCATATGCTTATCAGTCTCCCTACACAATGGCGCCCAAGGTTCTTTCTGAGTTTTCGGAACGACCGTGCATGGTTAATGTTTAAATTTGTTTAGGGTTATGTATTGTCGGGCGAAGATGCTTTGGGAACAGCTGATACAGAAGATGGCGGGTCTTTAAGGACTTTTGTTTTGTTTCTTTTTCCATCGATTCTATTCATCGGCATCGCCGCGGTTTATTATATCGTCGAACAGTCTAATTGGGGTCAACTTGACACAACATTGGCGGCGGCTTTGAAGATTTTTTACATTTACGCTACTTTATTGGGAATATGCTTGTTTGCCGCTTTGGCGTGGCTTGTGGTTGACGAAAGAAAAATCAGACGGCTAACTAAACTACTGAAAAACAATAAAGACGATGAACAGGCCTAAGGAGGAATCCTTCTCATCCAATTTAACGCAATAATCGTAGCGTCCATTATGTTTATTATGCCGTCGTCATTCAAATCAGCCGCATGGTTCCAGTTCGCAGGACCGCTAGACGGGGTTGGTGTGCATGCTATGAGGACGAGAAGCAAATCTTTGTCGTCAATTACGCCGTCATAAACCAGGTCATACTTGGACTCGTAGGGCTGAGTTTGAGCGTTTTCCTCTGCAAGTCGGTCGTTGTCGTCCACTATTCCTTTTGGAAGCGCCACATCTGCTTGTGGGTTCCACCATGGCGGGCGCGGATGTGGTAATCCCCTAAGCCAGTTTAGTCCAATTATCGTAGCGTCTTTTATGTTAACTATACCGTCGCCGTTGATGTCTCCGGGTATGCTAAGGGTAATTCCTCCGTCGTAATAGATTGTCCACGGCATGCCCGCGAATTGGGCACTCATCCAGTACGTTCCCAAACCGTACCCGCTTGAGTTCCAATAATAGAATACCGCCGTTTTCTGACCAGCAGGCAAATCTATGTCCATAGTTACCGTAAAGTTGGGCGGTGCACCCCCGCCCCATGGCCCCAAGTGGATTTCTAACCCGCCCGTATAGCCAGTGGAGAATGTTTGAATCATAAAAGCAATGCCGAAGAGTTTTCCAGCGTTCCCTGCAAATGGGTATCCAATCATCGCTGTAATTCTAGGTTCCTCCGCCAGCGTGGGGCGGATTTGTGTTGCAGCCACAAAAGTGATTAGGAGACAGTTTGTTAGGAGAATTAGCGCCTTGACTTTCAGGTCCTTCATCCTCCAAAAAATACTTCATCCCAAATGCTAATAAGAGTTGTGTAAGTGCATTCTATTGAGCTGTTTCTCTTGAAAAAGATTTTTGGGCGTAAAAGAAAGACATTAAAATGCAAAACGCCATTTCTTATGGCTTGAGGTAGGGCCGGTAGTCTAGTTGGTTAGGACGTCGCCCTCACGCGGCGAAGGTCGCGGGTTCGAATCCTGCCCGGCCCACCACGTGCGAAAGGTTTTGGAAGGAAGCCGTTTTCTTAATCCAACCGAGCTTTTACGGAGGCAAATCTTTACTCAAGATAATTATCATGTTTTCACAATAAACTTAAACGAAGTTTGAGAGATTCTTGTTGGCGAAAAGCCATGTCAGAGTTTGCTTCACTGTTCACTACGGCGACGTACATCACCTTAAGCGTAGAGTTTTTCTTTGGTTTCGCCTTGGGCTACTTTTTGGGTAGGCTTGTGAAGGCGTTGATTGGGCTCATGGTGATAAGCTTTGTTGGTGTTTTGGTCAATTTCAGCCAGTTTGTAGCTATAAGCGATGCCGTCGTGCAGCAACTAGGTATTTCTCCGGCACAATTTGTTAACGTCGTTGGTGTAATAATGCTATTTCTCGGCTTGACCGTCATAATTCCACTTGCGTTAGGGCTCGTGTTAGGTTATCTTATCGGACGATAAATCGTCACTCGTTTGGAAGTTCAAGCGAACTATCAATCCACTTTAGATACTCCAAAGAACCTTGCCCAATAGGCAACGCAATGATCTCGGGTACGTCGTAAGTATGCAAAGCCTTTACTCTTTCCGAAAGTTTTTCAAATAAATCCGAACGAGATTTCATCAAAACAACGTACTCCCTAACTTTTTCAATTTTACCAGCCCACCGAAAAAGCGAATGAACCGGGCCGATGATGTTTGCACACGCGATTAGTTTTTCGTTAAGTAAAGAATGTGAAATGCGTTCTGCTTCTTTTTTATCAGATGTGGTAACTAAAACAACGATGGGGTGACGTTGCAAATTAATCAATCCTCACCATGAAACCGCAGTATTCGCATTCGATGATTTTGCCGTGTCTTTTTTGAAGTGGAAACGGTGCTCCGCATTCGGGGCAACGTCTCGGAATTTCCTTCACTTGGCTTGGAACTTTCGGCATATTTGCCAAAAATTTGTTTGCGATGAAACTTATTTCCCGCGCCAACTCAGCGTCCTCGTGGGAAGCCCGCGCCAGCTTTATGCTCAAAACAACTTTCTCTGATTTCCCCTCTATAAAGCCATCAATCAAGTAAACCAGAGCTGTCGCCAAATCAGAACGCCTAAACTTCAGCGCTTCTTTACAAAAACTCCGTGCAACCCCAAAATCTCGTGTCTCGACAAGTCGTAATGCACACTTTAGCAAAAGATTAACAACCTCATTTTTACGTCCAGTTTCCACTAAAGCTGTAGAAAGCACAAGTGGGTTTTTTGCCTTTATCGCCGAGCCCAAAGCCATTTCCAAATCACTCGCTTCCAAAAAACACTTTGCAGCTAGCGAAGGCTCGCCTGCCGATTCATAACATCGTCCAGCAAAATTTAGAAAACGCCTCCGTTCATGTACATCCTTCGCCTTCAAAGCCTTCTCATGATAAAGCCTTGCCGCTTCAAGAAAACGTCCTTGTTCCGCGAGCTCCTCAGGTGTTGGCACAATGAACTACCTTGGTCTTGGCAATCCGCATCTGTCGCATTTTTGTGTGTCTGACGAATTTAAGGTTGCGCATTTTGGGCAAATCCAGCCTGTGGCTTGTGGGTTAACTTGTGTGTCTGGAATGGATTTTCTCAATTCTGTCAGCCTGTTTTGCCAAGAATCGGGGTCACGGACAGAAAACTCCAAACGTGAAACTACATCCTTACCAAAAAAACCTGGTCTGACGATAATAACGAGTTTCTTTTTTCGCACGCCTTCGACAAAAGCGTTTGAAATGCCTTCGAGAAGCATGTCAATTGACGTGTACATTTTTTTGCTCAAGCCTCGTGGTTTGTACTCGAAAATCAGTCGACGGCTAGTAAGCGTAAGGTATCCTTGGGTGTCGTAAAATTTTGTGTGTTCTCCGGCGAGGATTTCTTCACCTGGTTTGAGGATAGGCATGCGGCACACCTTATTTTTTGAGTTCGATACCGCAGTCGGGGCATGCAGGTTTTTTGAAAATCACGCCCAACTTTGGACAGCATGCCTCACAAAACACTCGTTGGCAACGGGGGCATTGCCATCCTGCGGGTTTAAAGAATGTTCCTACTTCTCTTCCGCACTTGGCGCAAAAACCTTTTGCCATTTTGCTTCACCAAAATACAATGGTGTGCTTAAAAATATGAAACTTGTGCACCTTTTTGTCGTGTGTTTTCTTTATTTTGGCGCAACAATCTTTAACATGCACTTTTAGAGATATATGTTCTGATCAAAGGAGTGGTATGTTATGCGCAAACAAGAAAGGTTCATAATTTGGCCTGCATATTTTGATCAAAGCAGAACTCGGAGTGAAGGCAGAAAAATTTCGAAGAACATTGCTTTGCCTGCACCGAAGCTTGAGGAGTTGCAGAAGGTCGCGGAACGATTGGGATTGTCGCCGGAAATAGTCGCCGAAGCATCTCATCCAGCGGCTCATTGGTTGAAAACAGGCGCGATTATGGTAAGCAAGAAGGGTTCCAAGCTTCAGATTTTGCGGAAGATGGCTAAAGAACTTGCGGTTCTCCGTGCAAAAACGTAGGGATGCTTTGTTAGGTTTTTGTGTTGT
Organism: Candidatus Bathyarchaeota archaeon A05DMB-4; assembly: GCA_019685575.1. Lineage (GTDB taxonomy): Archaea > Thermoproteota > Bathyarchaeia > Bathyarchaeales > SOJC01 > JABFQO01. The sequence continues at coordinate 961 of JABFQO010000019.1, read as the reverse complement.
GAGCGGAGAAATTTTCGAAGGGGAATCTTATGAAAACAGTTACTTTGATCGTTCGGCATCGTGATTTAAGTCGAATGTTTCCAGGTGGTTTAGAACTTGTGCTTGAAGATGATGCTTGTGTTCTTGATGCTATTAAAGCCGTTGATGCTGAGGTAAGGAAAAGATGCGGGAGTTTTCCAGTGAAGGGTTTTCAGAGTCTGTTGCAGATGGTGTATCACCCGAAAGAAGAAAGATTCTATAAGCAAACCTCGATTAACGTGCAAACTAGAGAGAAGCAATTCTTGAATGTTAAAGCAAATCCAAGGCTATCGTTGCCTGACGGAACAATCGTGATTTTAATTCCGGAAGGCGGGTGCATAACCGATTGGGAAGAACAAGTTAAATGAGGGCTTGTTTATGTGGTTTCGGTTTTTTTGGGTACTAAAACTGCGTTGATTATTCCGTGTTGGCCCGGGCGCGAGGTTACTTTTGCTAAGCCGAGTGGGGTTTCGATGATTGTGCCTTTTGTGATTACTCCGCGGCGGTTGTAGTCGACGTTTGCTGGGTTGCGTACTACGCGGACAATTTCTGTTTTTTCGGTTTTGCCGGTTTCGGGGTTTGTGATGCAAGCGTTTTTTTCCTTGACAGCGCGGATTTTTTTGTTGCCGCCGTGGCTGCGGACGATTTTTCTTTTTGGTTCGTCGAGCATGGTTTCTGTCGGGAATGAGCCTCGTTCGAAGCGTCTTTTCATTCGGTAGGCTCGTTTTCTGCCGCCTGATGGTTTTCTTTTGTGTAGGTCGCCGTGCCAAACAGACATTTTTGGTTTATGCTCCTATCGTGATGTGAGATGCACTATGGGAAATTGGGATATAAGCTTATTGTATGTGTTTTTTTGCGTGGAAAGTTTTCTGTCGTGCGCGACGCTGGCTAGGCCCCTCTTCCATATATGATCCTATTAGGCTCCAAATATGCCGCAAATATG
>JABFQO010000013.1 GCA_019685575.1 Candidatus Bathyarchaeota archaeon A05DMB-4 | reverse complement strand
CCAAAAGTTTAGCTGAAATATAGGTGTCAAACCGCTTGAGTTTATAAGCCACAAAAGTCCTTGTGTCTGAGGTTTTAAAAGATGTTTAGTCGTGTTATACCACGGCACATTCACGAACCATAGGTTCATAACTTCTGCAACAGAACCAGCTGCGTTATACGCTTCTTCGAGTGTTCCATTTAACTTGAACGTGGGGGTTACCCCTGTTAGGAATCTTCTGGAAGTTATGGGAAGAGAGATGCCATCGCCTTTTGTTTTATCAACGATGTTGGCGTTGACGCAACTTGCTATAGCGAACGTGAAAATTAAGACACCCAATGTAATTTTGTATTTCATACAAGAGAACCTACATCAATATTTTTTTGTAGATTTTTCGGTGTTTGGTATATAAGATTTTTAGCATGATTGCAGTAACAGACGTATTTCAAACGTAACCAACGCTACACCGATAAAAGTTAATTACTTATCTGATGAAACTGTTGCGGCGCTGAGGATTATTATTGTTTTTGGTCTTTTCTGTTTTTCTTTTCGTCGAGTGATTTGGTGGATATTTCTTTTATCAATGGTTTTCCTCCCTCGATTTCGATTTCTGCGCCGGGGTACTGTTGTTGAAGGTGTCGTCTAACTTCGTCAGCGTCTACGTTTTTACCTATTTTTGCGTGAACTTTGGTTCCTTCGGGTGTCTGAGTTACGCTTACAGAGTATCCGCTGCTCATTTCTTCATCCTCTAATCCAGAGAATAACTCGTCCGTGTCTTCGAACAGTGAGCCTTCAAAGAGCCTGTCTATTATGCTTCTCTCCCTTTTCTTGCGTGCCATTTTCTCAACTTTCCTTAAAATCGAGGTTTTGAAGGTCAGTGATACATGAGTTTCTCTTCGTATTTCCTTAGGTGTTCGCTGGCTTCGCCTACGTCCATAAACAGCGAGTCCACTCTCTCTACGTCCTCAACCGTGACGGATTTACGTTTCATCGTCGTTGCGTTCTGGGCTGCCAAACTGAGAAGCTGCACGGCGTACCTGAGGGAGGATTTCGCGCCTATTCCTGTTAACCTCTCCAAAGCATCATCGTCCACGGTTGCTTTCTCCTCTCTCGCTCTAATTCGGAGGATTTCCCTAATACTTTCAGCATCATACTCATTAGTGGCTATGATGACAGAACGATCCACCAGATCAAGCGGGAAGCCCATGGGACTCTTGATGTCAGTTCCGCGGATCGTAGTGACGCCCCTGTTTGTGGCCAGGATGATTATGGGAACCAGTTCGCTTTCAAGTGCTCTACCGAGGAAACTGAAAGCCTCCAAATCCAGCAGGTGGCTGTCGTCGATGAATAAGACGCCCGGGTGAATGAACGCTTTGCCTTCGGCGACAAGTTTTTTTACGGATTCGTCGACGGCGGTTCTAATTTCAGTGTCGATTTCCTTGGTTTCTGCACCGCCGAAAAAGAGTGAGAACATGCCGCCGCCCATACGGTTTCTCGCGTTAATTTCGTCCATGTCTGCTAAAGTAAGCGTGTAAACGAATTCTTTCTCCTTTAATACATCGCCGGCGGGCCGGGGAATCTTTTCGCTGGTATCAACATCATAAGTCTTGCCTCTCGTGCTTTCCATGCTCAGCCCCAAATTTGCAACTCTGCCGGTTTCGGCGTCGATCTGAATAACATTTCCTTCGGTAATTCCTTGCTGAATTATTTGTTGTGCAATAGAAGCACCAGCTTCGATGGTCTTCTCCTGTTTGGTGGTCTTCAGTGTGAGTCGTACGCTTTCGGGGACTTTTTGGTATGGGTTGTACGGATGCGCCGTGGTTCTTATGTCAACACCGGCAACTTCGCCTTCGTACACTTTTCGCATCTCGTGAATCTCAACGCCGATGCATTTGCGAATAGCCTCAATCAGCACCTCGGTTTTCTTACGTTCGCTACTGTAGATTTCGCTGCCGCTCATCTGGATGAACGGGACGTTCATGCCTAGTTCTCGGGATATTGCCACTGCGATGGCCGTCTTTCCAGTGCCAGGGGGGCCGGCGAGAATTACTGTTTTTCCGCTGAGTTTTCCTTCTTTTATCATTTGAACAACTAAACCAGCGGCTTCTCGGGCTTTTTCTTGGCCTACCATACCGTCCTTTACCTTAATTGCCCTCAGATCTTTGTCCAAACCTAACCCTTTAATGTGTGTATGAGCGCCTATGCGTTCGAAACCAGTGGTTTTCGAGGGGACCTCTTTTATCGTAGCCATAAAATCCACCCCGCCAAAGTTGTAATTTTTCCAAAAATTTAAAGTTTCTTAAAAATTTATCGTTCACGAATGGGTTTCAGAGTGTCATCGGAGAATAGAAACCCATCTAAAATCCTCCGCCATTCAACTGTTTTGAATATTATTCATTAGTCTGTTTATGCTTCCGCGTAGATACGTACCCTACAACATATGAAATAGAGAAAACCAAAAACACGCCTATCACTCCAGCGGCAAGCACACTGACATATGGATTATTAATTCCTGGAAACGCGTAGTCTGACATTAATCCTGGCCACAATGGTTCGGGTTCGGCTATTCCTAAAGATTCGGCGACTCTCTCGAGGCCATCTGGGAATGTCGACGCGAAAGGTATTAGGACTATCAGAAAAATCACTATAAGCAGTAAGGCTTTGCGATAACTTTTCACAGCACCTCTCTCCTCAGAATCGCCAACCCATTCAGAACAGTAGGTTGTAGCCTCTGAAGCTGGGAAATCAATGAAGTCGTTATTGCAGCCTCGCCTATACCGATTATCGTGTGCCAGAAAAGCATCGAAGGCACGGTCATAAGGATTCCACCCGCGGAAGCGAACATTGGCGAAACACCAATTTGTAGAGCGCATGCAAGAGAGCCTAAGACTACAGAGAGCCATGAAGCTACGAACACGCCCATCCAAACATGCTTCTGGCTTTTCGCGCCGCTGGAAATTATTTTTAAGATATAAAACGAAAGTCCTCCTATTACTGCCATGTTGAAGACGTTGGCTCCGAACGTGAAAATTCCCCCATCGGCGAAGAAGATCGCTTGTATCATAAGCACAATAGTCATACTCAGAATCGCGGCGTGAGGGCCGAGCAAAACTGCCAACAGTGTTCCTCCTACGAGATGTCCGCTTGTGCCATAGGCTATGGGAAAGTTGAGCATTTGAGCCGCGAAGATGAATGCGCTTGAAACTGCGATTAAGGGGACGAACGAACGCGGATAGTTTTCCTTGATTCTTTTCCATGACCAAACAAGGAATACCGCTGAAATGATGTACATGATGATGCAGATTGCGGGAGTGAGGAATCCGTCGGGTATGTGCATGCGGGCTTTCTCCTCAGTAATACTTTTTTAGTAAAAAGTAATACCAAATTAATAAGAGTTTCGCAACTTCTAGAAAGAACAAAAACGAGTCGGTTTTTCAATAAAAATTATTAGTTTTCAGGACAAGTCTGTGGTTAGACAAAATATAAATTTATATGGGATGCAAGTGAATTCGGGGTGTTTGTCGTGTCGGAAAAGAGCGTCTCGAGAATTAGTGTTTCTGTACCGACAGATTTGCTTACGGAGTTTGACAAGACAGTTGCCAGCATGGGCTATGACAGATCGAAGGCTGTCCAACTTTCCATGCGTAACTTCCTAACCGAATACAGTTGGACATATAAAGAAAAAGGCACTGCTGCTGGTACGATCACAATTATTTACGATCATGAAGTGAGAGGATTAGAAGAAAGCTTAACCGATACTCAACACTCGTATGGAGACATAATTAGTTCAGCTTTGCACATTCATCTTGACGAAAGAAACTGTTTCTTGGTCATCGCAGTTAAAGGACAAATCAAAGCAATCCAAAAATTGGCAAAGGAACTGATGAGCAAAAGAGGAATAAAACAACTAAAACTAATAACGGTTTTATCATAAAAACGTGGCTGCGTTATTATCGCATGCATAGTAAACCTTGCCTCAGCCTTTGAGTCACCGAAGTATCTGGCACCAAGTGAATAGGTTTACACCTCGATTTAAATTCTCGCCGAAGCATGATAGAGCATAATTGAACATCATCTTTCATCCATAAAACGTTTCAGGAAGCCAATCCAATATTATATGAAGATAAAAGGTCCTGGTATTCTGGGTTTACTTTATTATATTTTTTGCGAATAGTATTGCTGATTTTTCGCCAGTCTTCAGCTATTTTTGGCCAAAACTCGCTGGATATTATTTGTTTTGTAACGTAATCTTTCATTGGTTTTTCTCGTCTTATTGTTCTTTGGCGCCAATTAAGGCTGACGAGCCCGGCACGTCTCAAGTGTTGAATGTTGTGGTCAACCTGGTCAAGCGTATCGTTTATAGAACCATTTTTTTATAGTTTCAGTTAACATCAAGTAAGCACCGATTAGCCCTACTAAAACTGGGAAAAACGTGACTGGTGGTTTTACAAAATGGAATAATTCGCCTAATTGTGTGAACGGTAGTATTAACGCAAAGCCAACGATACTTAGGCTACTTAAAAGCAAGAGTTTGCTTGGTGTGCTCTTGTAAAAGGGCGTTCTTCTCGTTCTTATAACAAATATGACCAATGTTTGTGTACATAAAGATTCCAAGAACCAAGCTGTCTGAAATAGTTCGGGATGTTCAGGCGTGACTTTGAAAATAAGCAACATTATAAAGAAAGTAAGGAAATCAAAGATAGAGCTTACTGGCCCTAAGAGAATCATGAATTTTCTTATGAAGGAAATATCCCATCTTTTGGGTTTTTCAACGTATTCTGCATCTACGTTGTCAGTTGTTATGGTGGACTGGGAGAAATCGTAGAGTAGATTGTTTAAGAGTATCTGGGTTGCTGTCATAGGCAAGAATGGCAGAAAAAGGGATGCCCCAGCGACGCTGAACATGTTGCCGAAGTTCGAGCTGACACCCATCATGACGTATTTCATCGTGTTGCCGAAAGTTTTTCGCCCTTCTAAAACGCCTTCATCTAGCACTCTTAAGCTCTTTTGCAGTAATATGATGTCAGCCGATTCCTTGGCTACGTCCACAGCGTTGTCTACTGAAATGCCCACATCTGCTGTCTTCATGGAAGGTGCGTCGTTGATTCCATCTCCCAAAAAGCCAACCACATGGCCGTTATTTTTCAGCGCAGTGATTATTCTGTCTTTTTGGGCTGGCGTTACTCTCGCAAAAACGTTTGCTTCCTCGACCACTCTTTGTAGGGCTTCATCATGCATTTGAGCAATCTCGCTCCCTAGGACTACACCTTTGATTTCAAAACCCAAGTGTTCACATGTCTTTCTTGTGACTAATTCGTTGTCGCCTGTAAGGATTTTTAGTTCCACTCCAGCCTTGCTTAATAACTGTAGGGATTCTCGAGCCGTTTCTTTAGGCGGGTCAAGAAACGCCACAAAACCCAAAAACACCATATCACTCTCATCGTTCACAGAGTATACGGTTTTTTTCTCTCTAAGTTTCTTGTAGGAAACTGCTAAGACTCTGAACCCTTCAGAACTCAAATCATAGTATTTCTGTTCAATTTTTTTGCGAAATTCGTCTGTCAAATCGGAAATTATGTCTCCATGTTCACAGTAGGAACATACTTTGACTATCTCCTCGGGGGCTCCCTTGGCAATAAAATATCGTTGTTTTTCATGTTCAACGACGACAGAAACTCGCCTTCTTATGAAATCAAATGGAACCTCGTCGATTTTCTGGTAATCCTTTACATTGACGTCTTTATATCCGAGTATAGCCTCGTCGAGTGGACTTTTCAACCCTGTTTGGTGATAACTGTTCAAAAATGAATACAATAGTACTTTTTCATCATCTTTGCCTTCCATATCCACGTGCAGCACAAGCCTTATTTTGTTCTCTGTAAGCGTACCCGTCTTATCTGTACATAAAATATCCATACTTCCAAAGTTCTCGATAGACGCCAAGCGCTTTACGATAACGCCCTTCTTGGACATTGCAAGAGCTCCTTTTGAAAGATTTACGGTGATAATCATCGGCAGTAGTTCAGGTGTTAATCCGACAGCCAGCGCCACAGCAAAAAGAAGCGACTCCAAAACGTCACGTTTGTAAAGTGCGTTTATGAAAAAAACAAACATCACCAGAAGGAAGGTAACTTGCATGATTAGAAAACCGAAACCTTTGATTCCCCTTTCAAATTCTGTTTCAGGCTCTTTTTCGACGAGCCTTTTGGCGATTTTCCCATATTCTGTGTGGCCACCAGTCTTCAGCACAACAGCTGTCGCTGTCCCGCTTACAACTGAGGTCCCCATAAAAAGGCAGTTATTCCATTCGGTCGACATTGTTTCCTCTGCCTTTATTGGCATAGATGTTTTTTCTACTGGAAACGATTCCCCAGTTAACGCAGACTGGTTCAAGAACAAGTCTTTTGCAGTGATGACTCTTGCATCTGCAGGCACTATGTCTCCGGCTGAAAGATATATTATGTCGCCAGGAACAATTTCGGCAAGTTTAATTTCTTGTTTAGTGCCGTCTCTGAGAACAGTGGCGGTTGTGGTTACTTTTTCCTTCAGCGTTTCTGCAGCTTTTTCTGCTTTAGATTCTTGATAGAAGTCGAGTATTACACTTACGAAAACGATAGAAAATATGATGGCGACGTTTATAATTTCTCCGAGAAAGCCTGCAATCGACCCTGCAATTAATAATATGATTACCAAGGGGCTCCGAAAATGAGAAAGGAAATTTACAATAGCAGCTCTCTTCTTCCTCTTGGCAAGTTCGTTGTAACCGTACAGTTCTAGTCGTTTTTCTACTTCTTTAGAAGAGAGCCCTGACAAAGAAGTATTTAAACGAGTAAAAACTTCATCTGTAGGTAGACTTAGCAACTCTTCAGTGCTTGGCAGAGTCCAATTCGACCCCTCGCTTGCACTTGATCTCTTTGGGTTTTGACCCTTCATTACTATCACAGTCCATTTCTTGTGCTACCTCAGGAGCAAGATAACATAACATTACAAAATTGTTCTTTCCTAAAATTGTTTCTATGAGCTCTCTCTAATATTAAATCTTGCATAGACGTCTTTGGTTAGAGAACGAGGCGATCTAGAATTTAAACGCCAACCTTTAACTTAAGCGCCGGGAATGGGATTCGAACCCATGCGAACCACGAGGGTTCACAGGCTCTCAAGGCCTGCGCATTATCCACTCTGCCATCCCGGCACCGCACATACCCGTTTCAGCATCACCACATTTAGACTTTACCCCGCAAACCCTTAAGAGTGAACCACGGGTTCTCTGTTCATATTTGCGGTATATTTGGAGCCTAATAGGATCATATATGGAAGAGGGTCTAGAATAGCGCCGGGCAACACGAACAGAAAAAACCTAGAAACTCACTCTTCAACCTCTACAATTTTCTTACCCTTAACAATCAAAGAACCATTCGCCCCGGCAATCACACGAAAATCCTCTTTCAATTCAGTCTTGTGCAAAAACTTCCGCAAAAGCACCCGCAAATAAGACCTTGAAAACTCTTTCATTCCCTTTCCTTCACTAGAACTCAACAAAAGCTTATCACCAGAAACATCAACCTTCACGCCCAATTTTTCCTCAAGAAACTTAACCAAATCCTCAACAGCCTCATTCCCACTCTTGTTTCTCAACTCCATAATATCAACCGCAATTTTCTCCATACTCTTACTCGCTCCTTCTAAACTCATTTACCTACGCACAATAATAACTCTTACTTGATCACAAGCATCCTCACAACTGTCTGCAACAGTTTCAAGCGATTCCAACAACTGCCCCACCAAAACAGCAATCCCTGCTTTCAAAGCCTCCTCTTCCCCAAGCAAACGTCGAGAATTCTCATGAATCTCATCCACCATCTCCTCTTTCCGCTCCACCTCATCTGCGGCTTTCAACGCTTCATGGGGTTTATCCATCATCTTTTCAATACATTCGCGCAACGCAAAAGCACATTCTGTAATGCCCTTCACCATCCGCATAAACGCGGTTTGCAAGCTCTCGGGCACCTTTCCCATAGGCAGAACATTCAATAAACGCGTGGATTCACGACCCCAATCTGCAACCATGTCAACCCTCTTCATGAGATGCATCAAATCCTCACGATCAACAGGCGAAAGCTCCCCGCGTGAAAGCTCATCCATAAACCTTCTTCGCAAAGCATCCGCTTCTTTTTCGCTGTTCGTTATACTTTCCACACGCTTCCGCATCTCTTCACTATTCTTCTTCACCGCAGCGTCAACCGCCTTCTCCAAATCACTCACAATTGACATCGTAATAGCCAAATGCCGCTGCATAATCCCCAAAGCACGTGTTTCTCTTCGTTTTTCAAACCATTTTACCAATTCGCTCAACGCTTCACACACCACAACTATCATGCACAGTTGCACATTACTCTTCTTCAAAAGTTCATCATACTATTTATTGCTTTTCAAACCAGAAACAGAAAGTGTCAGATCGCCCGTCGAGAGATTTCCATCACAGCGTACTCATTTCTCTCTTCTTCATCATCCAACAAAAACTGTACCTAACTAAGCTTAAGGACTTTGCGCTACAAATTCTATCCTCTCGACACCTTTCCCCTTAGCAGCCCGCCCCAAAACCCTAATCGCTCCCAATTCCCCAGTGCGTTTTACATGGGTTCCTCCACAAGCACACGCATGCCACCCTTCAATTTCCACGATACGGACCTTTTGCACAGCGGCCGGCAATGTTTTTAGGCTTTCATGAAACCTGTTCACGTATTCTTCCGCCTCGTCTCGCGACATAATACTCATCAGGATCGGCCGATTTTCCTTCACTATTTTGTTAGCTATTGTTTCAATCTTTGGAAACAATTCTCGAAGCGAACCCTCATACGCCAAATCCAGCCTCGACTTGTCAACATTTACAGCTGACCCTACAATTGCTATGGGGTTCCCAACGGCTTGACGAATTGCCTCGGAAATCAAATGCGCCGCCGTATGGTTCCGCATTAACGCACTCCTTCGTTCCCAATCCAAAACGCCCACTACATCGTCATTTTCTTTAATCTCGCCTTCCACGTCACCCACAATGTGAAGAGGATTGCCGTCCCGCCACTGCACATCGACAACGTTTGCTTTCCAGTTTTCACCTTTCACCACACCCTTATCAGCAGGCTGCCCTCCGCCAACGGGATAAAACGCCGTCTGATCCAGCACTAAGCCTACACTATTATTCATGCAGATAACTTCAGTAATCTTTGCCTCGAACTGTTTGATATAAGCGTCTTCGTAATAAAGTAGCCGAGTTGTAACTTTCTCGGGTTCTAGCGAAGGGATCATCTCAACTCCTTTGTTGTTTGAGTCACGATTCTTTGACAACTTTGCCCCGAAGGACTTCGCAAGCCAAAGACCGCAACATGACACCTCAATTAATCTTTTGCTTCTGAATATATGAATTATGCGCGGAAAAACTCTTTTACGGTTAGTCACATAAAATCAGTCAAATTTTTCTGTTGCCTTGCAAGTTGCTTCTCTTGTTTTTGTGGTTGCGTGTTTTCAAACAACACCAATTGTCCATAAACGCCGTCGTAGCCAGGCGTTATACGAACCTCACCCTTTCTTACTCTTATTATTGCCTCTGCAACTCGAGCGTCCACAATCTTTGCCATCTTATCTAGGGGAGCGTCAATCAAAACCGAATACTCATCTCCAAACTCGGCTATTAATCTATTGTAAACGCCCCAAACACTTTGAACACTGGGGCTGGCGGCGCCCAAAACAGTTTGAATAATCTCAGAAAGTGGAAGCAAATGCATATACCCAATAGCATTGGCTGGTCTAAATCCCGACGGTCTATCCGCTAATTCTTCAACTCGTTGCTCAACACCTTTAGTCAATCGTCTACGGCAAACAGGACAGATGTTTCCAAATTTTATCGCCTCTTGTGGAGACATAGAAACATGACAGTCACGATGCCCAGTCCAATGGTACTTTCCATATGCGGGGTCTGTTTCGATGGTGAATTTGAAGCGTCTAGAATCTTTCTGCCGAATAGCGTCCAAGATTTCTGTGTAAGTCAACTTTTCAAGTTCGAAAACGTTGGCTTCTCTTCCCAGCCTCCACGGCCAGCTGCTATGGCTGTCGCTATTTGAAACTAACGTGTATTTATCCAATGCACTGAGCCGCCAATTCATCGGCGGGTCGCTTGACAAACCAGTTTCTAGGGCATGAATATACTGTGTCATGTCTTGATAGCAATCTTCAACATGGTCAAATCCACTGAAGGCGCCGAAGATGCTGAACCAAGGCGTCCAGGCATGCGCTGGAAAGACCTCGTTTTCAGGAGAGACTTGCATGACTTCCTCAACTAATTGTGGTGCTGTGATGTTCAACGTAGGTCTGCCGTCTATGCTTAGGTTGCCGTATTTTTCAAGTCGATCGTTAATTTGCGCCGCTATTTCTAGGTTAGGTGAAAGAATCACATGGTGAATTTTTTTGCTACTTCCTTCGTGCGTGAAAATGGTGCTCACTTCGTTCGTTATCATGAAACGTATGGGCGATTCGGGGTCGCTTGCAGGTTTGTAAAGACCCGTATTTTCCACTTCTGCCAAGTCTTGGGTGATGTCTTTGAGCCATTTAGGGTGAGAAAAATCTCCAGTTCCCACCAGAGTTAAACCCTTAATCTTTGCAAAACGGGCAATTTCTTCGATGTTCATTTTTTCACTTGTTGCTCTACTGAAACGGCTATGCATGTGCAAGTCAGCGATTACTCTCATCTTTCTTTTTCTCTCCTTTCTCCACGTATTTATGGTAGATTTTTTCCCAGTCCAACTTGAACATGACCACTAATATAATTATCAGCAAGATAACCCCAACTACTGCAGTAAGCGACATTGCAACCAAATCACTTTCGCCCCCGTAAAACTGCTTTATGAAATCATAAATCACACCTTTCGTAAATTTTCCCGTATAAGCGAGAATAAAATTCATAGCGACCTTCCCAGCTAAGGCTGCCACAAACGCTTTAGCGACACGATAACGCATCATACCCAAGGGAATAAACAACAAATCATCAGGTAAGGGCGTCAAAGCGAATACAAATATGGCAAGTGGTCCCCAACTATTAAAAACTTTCATCATAAACTCCATTTTACGCCGTCTCTCTTCGCTTATAATTTTGGCGCCGTACATTCCAAGCAAATAACCTGAAAATTCACCTAAAGCCGCACCGAAACCCGCGGCCAAGGCTAGAAGAACTGGATCGAATAAGCTACCGAGAGTGAAAACGATCACCGTGTAAGGGATTGGTATAAAAATAGAAACTGCTCCGATGAAAGCTAACAGAAAAATTCCAAAATATCCATACTGAAGCACAAGTTGTTCCATCCAGTTTGACGCTTGGGTGATTAGTTGCCAGAACTGCAAACACACACGCTCTGCCTTTCACATAAAAAAGCCGCGTTAAGATTTAACCCTAACTCTTCATGAATGGTAATTCGAAACCAAAAACAAAGAAAGATTGGCTAAATTATATGAAGTTCTTTTCCAATTTTTTCGAAGGCGTTGATGGCAAAGTCTAAATCTTCTCGCGTTAAGGTGGCGTTCATGATGGTACGTATGCGGGCTTTGTCACGAGCAACCATAGGATAGACAATGGGCAAGGCGAACACGCCTTCTTCAAAAAGCCGCGCGCTTAACTTTTTCGCCACACCACTTTCGCCGACTATAACCGGTGTGATCGGGGTTTGGCTGTTGCCGATGTTGAAGCCCAAATCCTTCATGGTTTTCTTAAAGTATTTTGTGTGCTCCCACAAGGTTCGCACATGCTGGGGTTCGTTCTCTAACACATCAATAGCGGCAATACAAGCTGCAGCAACTGCTGGTGGGTGTGACCCGCTGAGTAGCCAGGTACGCGATTTGTTGTAGGCAAAATTGATAAGATCTTTGGATCCTGAAACATGTCCGCCTACTACGCCGAAGGCCTTTGAAAAGGTGCCCATTTCCACGTGAACCTTGTCGCGGCTGAGTTTGAAGTGGGAAACTATTCCTCGGCCGCCTTCGCCTAGTACTCCTTCGCCGTGAGCGTCGTCTACGTAAACCATAGCTCCGTGTTCTGCGCCTAGTTTTGCTATTTGGTCAAGCGGGGCGATGTCGCCGTCCATTGAAAACACGCCGTCAGTCATTATCAGAATGCGCCTATACGGAGGATTGTGCTTTTCTGCTTCTTCCAGAACACGTTGCAAGTCTTGCATGTCTGTGTGCTTGTAAACAGCCCTTTCAGCATGTGACAACCTAACGCCGTCAATTATGCTTCCATGATTAAGTTCATCGCTGATCATAAGATCGCCTTTGCCCGCTAGTTGTGGAATTAAACCTGCGTTTGCGGCGAACCCCGTTTGATAAACAAGAGACGCTTCCGCATGCTTGAATTTTGCTAGTCGCTTTTCAAGTTCTATGTGGATGTCCATTGTTCCCGCGATTGGGCGAACTGAACCAGAACCTGCGCCATGGGTTTGGACGGCTTTTATTGCTGCTTCTTTGAGTTTTGGGTGGTTGCTTAGGCCTAAATAGTTGTTGGAACAGAACATTAAGACTTTTTTTCCGTCAACCGTACACCATGGAGTGCTTGGGCCTTGTAGAATTCGGAGTTTCCAGTCGAGTTCGTTTTTCACTAAATCTTCATATTCTTCGCGTAAGAAAGCTGTTGGATTTCGCATTTTTGTGCGCCTCGTTCCTATTTTGGAAGTGTTTATTATCTTAACTCTTTCTTTTAGGTTTTCTGGAGGAACATTTTTGAGCGTTCGGTATGTTCATAGAAGTGGAGGTTTCATTTTGAAAGCGGTTCTTTTCGACTTGGGCGATACGCTCATTAAAACACCATGCATAGTCACGAATTTCCAGAAAATACTCAAAACACATGGAATCTACCGTGCTCAAGAAGAAATCCTAACCGCTTATGAGGAATCAGAAAAGCTTCTCAGCATGGAACTGATGAAGACCATGTTTGATGAGTTCTGGATAAAAAGAAACAATTTGTTTTTGGAAAAACTCGGCGTTTTCGGAAGAATTGATCTAGCAAAAACTATCGCAGAGGAATGGTGGGATCATGCAGACGTAAGCCTTTATCCAGACGTAAACGAAACACCCATCGAACTTAAACGACGAGGAATTAAGATGGGAATCATAACCAATGGGCTACAAAGCGATTTGGCAAAACTGCTGGCCAAAACAGGGTTAAACACGAACGCTTTTGACATAATAATCACCGTCGACCCCATCGGGTTTATGAAGCCTGAGAGAGAAATCTTTCATCATGCGCTTGAGAAGATCCAAGTATTACCGAAAGAGGCGCTTTTTGTGGGTGACACCATAGAATATGATTATAAAGGCGCTAAAAATGCGGGACTACAAGCACTCGTAATAGATAGGGATGGCAAGATTAATGAAAACATCGAAAAAATACGGGATTTAAGAGAAATTTTGGCTTTTGTGTAACAGGCCTAATTAAACGAACCTTCAGCAAAACGTTTCGACAACTTCTCTATCATGTCCTTTGTCATAGTAGCCAAATCATATTTTGGTTTCCAACCCCATTCTTTACGCGCGGCACTATCGTCCAGCGACATCGGCCAAGAATCCGCGATTTTTTGTCTAAAATCGGGTTTGTACTCGCATAAGAAATCTGGAATGTGTTTCTTAATTTCAGCTACCAATTCGCCCGCGGAAAAACTCATCGCTGTCACGTTGTAGCTGGTGCGATGTTTAATTTTAGCTGGATCGGCCTCCATCAGATCCATAGTCGCTTTAATGCAGTCAGGCATATACATCATAGGCAAAACCGTGTCTTCCCGCACAAAACACGTATAACGTCTTTTCTTAATCGCTTCATAAAAAATTTCTACAGCATAATCTGTGGTGCCTCCTCCAGGAAGCGTTTCGTTGCTTATTATACCCGGATAACGTACACTTCGCACGTCCAGGCCAAAGCGGGTAAAATAGTAATTACACAGTAATTCGCCTGCGACCTTCGTCACGCCGTACATTGTTTGAGGTATCAAAACCGCGTTCTGAGGAGTATTGACGCGGGGTGCGTCTGGACCAAAAACCGCGATCGAACTGGGCCAAAAAACTCGAGTAATTTTTTGTTCCCTCGCCGTTTCGAGAACGTTATAAAGCCCATCCATATTTACATGCCAAGCAAGTTGCGGATTTTCTTCGCCAGTTGCAGAGAGAACTGCGGCAAGATGGTAGATCGTATCGATGCCGTATTTTTTGACTACGGCTACGATGTTTTCTTTATTTGTTGTGTCAACGAACTCGAAAGGGCCAGATTCTGCGAGTTTTTCGCTGGGTTTCCTTTTATGTCCTGCTGCGACTACGTTATCTTTGCCGTATTTTTTTCGAAGTTCTAACGTTAATTCAGAGCCGATTTGTCCCGTGGCACCAGTTACTAGAATTCGTTTTGTGGTTTTTATTTGCATCTGACTACACCGTTAACGTGAGGAAAGCATGATTAAGTCTTCCAAAATATAAGAATTTTTCATGTCAAACTTTATTTCTGGCTTGACAAGTCAATACATGAGCGAAGGGCATTGAAGGTTGGCTTTCTTGTCAATCCCATTGCGGGGATGGGTGGAAAAGTTGGGTTAAAAGGCACTGATAACGTCGCGAAAGACGCTGCGAAAATGGGCGCTACGCCAGTTGCGCCCGCAAGAGCAAAGGAGTTTCTGATAAACCTAAAAAAATTCGAACTTGAAAAGCAACTAAAAATTATAACGTGCCCGGCTCCTATGGGAAAAGAAGAAGTGGAAGTAGCCGGTTTTCTTGCAGAGATTTTGCCACTGAGGCTTGAAGCCGTGACTACGGCGAAGGACACTGAAAACGCCGTTAAACTTATGGTAAAAAGAAACGTTGACCTTATAATTTTCGTTGGTGGCGACGGTACTGCGAGGGATATTTTAAATTCGCTAAACGCTGCACAAACAAGCGTTCCCGTTTTAGGAGTTCCGTCGGGCGTTAAGATGTACAGCGGAGTTTTTGCGGTAAACCCATCTGACGCTGCGATGGTTGTTAAAGCATACATGGAAAAAGAGGCAAAACTTACAGAGTTTGAGGTTATGGATGCTGATGAAGCCGCGATAAGAAGCGATCAATTCAACGTGCATCTGTATGGTTTTCTAATTGGCCCTTTTCTTCCTATGCGAATTCAAGGGAGCAAGCAAATTTCGCCCGAGACCTTGAACGAACACGAAAATCAGCTGGCTATAGCGCGTTTTATTTTGGAAATAGTCGATCCTGAGGGTACGTATATTCTTGGTCCAGGTACCACGGTGAAGTGCGTTGCCGAGTTGTTGGGAGTGGAAAAAACTTTGCTTGGCGTCGATTTGTACAGTAAGGGGAAAATCGTTAGAGACGTGAATGAGGCAAAACTGTTAAACCTGATTAAAAACTGGGAAAACACGTGGATTATTCTTTCTCCCATTGGAAGGCAAGGCATACTTTTAGGCCGAGGCAATCAGCAAATTAGCCCAGAAGTTGTGAGACGAGTTGGTAAGGAGAGAATTGTGGTGGGCGCAACCAGAAGTAAGTTGCAAGGCATAGAGGGCGGGGTTTTGCGGGTTGACACCGGCGATGATGAAGTTGACAACTTATTACGTGGCTATGTTCGTGTGGTTACGGATTACAAGGAATGGCGGCTCGTACCGGTTCAATAACGAATCAAGCGCCAAATTTGATGCTTTTTCCGAGCAGATTTAGCATTATTGGCATTAGATCCATGCCGCGAATTCTATGCAATCCTCCTTTTGCGCATGCTCTTTCGCTGAATTCTTTCACATCGTCTGTGCGGACGCCTGGGCCCGCTAGAATTACAGGCACAGGATCGGCTTCGTGATTTCCAGTTTCGCATGAGGTCGTGTGGTCGGCGGTAACGGCGATTAAGGTTTCTTCATTGTTTATGTTTTTCATTATGTGGTTGACCATGCCGTCTAATTTTTCGATCATCTTGATTTTTAGTGTAAATTTTTCGTCATGGCTTGCGACGTCTGTGGCTTTGACGTGTGTAAGAATAAAATCATAAGATTCTAAAGCCTTTACAGTTGCCTTTGCCTTTTCAATAAAATTTGTTTCGTACGTGCCGCTTGCGCCTTTGACTGGAAGTAAATCCATTCCAGCGACTTTGCACACGCCTTTGACAAGGGGCATTGCTGCTACGACTGCGGCGCGGATTCCATAACGTTGAGTTAATGGTTCGATGTTTGGTAAGGTTCCGGCGCCTCGGCACAAAACAATGTTTGCGGGAGGCAAGCCCTTCTTTTCTCTTTCTTTGTTGACTGGGTGTTTTTTTAATGTTTCATGGAAGAGTTGCATTAACTCGTTCACGATTCTTGCTGTTTTTGCGGCTTCTGGGGTTTTGTTTAATGGAGTTGCTTGTAGTGTTTTTTGTCCTATTTTTGCTGGGTCTGTGCTGGAGATCATTGATGATAGGCCTTTTCCTCTTAGGCGAAGTATTCCTCGGTGCTGGACGGTGTTTTTGAAGAGTATTTTTGCCGTAGGGAATTTTTTTGCAGTTTTCTGTAGTGATTGGGCGAGTTTTGTGGCGCTTGCAGTGTCGATTCTTCCCGCTCGTCGGTCAAGCACGACGAAATTCTTGTCAACTGTGCCGAAATTGCACCTAAAAGCAACATCGTTCGATGAAACTTCAATTCCGAAGCCTAGGGCTTCAAGCGCCCCTCTGCCAGCATAAACTTTGGTTGCATCGTAGCCTAATAGTGAAAGGGTTGCTACGTCGCTTCCGGGTACTATGCCTGGTGCGATTGGATCTATTAGCCCGCAGATGCCTGTTTTTGCGATTTTGTTTAGGGTTGGTTTTTTTGCTGTTTCGAGTGGGGTTTTGTAGTTTAGTTCTTTTATTGGTCGGTCTGCCATGCCGTCGCCGATGATGAGGATTGCCTTCATGTGTTGTCACCTTTTTATGTGTTATTTATTCTTGGGTTTTATTCTTAAGCTTGTGTTTTCTGGGTTTTTGGATGTAGCGCTGGGTTGTTAGGCGCGTTGAGGTGGCGGTGCTTTTTGTGGGCGTGTCGCGCTTCTCTCTCCCCTCTTCCATATATGATCCTATTAGGCTCCAAATACACCCCAAATATGATTAGGCGACCGTGGGTTCACTTTTGGTCTTTATGCGTTTTGTTGAGCGATAGGTTTTTATGTTGTGGGTCGATATTTCCAGATGAACATATCGGGTTAGAGGTAGCATTGTGTGAGGAGACTGTCTAAAACTCAGTTGGTTATCGTGCTTTTAGTCTTTGTCTTCGTTACTGTTGCTATTGTTGGGGAATACTTTCTGTCGCGGTCTCGCAGGCTTGTTTTGTCCACGACGACGAGCACGTGGGATTCTGGACTGTTGGGTTATCTTTTGCCAATCTATGAGCAAAGATACGATGTTAAAGTTGATGTGCTTCATGTAGGCACGGGGCAAGCCCTTCAGATCGCTCAAGGTGGCGACGCTGACTTGGTTTTGGTGCACTCGAAAGAGTTGGAGTTGAACTTTACTAGTCAAGGGTACGGGGTACATCGGATAGGCGTGATGTACAACGACTTTATCATAATCGGTCCCCCGAGCGACCTTGCCGGAATAAGAGGGCTCACTAACGCTACAGAAGCGTTTAGACGAATAAAAACCGCTGGCGATTTGGGCAATGTAATTTTTGTGTCGAGAGCAGACAAGTCTGGCACGAATCTGCTTGAACTGAAAATATGGAGCCTTCTCGGCTTGACGCCGAAAAACACGACGTACAGTTGGTATTGGGAAGCAAAAACGGGTATGGGTAATGTTTTGAGGATTTGCAATGAAAAACTAGGCTATGCGCTTACGGACAGAGCCACGTGGCTCAGTTTCAAAAATGAACTGCCTAACTTGAAAGTTCTAGTGCAGAATGATAGTGTCTTGTTTAACCCCTACAGCGTGATACTCGTCAACCCTGACAGATATCCTCATAGAAACCATCAGGACGCTGTAAAATTCGTAAAATTCCTTATTTCGGTAGAAGGACAAACTTTGATTCAAGATTTCAAAAAAGAGGGAGAAACACTCTTTTATCCTTTGGCGCGAGACGTGCCGAAAGCCGTGGAACTTGGCTTTGAAAATCAACAAGAGGAACTTGTGTGGTATGACTCTCACACCTGACCCGTATAACGTTAGAAAATGGAGACGATTAGATGACAATGTACGTGTTCCTTGAGAGTTTATTTAACGCCCTACGCTTGTTCTTTCTCGTAAACCCCGATGTTCTAGACATAACTCTCCTAACGTTAAGAGTTTCTGGCACTGCAGTTCTCCTAGGCTCTATTGCTGGTATACCTACGGGCGCGTACCTGGGCTTAAGAGAATGGAGAGGCAAGAAAACCACCATACGAATTGTCAACCTTATACTGCGAAGCATAATCAACACGTTTATGGGCTTGCCCCCAGTTGTTGTAGGGTTAGTGGTTTTTCTACTACTACGTTACGAAGGTCCGCTGGGTTTCTTGGGTTTGGTTTTCACACCGACTGCCATGATAATCACTCAACTCATACTTGTTATACCCATCACTATCGGCGTCACAATCTCTGCGGTGGGTGGAGTAGACAAGGCTATTAGAGAAAAAGCCCTTTCCCTAGGCGCAACTAACCGTGAAGCAGCATTCGCAGTGTTGAAAGAAGCGAAAATCGGCTTACTCACCGCGGTTATCGTTGCTTTCGGCGCGGCAATCTCAGAGGTGGGCGGGATTATGATTGCTGGAGGGAACATTTGGCTGAAGACTTCAACGCTTACCACAGAAATCGTTGACGCTGTTCAAGTTGGAGAATACGAACTCGCATTGACGCTCGGAGTAATCCTGCTCGCAATCGCCTTCGCAATAAACATCATCCTCACAATTCTTCAAATTAGGGAGGCAAAACATTGACCGTGTCGGTGGAAGTGCAAAGTCTTAGCAAACTGATTCCGCAAAAAACCTTGCTTCGTGACGTCAACTTTGGCGTTGAAGAAAGCGAAGTCTTCGTCATCATCGGACCCAACGGCGCCGGAAAAACCACTCTCATTCGGCTACTCGACTTACTAGACAAGCCTTCTAAAGGCAGAATCAAGTTCGCCAACACAGAAATCAAAGACTATTCGCCAGAAAACCTCGTCAAGTGGCGAAGAAAGTTCGGCATGGTCTTTCAACGCACGGTCCTCTTCAACGCAAAAGTCTACGACAACGTGGCTTACGGCTTAAAAATCAGGGGGACAGACGACGAAACCATAGAGAAAAAAGTAAAAACCGTGCTGAAACTCGTGCGGCTTTCCGGATTCGAACAAAGACACGTACACACCCTTTCAGGCGGCGAAGCACAACGCGTAGCACTTGCACAGGCTTTAGTCATTGAACCCGAACTGCTACTCCTCGACGAACCAACAGCCAACCTTGACCCCGCCAACGCCATGCTAATCGAAGAAGTAATCCTCAACATAGCAAGAGAACGAAAAGCCACAGTAATCATGACCACCCACAACATGTTCCAAGCCAAACGCTTAGCCGACAAAGTCGCACTTTTATTAGACGGAGAACTGATAGAAACAGACACGCCTGAAATATTCTTCAACCAACCCAAAGACCCACGCACGTTAGCATTCATCGAGGGTAAAATCTTCTTCTGACAACACAAAGAAGGAAAGTTTAAATAAAGTATCCATTATTTTTCGGTAGTTAGCCTAAAGAATCAAGCGGACGGCCACTTAATGTCCAAAGAATTTCGTCACATAGTCAGAATAACCGAAACTGATCTGCCAGGCACCGAAAAACTAGCCTACATACTGCCGAACATCAACGGCATAGGCGTAAACTTGGCACAAGCAATAATCAGAAAAGCCGGAATCAACCCCGAAACCCGAGTGGGCATGCTCACGGAGGCAGAAGTAGAAAAAATAGAGGACATAATCCGAAACCCAGACAAACACGGTTTACCCCCATGGTACTTTAACCGCCAAAAAGACCTAGACACGGGCAAAAACTTACACCTAATCGGCTCAGACCTTGTACTCCGCAAAAAAATGGATATCGAACAAATGAAAAACCTCAAATCATGGCGAGGCTACCGACACGCATATGGCTTAAAAGTACGCGGACAAAGAACAAAAACCACTGGACGCAGCGGCAAAGCATTAGGCGTCAAGAAAAAGCTAGTTATGGAGAAGGCGAAAGCGGCGGAGAGTAAGAAGTAATGGGCGACCCGAAAAAACAAAGCAAAAAATACGAGACACCACGGTTCCCCTGGCGAACCGACACGCTCCAAGCAGAGCTCAAACTCCTCGGCGAATACGGACTCCGCAACAAACATGAACTATGGCGCCATAGAACCATGCTTTCAAGGTTCAGAGGAATCGCCAGGTCTCTACTAGGCATGCCGCAAGAACAACGCGAAGTATTGGAGAAACAGCTCCTCACCCGGCTCAATCGACTGGGAATTCTACCCGAGACCGCAGTTTTAGACGACGTTTTAGACTTGGCAATTGAAAACATCCTTGAAAGACGACTCCAAACACTAGTCCACAGAAAAGGCTTGGCAAAATCAATCCATCAAGCCCGCCAGCTAATCATTCACGGCCACATAGCCATAGACAAAAAACGAGTCCGCGCCCCAAGCTACCTCGTGCTCAAGGATGAAGAAGCAAAAATCACGTTCTCTCCAACTAGCGCTTTAGCTAACCCAGAACATCCAATACACCAAATCGCCGTCGCCGAAACGAAACATGCCCCACAACCAAAACGGAAAACCGGCGGCAGACCAGAGGAGGCTGAAGAATGAGCAAAAAAACCGACAGATGGGGAGTCGTCCACATTTACAGCAGCTACAACAACACGATCATCCACATCACCGACATCTCCGGCGCCGAAACCATCGCCCGCACCTCAGGCGGAATGTTCGTAAAACAAGACCGACTAGAATCCTCACCGTACGCCGCCATGCGAGCTGCAAGCGCAGCAGCCACGATCGCCAAAGACAAAGGAATTACAGCCATCCACATCAAAGTCCGAGCACCCGGCGGCTCAGACGCAAGAACACCTGGACCCGGCGCACAAGCAGCGATACGTGCCCTCGCCAGAGCAGGTTTCCGCATCGGGCGCATCGAGGAGAACACGCCGATTCCGCATGATGGAACAAGAAGACCGGGTGGGCGGAGAGGTAGAAGAGTCTAAACCTGCATCCTTTTTCCTTTTCGCTATAGAAAAATTGAAATAATGCCCTATTCTCCTATAGAAAGGCACACGTATCCTATTGATGCTCTCTTGAAAAGGGGCAATAGTAGAATGAATGTTGAGATACTCGAAAAAACGGATACCAACTTACGTTTTGTTATTCGAGACGCTGATGCGCCGTTTGTTAACGCTTTGAGGCGCATTATTATCTCTGAGGTTCCATGCATGGCGATTGATGAAGTGGTTATCCTCGAGAATTCTTCTATGATTCAGGACGAGGTGCTTGCGCATCGGTTAGGGTTGGTTCCGATTAAGACGGATTTGAATGCCTACAACCTTCGCGAAGAATGCGTATGCAAAAGCAAGTTTGGCTGTAATCTTTGTCGTGTGGCGCTTACGTTGGATGTGGAAGCCACAGATACGACGACTGTTTATTCAGGGAGCCTTGTGTCAGAGAACGCTGCAATCGTGCCCGTGAGTGCGAATATTCCGTTAGTTAAACTTGCGCCTGGGCAGAAATTGAAACTTGAGGCTGATGTGCGGCTTGGAAGGGGAAAGGAGCACGCAAAGTGGCAGCCTGTGGCTGTGTGTGCTTACAAGAATATGCCTCAGATAAAAATTAATCCTAAACTGTGCGATGCGTGTGGCGAATGCGTCAAGGTGTGTCCGAAGGCCGTGTTTGCTGTTGCAGAGGGGAAAGTTGAAGTGCGAAATCTTTTAGCCTGCACGCTTTGCTTGGACTGCGTTGATGCTTGTCCGAAAAATCCAAAGGCCGTTGAAGTGACATGGGACAAGAACACTTTCATATTTAACTTGGAATCAACAGGAGCCTTACCTCCAGAACGCATCCTGCAGGAAGCTGTTAAAATTTTAGACAAAAAAACGGCGGATTTTCTTAAGGAATTGGCTGGTGAAAAAGATGAAACAAGCTAGACCCACTAACCCCGAACTCGTAGACGCTATTCGTTACTTGGAAAAAGCAGCACACGAAAACAAAGCCGCAATTTGGCGTGAAATTTCAGAAGCGCTATCCAAAACGAGACGCAAGCGAACTGCAGTTAACTTGAGCAAAATTAACCGATACACCCAGAAAGACGAGACCGTCGCGGTTCTAGGCAAAGTTTTAGGAGCGGGTTCAGTCGACCATCCAGTCACAGTCGCCGCGTTTGCATTTTCCGAATCAGCCGTGTCGAAAATAAAGCGGGCGCATGGGAAGTGCATTACGTTTTCGGAGTTGATAAAGAAGAATCCGAAAGGCTCCAACGTGAAACTTATCGGGTGAAAAATGTATGGAAACTCAAGCTAAGCAGCCAGTAATCGTTGATGCATCAGGACTAATCTTGGGACGTTTAGGCAGTGACGTGGCAAAGAGACTGTTGAAAGGCGAGAACGTGGTCATAGTGAACGCTGAGAAAGCAGTAATCAGCGGCAAAAGGCTAAGCAAACTCAAAGTAGCCCGAGAATTCCTAGAAGTCGGACACTATAAACAGGGACCTTTCCATAGAAGACGCCCGGACCAAATAGTCCGACGGGTCATAAGGGGCATGTTACCTTGGTCTAGGCCGAAGGGAAAGCAGGCTTATCGTAGGCTGAAGGTTTTCATAGGCGTCCCAGAAGAAATGAAAGACAAAGGTTTTCAAGTCATACCTCACGCAAACGCACAGAAGTTAAAATGCCCATACTTCACGGTGGGCGAGTTTGCGAAAGAAATCGGATGGAACGTAGGCGGTGAGTAGCATGTCAAAACCAAGTTCAAAAATCTTGCTCGTAAGCGGAAAACGCAAAACCGCAATAGCAAAAGCGGCATTCAAGCCAGGTAAAGGACGAATCCGCGTCAACAACATAGCCCTGGAAATTCTTGAACCAAAAATTATGCGTGACAAAATCATGGAGCCATTACTTCTTGCGGGAGTCGATGTTTGGAAACAACTTGACATAGACATTAAAACCTTCGGCGGAGGGTTCATGGGGCAAGCCGAGGCTGCAAGAATGGCGCTGGCAAGAGGGTTGTGGCGATGGACAAAGAAAACTCACTTGAAAACAATCTTCACGGCGTATGACCGTACCATGCTCGCCGGCGACCCGAGAAGGAAAGAACCTAAAAAATTCGGCGGTCCGGGTGCAAGAGCGAGAGACCAGAAAAGTTACAGGTGACGCGAGGATGATTATACCCATTCGTTGTTTTACGTGCGGCAAACTAATCGCGGACAAGTGGGAAGATTTTGCCAGAAGAGTTAAGGCAGGCGAAGAAGCGGGCAAAGTGCTGGACAGTTTAGGCGTGAAACGTTACTGTTGCCGACGCATGTTACTTTCGCACATTGAAATTGCAGACGAAATCATCAAGTTCTACGAAGTAGCAGGAAAAGGAAAACAGTTGAGAGGACAATAAAGAGGGTTCCATGTGTCAGCCATAATAAAAAAAGCACTCGCAAGGAAGATTTTCAACGCTCGGGGTGAAGAAACCCTTGAAGTCGACATAATAACTGAATCAGGCTTCGGAAGAGCCTCTGCCCCCGCTGGAGCAAGCAAAGGTAAGGCAGAAGTCGTTTATTACCCAAAAGGCGGAGTCGACGAGGCAATAATAAAATTCCGAGAACTAGTCGCACCGGAACTTATAGGCAAAGATGCAAGTAACCAAGGGCTTAT
Organism: Candidatus Bathyarchaeota archaeon A05DMB-4; assembly: GCA_019685575.1. GTDB lineage: Archaea > Thermoproteota > Bathyarchaeia > Bathyarchaeales > SOJC01 > JABFQO01. The sequence continues at coordinate 28,815 of JABFQO010000013.1, read as the reverse complement.
CGATAAACTGCTACATGAAATAGACGGAACAAGTAACTTCAGCAACCTTGGAGGCGAAACCGCCTACGCCACATCTTTGGCAACCGTGAAAGCCGCATCTAACTCTTTCAGAATCCCCTTATTCTGGCATCTAGCCGGCTATCTGGCATGCGAACTTCCATACCCTCTCGGAGTCGTCTTAAGCGGAGGCGAGCACGCCGTTGGCCAAGTACCCGACATACAAGAATTTCTCATTCTCCCAGTCAAAGCCACATCCTTCTTGAACGCTGCAAAGGCAAACATACTCTTCCACAAGAAAATCGGAATTCTTCTTGCAAAAACGAAGCCCGACTTTGTCGGGGGAAGAGATGATGAAGGCGCTTGGCTTGCAAACATTACAGCCACCGAGGCCTTACAAGTGATATCTGCAGCGTGCGACGAGGTCTGCGAACAGATGGGCTTTGAATGCCGCTTCGGAATAGATTTTGCCGCGTCGGCGATATGGAATCAAAAGGAAAAACGTTACGTTTATGCTCGAGAAAAGAAGAAACGAACCACTCAAGAACAATACGAATACGTGACAACGCTTATCGACAAATATAATTTAATTTACGTGGAAGATCCATTTCACGAAGAAGATTTCGAAAGTTTCGCCAAACTAACCAAAGAAGTAGGTAACAAGGTTCTCGTCTGCGGCGATGACCTGTTTGTCACGAACAAGAACCGGCTGCAAAAAGGTGTAGAAAAAGGCGCTGCGAACTCGCTGATAATTAAGGTCAACCAAGTTGGCACCGTAACTGACGCTTGGGAAACAGTACGCATCGCAAGAGACGCAAGATACGTTAGAGTGGTTTCCCACCGCTCAGGAGACACGAACGACACCCACATCGCACATCTTGCTGTCGCCTTCCGTGCTCCCATAATAAAAGCCGGCATAGTCGAAGGCTCAAGAATCGCAAAAATAAACGCGCTTATTCGGATTGAAGAAACTTTGGGCGACCGTGCGAGGATGATTAAACTTCCTGTTTAGGAGTAAAAATGTATGTCAGAGAAAACAGAAAAAGACGAAGTGGAAGAAGCAGAAGAAACTAAAGATGCTAAAGAAGAGGTAAAAGAAAACGTAGACGATGCAGAGGTCGGATTAGTTGTTGGGGAAGACCTGCTGCTACCACGCGACACTTTACTCTCGGCGGGCATCCACATCGGCACACGCATGAAAACAAAAGACATGAGCCAATTCATCTACCGTGTCAGACCAGACGGGTTGTTCGTCTTGGACGTGAAGAAAACAGACGACCGCATCCGAACAGTAGCCAAATTCCTAGCCCGCTTCGAACCGTCAAAAATCGCCGTTGTCTCTGCAAGGCTTTACGGACAAACGCCCGTGAAAAAATTCTGCGAAGTAACCGGCGCCACGCCGCTCATAGGACGATTCGTGCCGGGAATGTTCTCGAACCCGCTTTACCCCAACCGTATCGACGCAGCCGTAGTCGTGGTTTCAGACCCCAAAGCCGACGTCCAAGCGGTTAAAGAAGCCGCCGCAGCGGGAGTTCCCGTGGTCGGTTTGTGCAGCACTGACAATGAATTTACGGGTGTTGACTTGGTTATCCCGACAAACAACAAAGGACGACGCGCTCTCGCCGTGATTTTCTGGCTTCTCGCTCGCCAAGTCCTACGCGAACGAGGCGAACTTCCACCCGACCAAAACCTTACCCAAACCATCGACGATTTCGAGGCTAAAGTAACAAAAGAAGAAGAAACGTAACACCAAAAACCGGAGGGGGCGCATCTAAAAATTTGAAGATTAGGCGTCCATGTCAAGCAGGCACGTTTTACGCCGCTTCGCCAGAATCATTAAAAGCACAGATTGAAGAATGCTTTTTGCACCGGCTCGGTCCGGGAAAACTTCCGAGAGTTTCAGAAAAAGGCGAACGTGACATAGTCGGGCTTGTGTGTCCTCATGCTGGTTACATGTACTCTGGCCCTGTTGCAGCGCATGGTTATTATAATTTGGCTTTGGACGGCAAACCCGACATAGTCGTCCTATTTGGTCCAAACCACACGGGGCAGGGCAGTGGACTGTCGATTATGAACGAGGGCGTATGGCGTATGCCCTTCGGCGACGTACAAATAGACACCGTAACTGCGGATGCTATTATGCGTGAAGCAAAAACCATAGACGTGGACGATTCTGCACATACGCTCGAGCATTCCATCGAGGTTCAACTGCCCTTCCTTCAATACTTGTACGGCTCCAGTTTCAAGTTTGTTCCAATAGCGTTTCTTATGCAAGACTTGGAATCAAGCCGAGAAGTTGGTCAGGCTGCCGCAAAGGCTTTGGCCGGCAAAAACGCCGTGATAATCGCTTCCAGCGACATGACCCATTACGAACCCCATAAAAACGCAGAAAAGAAGGACAGACTGGCCTTAGAGGCAGTTGAAAGACTGGACGAAAAACGGTTCTACGCAACGATAGAAAACATGGGCATCACGGCTTGCGGCTACGGACCCATAACGGCTTTAATCACGGCAGCCAAGGCTTTAGGCTCAAAAAAGGCGGAACTGCTCCGCTACGCGACTAGCGGCGACGTTACAGGCGACTTTTCCGCTGTTGTCGGCTATGCTTCTGTGGCTTTTTCTAGGCAACAATAGTTGCGGTGTATGCCTTGACCATCGTTGCCTCGGCACCGGCGAAAATTATTCTGTTCGGAGAACATTTCGTGGTTTTTGGCGAGCCCGCGGTCGTTCTAGCCATCGATAGACGCGCATATTCGTACGTGGAGCCCCGAAAAGACAAACGCGTCTACATCAACTCTGTTGAACTGGGAGTTTCGGGTTTTTTTGAAAAAGAAAGGTTCCAAGCCGAAAAAGGAAGCCCGAAAAGGGCGGAAAAAGAACTTTTGCCCGTGAAATTGGCTGTTCAAAAAATTCTCGACCAAGCCAAAAGTGATACGGGCGTTTCTGTGGAAATTCGCTCCGACATACCCGTAGCAGCGGGGCTTGGCTCTTCAGCAGCCGTAGCAGCAGCCACCGCTAAAGCGACTGGTTGCTTGTTAGGTGTAAAACTTTCGCCTGAGGACATTTTCAACGTAGCCTATCAAGCCGAACGCGTCGTGCACGGAACGCCCTCGGGCATCGATCCCACGATCGCGACTTATGGCGGCGTACTTCGGTATAGTCGAGCAGACGGGTTTATGCGGTTGGATGTAAAGGGAGAAATTCCATTGGTCGTGGGCAACACGGGACTTATGCGTAATACTGGAGATTTGGTTGCGAAAGTGCGGCGGGCAAAGGAAAAGTATCCATCAATCGTGAACCCCCTTATAAAGGCTGGTGGAGAAATAGTTGCACAAGCGGTGGAAACACTAAGGCATGGTGATGTTGACCGTTTGGGCGAATTAATGAACCTCAATCACGCTCTGCTCTACGCGGTCGGTGTTTCGAATGAACTTCTTGAAAGGCTTATCTGTGCCGCGAGACAAGCAGGAGCGTTGGGCGCTAAACTCACAGGCGCGGGAGGAGGAGGCTGCATGATCGCTCTCGCCGAAAATAGACGACTAAAAAAAGTTGCACAAGCAATCCAAGAGGCGGGCGGAGCCTCTTTCGTTGCGAAGAAATCGGATGAGGGTGTGCGAATTGAAAGCTAAGCCGACGATTCTGAAACTTGGCGGTTCAGCGATAACACATAAAGAAAAGCCTTTTGTGGCTAATTTTTTTGTGATAGAAAACCTTGCCCGTGAAATCGCAGAGGCTAACGTTTCACCACTTGTCCTAGTGCACGGTGGGGGCAGTTTCGGGCATCCATTAGCGAAACAATACGCAATTAACGAAGGCTTAAAAAACTCGTCACAAATCATTGGCTTTTCAAGAACCCACGACGCCATGAATGTTTTGAATAGGCTAGTTGTGCAGGCTCTAATAGAGCATAATATTCCCGCAGTAGGAGTAGCGCCATCGTCTTTTGTTTTAACGAAGCAAGGTCGAATAGAAAAAATGGATCTCGATGTTGTTGCAAAATTGTTAGAAACCAGCTTCGTGCCGGTTCTTTACGGCGACGCCGTTCTTGACTTGGACAAAGGGTTTGCAATACTTTCGGGTGATCAATTAATTGCAAAACTTGCGATAAACCTCGGCGCAGAGCGGATAATCGTCGGTGTAGACGTCGACGGCTTATACACAGCAGACCCCAAGCAAGACTCTTCAGCACAGTTAATTTCGAGATTAAGTTTCAGAGAATTACAAAGGACGCTCAGTTGGGCTGAAAAAGCGAAAGCCACCGACGTGACCGGCGGAATGTATGGAAAAATTCTTGAGCTAATTCCCGCTATTGAACATGGAGTTAGAACAGTAATCGTTAACGCCACAAAACGAGACACTGTTCGGAAGGCTCTCCGCAACGAAAAATTTGTGGGAACAATAATAGAGAAGGAATAAACCAACATGAACAATCCAACTCAAGAAAGAAAAGACGATCACATAAAAATCTGCCTCGAAGAAAACGTACAAGCCAAGCATGTAACCACGGGCTTTGAAGACATATTCTTCGTCCACCGTGCATTACCAGAAATAGACCGCGAAAAAATAGACCTTTCAACAAAAATTTTCAGCCACACATTCTCGGCACCCATAATAGTGGGCGCCATGACGGGTGGAACCGCCGAAGCCTCGAAAATCAACCAAGCAATCGCCGAAGCTGTGCAAGAACTAGGTCTTGGTATGGGCGTGGGAAGCCAAAGAGTAGCTATTGAAGACCCAAAATTGGAAAATAGTTTTGTAGAAACAAGGCGAAAAGCACCAACCGCGTTCCTAATTGCAAACATAGGCGCACCCCAACTCGTCAAAGGCTGGGGCATAGATCAAGCAAAAATAGCGGTTAACATGATAGACGCAGACGCGTTGGCTATTCACCTAAACCCGCTGCAAGAATCTATTCAACCAAAAGGCGAGACCAACTACAAAAACGCCCTAACAAAGATAAAAGAAATCGCCACCAAACTAACCGTCCCCGTAATCGCCAAGGAAACTGGCGGCGGCATATGCGCAGAAGACGCCAAAAAACTCGCAAACGCAAACGTAAAAGCCATAGACGTCGCAGGCGCAGGCGGAACCAGTTTCGCAGCAGTAGAATACCATCGCGCAAAAATCGCCAAAGACGACAAGGGAGAGAGGCTCGGAGAAACATTCTGGGACTGGGGCATCCCGACTGCGGTAAGCGTTTATGAAGTTTCCAACACGATCGACATTCCCGTCATCGCCTCGGGCGGCATAAGAAACGGTTTAGACGCTGCAAAGGCTCTAGCGTTGGGCGCGACCCTCATCAGTATTTCTGCGCCGGCATTACGCCCAGCGACAAAGAGTGCCAGCCAAGTAAAAAGAATGCTTGAATTGTTCATCGATGAACTAAGAAACACGATGTTCCTAACGGGTGCGGACACCGTGAAAAAACTAAGAAAAACTCCCGTCGTAATCACTGGAAAAACTGCCCAGTGGCTGCTCATGCGGGGTTTTCACCCCGAAACCATGGCTAGAAAAACCAACCAAAAACAGGAGTAGGCGTTCATGAGCGAGGACGTCGAAAAAATTCTCAACCAGCAAGCATCCATAATTGACAAGACGATACAAAAGTACATTCCAAGAGAGTTCACGAAAGACTCTGTTGTTTTCACTCTGAACCCGCCAAGATACACGCACGATTTAGAAGCCTTGAATAAAGCAATCGCCGAACCCATTTGGGAGTTTCTCGACCGAGGCGGAAAACGCTGGCGCCCCGCACTTTTTCTCTTGATATGCGAAGCATTGGGCAAGGATCCAAAAGATTTCTTGGACTTCGCCATAATCCCTGAGGTTATTCATAATGGCACATTGATGGTGGACGATGTTGAAGACGGTTCCGAACTCCGACGTGGAAAGCCTTGCACCTACCGCTTGTTCGGCATCGACATCGCCGTTAACGCAGGCAACGCTATGTACTTTCTCCCATTAATTACAGTTATCAACAACAAAAACAAACTGTCCAAAGAAAAAACAAACCACATCTATGAAATCTACATACAAGAAATGATAAACCTCAGCCTCGGCCAAGCCATGGACATCGCGTGGCACCGTGGACTTGCCAATGCCGACAAAATCACTGAGAAGCATTACTTGCAAATGTGCGCCTACAAAACAGGAACATTAGCAAGGATGGCAGCGCGCATGGCGGCGGTCTTAGCAGACGCTGATGAGGAGTTGGTTGAGAAGTTAGGTAAGTTCGCTGAGGCTGTTGGTGTTGCTTTTCAGATGCAAGACGATGTCCTCGACCTTACTGGCACAGAATTTGCTGAGAAGAAGGGTGCTCGGGGTATGGACATAACCGAAGGCAAACGCACACTAATGGTGATACATACGCTTAGAAAGGCAAAACCTAAAGACGGGAAACGACTCGTCGAAATCCTCAAAATGCACACCAGCGACCAGAAACTCCGCAACGAAGCCATACACATAATGGAAAATTACGGGTCAATCGAATACACCAAAAAACTCGCAAAAAAACTCGTGCAAAAAAGCTGGAGCGAAGTCGACAAACTTCTGTCCCCCTCGAACGCAAAGGAAAGATTAAGAGCCTTCGCAACCTACCTAATCGAAAGAAAATTATAACCAAAAACGTGAGTGACTGTTTGGCAAACAAGGAAACTCGAGAGATTATCCGAAAACTTGCCCTCATAAACGCAGTAGGCTACGGTGGCAAAGCACAAGCGGGGCCAGTTATGGGCAAACTACTTGCAGAACTGCCCGAGCTAAAAACCCGAGTGAAGGAAATCGGACCAATCGTGGCTGAGGTAATAAGAGAGGTCAATGCGATTCCAGTTGAGGAACAGAGAAAGATTATAGAAAGAAATTGGCCAGAAACGCTGGTCAAAGAAAAGGTGGAAGAAGAAAAGCGTCTGCCCAAACTGCCAAACGTGGAAAGTTACGAGCGTGTTGTGACTCGTTTCTCGCCAAACCCTGACTGCGCGATTCATTTAGGCTCAGCCCGTGCCATCATCCTCTGCCATGAATACGCGAGAATGTACAAGGGAAGTTTTATTTTGCGTTTTGAGGACACAGATCCACGGTTGAAGCGTTCTGCTTTGCCTTTTTACGATTCCATACGTGAAGACTTAGCATGGCTCGGATGCAAACCCGACGAGGAGTTCATCCAAAGCGACAGAATCCCCATCTATTATGAACACGCGGAGAAACTGCTCAAAGACGGAAACGCCTACGTCTGCACCTGCAACGGAGAAGAGTTTAAGAAAAAACTGTTAGCCCAACAGCCTTGCCCATGCAGAAACCTACCGCCAAAAGAACACCTTGAACGTTGGCAAAAAATGCTCGACGGCACGTTTAAAGAAGGCGAGGCCGTTGTGCGGGTAAAAACCGATTTGTCTCATCCAAACCCGGCTGTTCGCGATTGGCCCGCTTTGCGAATCATCGACCCAAAAACGCATCCGCACCCTCGGGTGGGACGCAAGTACCGCGTATGGCCCTTGTATAATCTGGCTTGTGGCGTAGACGACCATCTGATGGGCATCTCGCACATAATCCGCGGCAAGGAACACCTTACCAACCAAGTACGGCAAGAATTCATGTACAAGCATTTCGGTTGGCGATACCCAGAAGCAATTCATTATGGACGAATGAAAATTGTGGGTGCGTTTTTGAGTAAATCGAAGATTGTGGCTGGAATGCGGGAAGGCTTGTTTAAAGGTTGGGACGACCCGCGATTGGCCACGTTTGCGGCTTTGCGGAGACGGGGAATTCAACCTGAAGCCATAAAACGAATGATTATCGACGTGGGTCCGAAGGCGCAAGATGTTACCCTAAGTTGGGACAACCTTTACGCCTATAACCGAAAAATAATCGACCCAACCGCGAATCGTTATTTCTTCGTGCACGAGCCGATGAGACTTGTTGTTAGGGGCTTGGAACAAGGTTTCGTTGCACGGCTTCCTCTGCATCCTGACCATCCTGAAAAAGGATTTAGGCAAATCGAGGTTAAACCCAAGGAAAACGAAGTTTCTTTTCATGTATCACGTGGGGATTTAAAACTGTTCAAGAAGGACAACGTGGTTAGACTGATGGAACTGTTCAACATCAAAATTGAACAAGCCGGTAGAAAGGGCGTAGAGGCAGTTTATCACAGCCACACCTATGAAGATGCAAAAAAATTGGCTGCGCCGCTTGTCCATTGGCTTCCCGAGGGCTTTGGAGTACCCTGTACGGTGGTAATGCCGGACGCCTCCGAAGCCAAGGGCATCGTGGAAGAGGGATGCAAAAAGTTACGGATAAATGATGTGGTGCAGTTTGAACGTTTTGGTTTCGTACGAATCGACGCGGTCGACAAAGGAATCGTGGCTTATTACGCTCATCGATAAGACGTTTTCGCCTTTCTCTTCGGCTTTTTTTGCGCGTAAATAGTCGAAACCTTCATTAATGGGTTCTGTTGAATAAAATCTGCAATATGTATGATTAGGGTGAGGCTTAATGTCCAAACCGTTCTATGTGAAAAGTGAGACGCCGAAAGAGATTCAAGATGCAGCCTATGAAGCCCTGCAAATCGCCACTCAGACGGGTAAAGTGAGAAAAGGTACGAATGAGACTACAAAGGCCATCGAGAAAGCCCAAGCCAAACTTGTCGTCATCGCAGAGAACGTAGAGCCACCCGAGGTCGTTGCGCATCTGCCAATACTTTGCGAAGAGCGGAAAATTCCCTATGTCTTTGTTCCAGACAAGGCAAAAATAGGCTCAGCCATAGGCATAGACGTCCCAGCCGCGTCAGCGTGCATCATTGAAGCGGGCGACGCCACAGGTTTGATAAAAGAAATAGTCGAGAGACTTGGCACGGTTAAGAAGGGCGCAGCGTAATGAGCGAGCGAGAAGAGAAAGAAGTCAAAGGGACATCGAAAGAAGCCGCTGAAGAAGCCGTGTTAACGCCAGCGCAAGTCATTCAAGTTATGGGTAAGACTGGCGCCACGGGCGAGATTTCTCAAGTTCGAGTGCGCATACTCGAGGGCAGAGATAAAGGACGAATTATCTCGAGAAACGTTAAGGGTCCAGTGCGCATTGACGATATTCTTATGTTAAGGGAGACTGAACGAGAAGCCAAGCGGCTTAGGTAACTAACCATAGCGAGGCGAAACAACTGATGCCAAAATTAAAACGTTGCTCCTTCTGCGGGAACGATTTTCCGTACGGCACGGGCATGATGTACGTACGGAATGATGGCGCGATTTTCTGGTTCTGCAGCAGTAAATGTCGCAAAAACAGTCTCGAACTTGGTCGCGATCCGCGAAAACTTCCATGGACACGATACTACGGCAAAGAAGAAAAAGGCAAAGCATAAAAAAAATAATGAATATTCGGACAACTTCTAAATTTATCCAAATAGAACTATATTTACGGAATGCTCTGAAAGCGACGAATGGCACGTGGCGCATGTGGAGAACTTGGAAGAGGAAAGCAAATTAATTGAGGCGGGATTTGAATTTGTACGCTATAGCGACAAGGACGGCGTGGCGATCAGCTGCAAAAGCAAATGACCATCGAGTAGTATAACTCACTGCTCCGGTAGTATAGTCCGGTTAAGTATGACGGCCTCTCGAGCCGCCGACCCGGGTTCGAATCCCGGCCGGAGCACCAAATAAAACTTCAAATATCCGAACATCCAAAAGCATTCTACATAGGGTCGGGGTGAGGAGAAGTGAGCGGTGGCGGGATCTACGGATACGAGCGCATGTCGGAACTTGTCCTAACAGGTCTGCGTGGAATCGAAGAGTCCGAGGGCGTTTTGAAAGCCAACAACGACCAAGCCATGTTTAACATTGTTGCATGCTTCGAAGGAGACACGGCGAAAACAGCCACGGCTTACATGACCACGCCAAACGGAACACAGTGCGCCGCCTGCACCACCACTCAGTACAACAGCCTCAAGCCCAGCACAAACAGCACCGCAATCACCGTACGAGCACAGACAACAGAAGGCGCAACCACACTCATGAACATGGAAGGGATGCGGTGTGGTTATATAGTGTTGTAGGCTTTTAGTGTGTTGTGCGGTGGTTTGTGTGAAGACGGCTTTGGTGGTTTTTGATTCTGTTTATGGCAATACGGAGCGAGTTGCGAGGGCGTTGGCGAAGGGTATGGAGGACGGCGGGGTCGAGGTTGAGTGTGTACGGATTAACGCGTTAGAGTTTGGGCGGGTTGGCAAGTTTGATTTGTTATGTGTCGGTGCGCCTACTCAAGCGTTTGGCGTGTATAGGCCTGTGAAGGAGTTTCTTGAACGATTGAAGAACGCTGAAGGCTTGGCGGGTAAGAAGGGCTTTGCGTTTGACACCAAGATTAAGGGCTGGTGGACCGGAAGCGCTGCCAAGGGCATTGAGAAAAGGTTAAGGGGTTTAGGCTTGACGATTGTAAAGCCCTACGTGTCAGCGATTGTGAAGGGAAAGGAAGGCCCCCTCGAAGAAGGCGCAGAGGAAACCTTCAGACAATTAGGCACAGAATTAGCAAAGACACTGTAAACAGTACATGCACACGCAACAGCAGACTAGACCTTCCTAATAGACACAAATGCTACCGCGAATAACTGTTCCTTCGGAATGCACGTCGCTTTAAGACTTGCAGAAGATTAATTATTCAAGTTCATTTTTCTTGCAGTTTCTTTGCACACCTAAAACCTCGTACGTATCATGAGTTTAGGGAGAATTATGTTTTTGTCCACATGCTTTAAGCATGAGAAGGCTAGAAACAAACGGCGACAATAATTCTTTAAGCAACATGAACCCCAATTTATTCCCTCCCAGAGTGAGCCAGAATGAAAGACATCAGCGAGTTACGTGAAATTTTTCCAATCACCAAACACAAAATTTACCTCAATCACGCAGCACATTCGCCTTTGCCCCGCCCAGTAAAAGACGCGATGGAAAAACAAATCGAGCATTATTCCCAACATGGAGATTTCAGCGAATTCGATGACGGAAAAGCCAATTTTGCAAAACTAGTCAACGCAAAAATAGACGAGATAGCGTTGGTGGAAAACACTTCCATGGGATTAAACACGGTTGCCAACATGATCGAGTACCCTCAAGGCGCTAATGTTGTCACCACCGACCTCGAATACCCATCAGTGGTTTATCCATGGAAAAGAAAGAAACTCGGCGTAAACATCCGCTTTGTGAAAAATAGAGAGGGAAAAATTCTCCTAGACGACATAGAAAAAGCGGTGGATGAAAAAACCGTGGCAGTCGCGATAAGCCATGTCGAGTACGCAAATGGGTTTAGATTCGACCTAAAAGCCGTGAGCGAAATCGCCCACGCACATGGCGCCTACCTAATAGTCGACGCTATTCAATCGGTTGGTGCATTGTCAGTCGACGTTAAACGTGACAACATTGACTTCCTAACCGCCGCCGTTTACAAATGGATGCTGGGACCACCTGGTATAGGCTATTTGTATGTACGAAAAGAGTTAATTGAAAAATTTGAACCGCCCTTTATCGGATGGGCTAGCGTGAAGCCAGAAATTTTCGAAACAATAAACCCTTGGGAAATACGCAACTTAAACCTTTCCGAAACCGCGACGAGGTTTGAAATGGGTACGCCGAGTCGTTTCAGCGCTGTTGGCGCATCCGTCGCTTTGCGTATTCTCTTAAACGCGGGTATACCGAACATTGAAAAACGCATCCTAACACTAACAGACCATCTGATCGACAAGTTAAAGGAGAAAAAACTAAAACTTCAAACACCATTGGAACCCAAACACCGCTCAGGTATCGTTAACTTTCTGATCGACAGACCTAAGGAAAAAGTGGAAAAACTAAAGAAAAAGGGCATCGTTGTTTCGGCAAGGTCTCACGGAATAAGAGTGTCTCCACACTTTTACAATACAGAAGAGGAAATAGACAAATTTGTTGAGGCAGTTACCGAGTAGACATAGTGGTGTTGGAAAATGTCGGCGAATTCTGTTAAGGCAATTCGAAGTTACTGGGACAGACGCGCTCACATCTACGCCGAAGTCAGAAAGAAAAAAGAATGGTTCAAAAAAGTCGACCAACGCGTTTCAGGCCTAATCGACGCCACAACATGCTCTACAATATTAGACATAGGTACAGGACCAGCAATTTTTCCAATAAAAGTTGCAAAAACCAACAACGCCACCATCGTCGGTATCGACATCTCCAAACGCTCTCTCAAAACAGCGAAAAACCAGATAAAAAAAGAAAAACTCGCTAACAAAATCCACCTTATAGCGGCTACAGCCGACGCTCTTCCCCTCCAAGAAAACTCATTCGCCGCAGTTACGTCTATCTTATCTATTCATCACTTACCCCCGCCGAGAATGGAAAATTCATTCAGAGAATTTGCCAGAGTTCTTAAACTCAAAGGTAAACTGGCACTCGTCGAGGATTGGGCGAGCAAACCACGCACCTATTTTCAACAGATAATCTACAAACTAAGAAAAATCCTCATGCGCAACGAGATAGAAGAATACCACACAACATACTACGAATACGTCACGATGATTGAAAGAAGTGGCCTGAAAATATTCGCGGTGGAATTCCACCCGAGACAAGTCGACCTAGCACGGTTTGAAAGCCTCACCAGCCCAGAAGCCCGCAAACTACTGGAAAAAGCAGAAAAAATCGAGCAACACCAACAAATAATCGACACAACTTTTCTCGGCGCAATCAAGCCTGCGTAGCGACGTACGGCTTGAATTCCCACTCTTCCCGTTCAGCGCCGATTCTGCGAAGAACATCCATGGCTTTTTCCCGAGGTAACATCAATAGCACCTTCCCTACATGCTTACAAAACTGTTTGGCTGGAATGCAGCGGCTCCAGTCTGCACAATCGTGGGAAACCGTCTTTTTTTCCAAGTCAAACATGACATTGTATTCGCGAACCGTGGCAAAAACACGATTGTCCGATGATTCTTTTATCGTTACTTCCTTATCGCTTATGCTTCGAGCCCGCCGCATTCTTCCTTTGTCCATAAAAACGTCCAGAAGTTGCGTGAAATCCATTTTCCCTATTTCAGTAGGCATGTAAGCAGTTAACGCCACGGCGCGTTTCTTCATACCCTCCTCGCTTGCTCTTTTTCTTTCCTCAAAATATTTATCGACAGTTTTTTTCGCCTCTTTTTGTTCTTGCGTCATGATTTCTAGCATGTCGGCGAATTCGAGACAATTCTTTACCGCGTAGCCGTGGTAATGGTTGTTGAAGTAGCCATAGGTGGTCTTGGCTTGTTTGGTTATTTCTTTTACTTTTGGCACCCATGTTTCGAGTTCTTCCTTGCTATACAAGTAATAGTACCATGGGCGTTCGCCTCTGCCATGCCACCGTACGTAAGCCAAGTCGCTCGTTACATGCGTCTCGGGCGGCAGTTCTGGCTCGTCCACGACCGTGTAAGCCACGCTATAGTTTTCCATAAGCTTGTAGGTGTGGCTGGTCAGCCACGACTTGTGACGAAACTCAACTGCAAAACGAAATTGTCTAGGCAAGATCGAGAAAAAACTCTCCAGCAACTGCAAATCATACTTTAAACTCGGAGGCAATTGAGCCAAAAGACACCGCAACTTGCCCTGCAACAACAGCGGCTGCATCAAGTCGCAGAATTTTTCGAGGTCTTTCTCGGCGCCCTGTTTGGGGTCGAGTTTGTCTTTGTGAGTCACTTGTTTTGGAAGTTTGGCAGTAAAGATGAAGTCGGGGTTTGTGTATTTTAGCCATCCCATCACCATGCCTTTGGACGGGTAAGCGTAGAACGTGGAGTCGATTTCGGCGGTTTTAAAAACTCTCGAGTAAGTAGCCAGCTTGCTTTCTGTTTCAGTTTCATAAAGTGGGCCGACCCAGTCCTTATAATGCCAACCGGAACAACCCAAGAATAATTCGCCCAAAGTTTGCACCTACAATAGCACATAATGATGGATAGTGTTTTAAACTTTCCATGCGCATTTTATTAGCAGAAAAAGTGATGTTGCTTGTCTCAGTCAACCAAAAAGAAAAGCGTCCTCGAACGACTGCCCCCCACCTTCCGCGAACAATACTTCTCGCTCTTCGCTGGACCCGAACCTGAAACCATTCATCCAAACCTCTACCAAAAACTCATCGACAACGGTACCGACCAAATCCTCAGCCAATTGAAAAAAATCAACGCACAACGCAAGCAACTCTTGAGAACGGTCAAGGACAAAATTCGCGTAAAACAACTTGCCCCCGATGAAAATCTTGCGAAAACAACACGAATCGTAGCCTCAGACGCCAGCAACAACGGTGTGGATTTGCGGTCTGCGTTTGCGCCGCTTTATGCTTCCACTGCCATCGCGGTCGAAGGATGGAAGATTGTTGACGAGCCGGTTTGTAAGGTTGGTGAGTCTGCGTTGTGGTCGGACGAGTTTAGGGCGAAAAGCCGCGAGTCGCTTTTAACCGCGAAGATACAGTTTGAAATCACCACCGAAGCCGTTGTCAAATGGAACCCGAAATACGCAGTTGTGGATGGCACATTGCTGCTAAATTATGGGCTTCTACCCTTCAACAGCCCATCGGAAGCCTATAACCGAGATTTTAACGCGGCTCTCACTAGCGCGATTAACATGCTTTACGCTTGTTACAAAAGCAGCATCCCTATTGTTGGCTTTGTGAAGAGAACCCAACGGACCACGCTCTGCGAAAGCTTCGGTGCGCCACAAATGCGGGACACGGCGCTTCTCGACCTAATCCTGCGGAAAGGACAATACACACTGCCTGAACCTGAACCTATGAAGGGTTTCGTGGTCGAATCGTACAAGAAAAAGGCTGAGACGATGCAAATTCCACCCCAAGACATCGCGAAAATTACCAATTTTTATTCCGTTTACATTCGCACGGGGTTGACCACGCCGTACCGTTTGGAATTGCCCGAGTTCTGCCTTGACCGGTTAGAGGAAATTGCCACGATTCTCTACAAGACTTCTGAAGAAGACGGATTGCCCTTCGCCATAACTGAAGCCGACCATTTGACCCGAATAACGAGCAACCTATCTAACATTCGCACGCTGATGCTGTACTCGAAGGCTTTGGATCTGGTGGAGAACGGCGAAATGGACGCTGAAGATTTGAATTTACTGGCGCTTCAACACGGAGAAAGCTGGACAATTCGTGACGATAGAAGTTTTGTATCCACCGCGCTTTCGAAGAGTGAATCTTGATGGAAATAGACGCTGAATTAAAACCCATAGGCTACGCTTTGTCAGGATGCACGCATGATTTTCTCATATTCGTCGTCATGGAAACTGCGCGAGTGAAGGTAAACAATTTCTACTTTCTTAAGCATCCAACGAATCCCCATGTTCACGTATTAACGCGCACTTTTCGTACACAACCGTACAATCCGGAAATGATAACGGGCAGAACTGGACCGCTTGCAGGAAAAAAAGGGAGACAAGCAGAATACGGCAAAAAACTCGAATACACGGTGGCTTTTGCCGAGATATTAGGGTATTATGACGAAGCCCACAAATGGAGAACGCTGGAAACGGCACCGGCACCGTGGGACTACGTTTACGAACCCTCAGAAGAAGCCTTGAAACAATTTTTCATTCCCAAAAAATTCGCGGCTGACGCGTTGACGCTCGAGTTGGGTAAGGTGCGGGGCACAAACATACCTGTTTACCTCGACTTGAACGCCGTAGCTAAGGGACACATGTTTGTAGCGGGCATGACTCGCAGCGGCAAATCCAGCTTTCTCATAAACCTCGTCGCGAAGGCTTCGCGGCTAAAACCTCGCCCACGGTTCGTGATTTTTGACAGAAGAGGCGAGTATGGGGCGTTGACCAAGTATGATGCCAAAGTTTTTTCTTACGACAAATTTACGCCATCGGTAACCGACGCCGACTTTATCGTAGCCAAACTCGGTGTGAAGGGCAAAGAGAGAGATACCGTTGCTGCGGCGCTCGAAAAACTCGTGGCGAATAATGAAGAATTGACGAAAGAAAACATAATCGCGAAATGCGAAGAAATTCTCGACGAAGGCGTGACCTACAAAACCCCTGACAGCCAAGCAAAAGCGTTGAGGGCGATTCAATGGTGCCTCGAAAACCGTGGTGAATTCCTTGGAAAAAACACTAAATCACTAGACATAATCGAATCGATAAAAGAACATCCCGCCCTTATCCTCGACTTCTCAGTCGACACGGACATCGAAAAACAGCACCTAACTGCCTCGCACATCATCAACGAAATCCGCAACTACGCCATGCAACGAAAAAACGAAGGCGACTTTGCATGCATCATAGCCATCGAAGAAGCACAATACTTGGCGCCAGAAAAAGGCGCAGAAATCGTCGAATCCGACGCCCAAGACACGGCAAAAGCAGCAATGATTGAAACCATCAGCCAAGCAGGAGGGTACAACGTAGGCTTGATCATTATGACTCAACGACCAGCCTACGTTTTGAAAAGTTGCATATCCCAATGTAATTCTGTTGCGTGTTTTAGGTTGAAGAGCGGAAACGACCAAGACGCGATTCTCATGTACACGGAATACGGCTCAGAAAGGCTCAGAGATTATTTGCCAGGCTTGGCCGACCACGAAGCCATGCTTTGGGGCATTGCGTTGCCGACACCGTTTCCGGTAATCGCTGAAGTGAAAGTAGAAGAGTTTCCGCAGAAAGCCACCGTTTTCGCAAAACAAGCATGGGAAAGAATGGAAACTTGAAACTGCTCGTAACTGCAGACTTTCACGGCGCTTGGGCTGCCTTCGAGAAAACAGTGGAAACAACAAGAGAGACGCAAGTTGACGCCGTAATCGTCTGTGGAGACATAACGCACTTTGGTTCAGTACAACAAGCTGCGCAACTTCTTTCACTGTTGCTCCAACCCAACTTACACGTTCTTTATGTTTCGGGCAACACCGACCCGCCCCAACTGGCAACCGCAGAAATCAACGGCGCAGCAAATCTTCATGCCTCATGCCGAAACATCGAAGACTACAATTTCATAGGCGTCGGTGCTCCGCATCCCACTTTCGAAGTACCCGAGGATAAGATAGGGCAGTGGTTAAAAACCGGTGCGAATAAATGCGCGCAGACGAAGCAATCCGTAATCGTCGCCCACATACCTCCAAAAAACACCAAAATAGACCTCGCCTTCTTAGGTGGGCATGTGGGGAGCCTCAGCCTGAGACAGTTTATCATTGAAAAAAAGCCGCTTGCAGTTTTGTGCGGACACATTCACGAAGCACGAGGCGTAGACCAAATTGAAGACACGCTAATCGTCAACCCCGGCCCTGCAAGAAAAGGGTATTATGCATTGTTAGAATTAGCCGAGAAAGTAGACGTCGAAATGGGTCGATTTTGAAGCGTTAATGCCCCGCCCCTATCTCTTCGGCAACTTCGGGCAAGTCTAGAGCGACGAGTTTGGCTTTCGTCGGTATTCCGTCTTCCGACCATCCTCTAGCCTGATAATACTCGCTTAGCATCTTCTCGAGTTCGGCTCTTTTCACTCGGCTACCTTTCGAAGCCCCCGCGGGAATCGGTTCTTCATGACCGCGATACGGAAGCGAGTCGTCTTTTCTGCTGAAACCTTCCCTCACGATGAAAGCTCTCTGGAGATTGTACACTCTCTCGCCCACAGTGAGAAGCTCCGACAGCAACATATCCAAGCCCGTAGCAGCCCTAACCATCTCTATTAAGGGCTCAGCGAGAAAGAAGTGCCGCGAGAATTTGCATACGCCAAGAACATCATAAACCGTCATAAGATCCTCATGCAGTTTCACTTCAAAACCTTTACCGTCGCTCGAAAACCTATCAACGCCTGAGAATTTCCACCATTTACCCACCAGCTCAGTGCCATAAACCACAGCGGTAAGATGATCCGCGCCGCGCACCCCCTCCGCAATCGCAAGTGCCATACCCTTGATTCCCCGCACATCGTAAGCGGGCGGCTCCAACCCCTTAACGTGCATGGCGAACTTTTCTGACCCTTTCCCTAATCTTTCGCTGGCGGCTTTGACGCCGTCGGCCAATAGGGCGCCAATTTTGCCCTCTCGATAAGCCATTCGCCTCAACGTTTCTAATATTGCCTCAACATCCCCAAAACGCAAGTCTACACCGTCGAGATCCTCTTTGGACAGCAATCCTCGTTCACGGGCTTCCATTGCCCAAGAAATTGTCAGCCCAGCCGAGATAGCATCAAGCCCGTAAAGGTCGCAAGTTAAATGAATCTTACACAACGCCTCGAAATCGTTGACTTCGAGGTTTCCGCCGAGCGAGTAGACGGTTTCGTACTCGGGGCCGTCCAATTCGACACCTGCGTACTTTCCTTCCTTGATATGGCAGATTCTTCCGCATGGTTTGGTGCAGTTTGGGCAAGGATGCGGACGAACTGTGTATTTCGGGCTCCAATAGTAGGGGTCGAGCGGTGATAATTCGCCTTCTTTTAGGTTGTCGAAGGATTTTTGGAAGTATCCTTGTTGCCAGTTTCTACTCGGAAATGTGCCTCTCTCTTGGTTCATCCACGCGTAAAACTCAGCAGTTCCATACTTGATATCCAGTTGAGCGTCACGGTCTTCCTTGATTATCTGCGCCCACTTTGTTATGATCATCCTTAGCAACGCCGTATCGGCGAACTCGATTCTTGAAGACCCCTTTACGACTATGCCTTTAAGACCCTTAAATCCCATTACCGCGCCGAGTCCTGTTCTTGCTGCCTGTCTTTCTTCGCAATCGATGCCGGCAATGCGTGAAAAGTGTTCTCCTGCAGGCCCGATGACAGCAGTAGAAGAACCCGGATACTTCTCCTTTAACGCTTTATGCGTTTCACGAACATCTTTGCCCATTAAATCAGCAGCGTTTTCGAGTTTTGTCTCTTGGTCATCCACCACAAGAATTACCGGTTTGCTACTTTTTCCCTCGATTATCAAAAGATCGTACCCCGCCCGTTTCAAAGCGAACCCGACAGAAGCACCCGCGACTGCCTTTCCAAAGCCTCCTGTAAGAGGTGATTTGGAGATGAAAGCGGTTTTTGACGCGGTTTGGATGCCTGTTGTGGTTAAGAGTCCAGGTGCTATTATGAGTTTGTTTTCTTCGCTTAAAGGCTTGATTTGAGGTTTAACTTCTTTGTAGAGTATCCACGTGGCAAAGCCCATGCCGCCGAGAAAACGTCTAAACCAACTTTCTGGGACGTTCTCTTTGCTGAACGATTTTGTAGAGAGGTTTACTCGCAAAATTTTTCCCGCGTATCCTTTCATCATTTTTCACCACGTCTACTGCGCGTGTTTATATATGCGTCGAATGAGCATTAAGAATTTATTGTGCTTTTATGGTAAAGGTTAAAGGCTAAATTCGAGTAAGAGTGTGCCACGTTAAATGGGATGAGAAACATGGCTTTCGAAAAAGGCAGTTTCATATTAATCGATTACGTAGCGAAAGTTAAGGAGACAGGCGAAGTCTTCGACACGACAAAAGAAGACATAGCCAAAAAAGAACACCTATACAAAGAAGGCGAAATCTACGAGCCAAAACTCGTCGTCCTCGGCGAAGGCTGGGTACTAAAAGCATTAGACGAAGGTTTGACAGCCCTTGAACTGGAGAAACCAAGCACTATAGAAATTCCGCCGGATCAAGCCTTTGGACCGCGCGACCCAGAAAAAGTACGTTTGGTTCCGATGCGGCGGCTTGTGGAGAAGGGCATAACTCCGCAATTGGGTGCGAGAATCGAGTTTAACGGAAAGCCTGCCACGATCAGAACTATGGGCGCAGGCAGGGTTCAACTGGATTTTAACCCTCCGCTTGCGGGTAAAACTCTCGTGTATGAAGTTACTGTTCTAAAAAAACTTGAAGCAAACGAAGAGAAGATTTCTGCTTTGCTGCATAGAAGAATTCCTCTGGTCGACGCGTCAAAGTTCGAGTTTAAACTAAAGAAAACCGAAGTTACAGTGAACATGCCTGAAGAAGCATTTTATTTAGAAGGAATTCAAGTGGCAAAAAGAGGCATCTCCATGGACATTCAGAAATTCTTCCCAGAAATCGACACAGTGGAATTCGTCGAAGCCTTTAAACGGCAAAAACCCGCAGCCCCATCTGCTACAACCACAGAAGCAAGCCACCCGAATCCACAGAAGAAACAAAACCCACAGAAACCTCAACGGAACCCCCATCAGAAACCGCAAAAGAAGAAAAACTCACAGAGAATCAGTAAGAAAACCCTTATCGATTCTAAATTACTTCAGTCGCTCTAGCCAACGCTCGGGCCGATTTTTCGTTCAACATTTTCTCTTGCAGAATCGTGTAGCGTTCTGGACGAATTTTCTGCGCTTTAACCAACGCTTGAACAATGTCTTCTGGTTCCACACCTAGTTCCTCTGCTGTTGTAGGTGCACCTACTTGTCGCAGTTTGTCCCTGATGCGTTTCCAGTTAAGTCCGTAAAGATGCGCCATCATGATGGCACCAACGCCACACTGTTCTCCATGCAACGCGGGACAAGATGCTATGGCGTCCAAAGCATGACTAAACATGTGCTCCGCGCCGCTGCCCGGACGGCTACTTCCAGCGATGCCCATAGCTACGCCGCAACTTATCAGTGCCTCCAATAACACGCGCAGTCCTTCTTCATCGCCAGGTCTCATTAAATCAGCGTTTTTCATAACTAGTTGAGCGCTCATTAAAGCCAAACTACCTGCGTACTCGCCATAATACTCGCCCTTCACTTTATGTGCCAAACGCCAGTCCCGCACAGAAGTGAACTTTGCTATTACGTCGCCGCATCCGCTGGCGGTTAAGCGATAAGCCGATTTGATAATCACGTCAGTGTCTGCGATAATGGCCATGGGTGACTGTGCCATCACTGAAAACGGCTTCTCCAAACCTTTAATCGAAGCTAGCGGGCTAGCGATGCCGTCGTGTGACGCCGTTGTTGGAATGCTGAAGTATGGTATTCCGTTGTGAGCGGAAGCAAGTTTCGCCGCGTCGATTTTTGTGCCACCGCCGATTCCGAGAACAAGTTGTGGTTTTAATTTCTTAATCTTCAATTCAACTGCTTTTACGTTCCACAGCGTGGGTGATGATACGCTGATGTACCCGACATCCATGCCTGCATCTTCGAGTAAGTCCATAATCTTGCGTCCAGCAATCTCTTGCGTTTTTCTACCGGTCACGACGAAGGCGGTTTTTGAGAACCCCAACCTCTTACAAATGTCGGCCACTTGGTTTAGGGTTCCACGGCCAACCACAACTTCTCGAGGCAACTGCATACGATGAAGCTTTAAAGTCAAACTTTCTCCCTTATGAAACATCGCCTTTAAGCTATATTATTCGAAACATTTTTAAATTCGTCGGTAAAGAATACATCACGCCTACTTCCTATGCGAAGTAATATATGTATGTTTAGTTTTCGGAGATGCGAAAAAGATGCGAGAGGTACCAAAAGAATTAATCTTGAAAGGAACAACCACGATAGGCGTTGTCTGCAAAGACGGCGTTATCCTTGCGTCCGACACCAGAGTAACTATGGGCTACTTTGTGGCACATAAGAAGGGCAAGAAAATTTACCAAGTAGACGAGCACTTAGCCATGACGATTGCGGGCAGCGTCGCTGACGCCCAGAAAGCAGTTGACATTCTCAAGGCAAACGCTCAACTATACAAACTTTCATACGGAAGACCAATCCCAATCAACTCAGCCGCGAGAGTAATCGCAAACCTACTGGGCTCGGTACGGTATGCACCTTTGGCCACGCAAGTGTTAATCGGCGGCATTGACACGACGGGACCGCACGTTTACATGCTTGACCCCCTCGGTAGCGTAACAGAAGAAAAATGTGTTTCCACGGGGTCTGGTTCACCGATTGCTTATGGCGTTTTGGAGGACAAGTACAAAGAAGATGTGGAAATCAAAGAATTTACACCCATAGTAGTGAAGGCTGTTAATGCGGCGATGAAAAGGGATGCCGCTAGCGGTGGCAGTTTTGACGTCGTGATCATCGATGAAAACGGTTTCAGAGAATTAGATGACGACGAAAAACGCAAATTTGTAGAGGAACCCTAAAAAAGGAGCGAAACTTTAGCGTGACGGCGTTCGAGAAGACAAAAGTAGAAATTAGCCAAACAGTCCTAGAACACGTGCCGAAAGAAGCAGAAATAACCCGCGTCGAATTCGAAGGTCCAGCACTCGCCATATACACCAAAAAACCAGAGATGCTTATAGAACAAAGCCAAATCATCGCAAACATCGTAAACATCATCCGCAAAAGAATAGTTGTCCGTTCAGACCCGCTCGTAAGAGTGCCGGAAAAAGAAGCCGAAAGACTCGTAGCCGACATAATACCAAAAGAAGCCGAAACAACAAACATAAACTTCGACCCAAGCCTAGGCGAAATCATAATCGAAGCCAAAAAACCCGGCCTAGTAATAGGCAAAGACGGCGCGGTTCTGCAGGAAATCGTCAGAAAAACCCGTTGGCGCCCACGCATACTGAGAACTCCTCCTCTTAATTCTAAAATCGTCGCCCACATGCGACACTATCTTCACTCTGAAAGCAAGGAAAGAGAGAGAATACTCCGAACCGCTGGAGAAAGAATCTTCAGACCCCAGATTCACGGAGTCGGAGACGTGCGTATCACTGCTCTCGGAGGTTTTCAAGAAGTCGGCAGGTCATCAATACTTCTGCAAACAAGAGAAAGCCAAGTGCTACTCGACTGCGGCATAAACCCGGGCACAAACAACTCGTTAGAGGCTTTCCCGAGACTGGACGCGCCACAGTTTGATTTAGACCAGCTTGACGCCGTGATTATTAGCCACGCGCATCTTGACCACTGCGGTTTCCTGCCGTTCCTGTTCAAGTATGGGTATGACGGCCCAGTTTATTGTTCTGCACCTACGTCGAATCTCATGACGTTACTTCAGCTTGACTACCTTGACGTAGCAAACAAGCAAGGTCTTATGCATCCCTTCGACCAGAAAGACGTGCGCGAGTGCGTTCTGCACACGATTCCGCTTAGGCATGGAACTGTCACGGACATCGCGCCTGACATAAGAGTGACCTTACACAATGCTGGGCATATCCTTGGCTCGTCCATAGTTCACCTGCACGTGGGCGAGGGTTTACATAACATCGTTTACACGGGCGACTACAAATACGCGAAAACCACGCTTCTCGAACCGGCAGTCACAGAGTTTCCACGAGTTGAAACCATAATAACCGAAAGCACCTACGGCGCCATGCAAGACGTAATGCCTTCCCGCGTCGAGGCTGAAGAAAAACTGGCATCCATAATCAACAACACGCTTGACAGGAAAGGCAAAGTTATAATTCCAGTGCCAGCGGTCGGCCGTGCTCAAGAAATCCTCCTAATCCTCGACGGTTACATGCGTAGAGGGATGATTAAAGAGGCACCTATTTTTATTGAAGGCATGATTTCTGAAGCTACCGCTATTCACACTACCTACCCTGAATATTTGGCGAGAGAGGTCCGCAACAGTATTCTACACGAAGGCGTAAATCCCTTCCAGTCAGATTACTTCACAAACGTGGAACACCCCAGCGCGAGAGACGAAATCATCCAAGGCGAACCCTGCATAATAATGGCCACGTCAGGAATGCTCGAAGGCGGTCCAGTCATCGAATACTTCAAACAACTCGCCTCGAACGAAAACAACACCATAATTTTTGTCAGCTACCAAATCGAAGGCACGCTGGGTCGTAGAATTCAGAAAGGGCTCAATGAAGCGCCTATGATGAACAGCGAAGGCAAAATTGAAGTGGTGAAGGTGGCTTTGAAAGTGGAATCCATCGAAGGCTTTTCTGGTCACTCTGACCGCAGACAAATAATCGCTTACATTCAAAGGCTCACAGAGAGGCCTGAAAAACTAATCGTCTGTCACGGCGAAAGAGCCAAGAGCCTAAGCATTGCAAACCTGTTTCAGAGAAAATTCAAAGTAGACTCGGTAGTGCCTAAACCTCTAGAAACTATTAGGCTGCGGTAGGTACCTCACCAGCGGGTGCAGCAGTTTTTTCTCGCCAAATTCTTACCGAAGACGGCGTAACCACAACACGTTCTTCGCCTAAACGGGCAATGTCTCCACCTACTGCTTGGGCAAACTCGAACAACTCGTTTACAGCCCGTTTAACGTCTTCTATGCTTTTTGTAGCGAGGGGGCTGATTTTAAGTATCAGAATGTTACCAGAGTTGACTTCTTTTTTCACGACATCCACGTCTGAGAGATTACGCAACGGGAAGGCTTTAAGATAGATTTTACCCGAAGCCATAGCGGTTGCTTCTTGTTGAGAAATGCCCTCGTTGGGTTTGGTTTCTTCGGTTTTCTTTTCTCGATGGGCAACCCTTCCGAAAATTTTCCCTAATCCAGACAATCTAGTCCCTCAATCACCTATACTTTTACTGGTCTTCTACTTTAAACGTTTCCGTATTTCCCGGAAATCCTTATAGTGGGTCTAATGTATTAATATGGTTTTATAATATTTATGAATCATCAATACGTATTAACGGCTCTTGTGAGTTTGAAAGCCTACAGTTTTCGTAACAGATACCAGAGTTTGTCGCCTACGTGATGCATGTTTTTGACGATTTTCCCATGTTTCAAAGTTTTTATCTCCTTCGAATCATAAAGGGCGGTACCTGTCGCTAAGGGTTTTTTATGTTGTTCGTCGACGATGATCACGAAACTGTCTTTTCCAAAGGTGCCGTTAACCTCAACAACCCCTGGTGCCATAATGTCTGCTCCGTTGCAGACGTGGGGAACTGCGCCCATGTTGACGACTATTTTTGGTAATAACTTTGTTACATCATCAAAGCCTAGAGTCGGGAAGATTACGGCGTCTTTTTTGGCGAAAAGTGGCTTGTTGTTGATTAGGTAGATTGTGGCTATTTCGGTTTCTGCGAACTCTACACGTTCGCCAACTAGGCTTTTGATGTCAATTTGCGCTTGTTGCTGAATTTGTGCCAGTAGTTGTTTGGCTTCTTTTTCCCGTAGAAAGTGGCGTTTTAGGGTTTCCGTCAAGGAATCACCATCTTTATATTCAGATACATTTAATTAGGTTACTCTGCACCTAAATAAAAGCACACACTGAACTAGCATGTGGAAGTGAACGCATGAGCGAAATGACCACACAAATCCTCGAAGAAAGCCTCGGAAAAATCGTACTCGTACGGCTGAAGGGTGGGAAAAGCCTAAGAGGAAGGCTTAAGGGCTTTGACCAGCACCTGAACCTTGTGCTCGAGGAAACAGAAGACACAACGGACCCGGAAAACGTTAAAAAACTAGGCGTCATCATCGTCCGCGGTGACAATGTTATAATAATTTCACCCCCTCCGCGGTGACCATGAATGGTGAAAGGCACATCTTCAATGGGTAAGCGCGCCGGCAAAACCGTTCACATAAGATGCAGACGATGCGGAAGAAGAGCGTACCATGTAAGACATAAGCGATGTGCTGCTTGCGGGTACGGCGAATCCAAAACCATTAGGCGTTATTCTTGGCAAACAAAAACGCTGAACCGAGACAGAGCGCATTAGAATTTTGTTTTAGAAGAGTACCGTGTTTATTGGGTGAACTGGAAGAATTTTTTGTCTAGCCGGACGAAGATGAGCGGTCCTTTACTGCGGGCGAGGCTTCTTGCTCGTCTAAGCGCGCCGTTGACCATGTTCAATATGTCTTGGTTCGAATTTATGTTAATTTTCTTGTCTGTGTAAGAGCCGAGTTCCATTTTTATCAGGTTTTCGGCGAGGATGGCGGTGCCGCAGACTTCGCCGTTTCTTATGAGCGATTCTATTACGATGTCTTCGATTTCTCCGCGGTTTTGGAGAGTTTTCCATAATGGTTCGGCTTCGCATAGTTTTTGGTCGATTTTTTGCCAGTTGGAGGTGTCTTTTCTTCCTATGAGGAGTTTTACGCGTTCGCTCCATTTTTTTATCCAGATTCCTGACCAGATGTTTACGAATTCTTCGAGTTCTTTTGGGTCTTCATGGTAACAGCTGTACAGTTTTTCGATGAGTTCATAATCGGCTGATTCTTTCCCTATAAGGTTCCAGTGGACTTTTAGGAAGTTTGTCAGGTCTTCATGGGCGATTTCTAGGACTCTGCGGTCGGTTCCTTGTAGGTCGAGTTGTGGGTTTCGGTTTCTTAGGCTTTCTGCCAACAACGTCTCAAGGAAATTCATTCGCTATGCTTCCCAGAGCCTTCTCCAACAAAATCTAGCGTAGCCGAGTTAATTAAATGTTGTTTAATGATTCTTCTATAAGATAAAACAGTAAATTGTTGCAGTATTCATGTTTTTGATATATTATTTATGGGCACACACCAAGCTTATTCAGACTCACCCACGCTGGGCAGAACGTTCTACCCTGCGTAAGTTTTAAATCAAAGCGCCAATGTAGGTGAGCCATGTGTGTGCATAAATATTTAATACCTGAAATAGTGACAGCTCAAGGTTTTTATTAGCAATACTACTAGCAGCCATAGTCTGCAAAAGAAAATATCTGTCTAACTAGTGGATACCATTATTTCTAAAATTAGGAAGATTAGCAAATATCATACTGCAAGATACAAAATAGTATATCCTGGATATTAAAATTAAGAAACAAGAAAAGAAAGGATTTATGGTATCCTACTTACTTTGAAATCATCGAATTGAACTATAGCCCTTCGTGCTTTTAATCCAACTTTGCCAGTGCTGTATGTGTCATCGGTTCCAGAAAACAGCTCTACACCATTGATGAAACATCTGAACGTATTGCCTTGAATTTCCACTCTAAGCGTGTATTCCGTGTCTTTCTGAGTAGGGTAACTACCCACTCCACCTGAGTCAGCTATATTTACTCCGTATTCCGAGTTATCTAGTGAATACTTTGTTAGAGTTGCACCATCATATTCATTGCTAAGTGTGAAAGTGTAATAATGCTCGTTGTCTGTATATCTAAAGATGATTTCTGCCCTAAAGCCCACATCATCAGTGAACCTAATTTTAACTTCAATTGCACCATCAACTAATATGAGAGAATTCACAGTAGAAATACCAGTCTCAACGATTCCTGGAACTTGAGCTACATACTTTCCATTAACAACATTCCAAGTTCCTAAGTTTTGTGTCCAGCCGTCTGCACCTCCATCATTAAAATCATCAAAGAAAACTTCATTTCCGACCCCTCTAAACTCAATTCTTCTAAACTCAATGGTTAATGAAGAATTTATTGGTGGAGCATGGGATTCTACTTTTAACCAAGCAGTAAGGTCTTGTTGTCCAGGTATGACTGTGTAGGTTTCATTACTAAACGTAACATAGTTAGCTTGGTATGTTGCATTATCTAATGAAAAATCTAATGTGACAGAATAATTTACAGAAGCATGGTTTCTTACTGTAATATTAAATTCCTTTGTTTCTCCAGGATAAAGACTCAGATCTGATGGATAAAAAATTATTCTTTTTCTCTCTATACTATCTTTTCTAACGTATGACGTATGACATTGTCATACCCAAAAACCATGTCCGACAAAAAACAAAACCCCAAACAATTTATATACCTAAAAAGATTATACTATTAGGTAAAGTGGTGGAAAATGGTGCGACCAACGAAAGCGCAGCGCGCGCGCGTTTTAATCCGATAGCTTCAGCCAGCTCTAGTGTTTCTTGCTCGTAGGGTTTTATATAGTCAGATAGGTTATCGCTTTGAAGGTCATGCGCTAACGTGTAAGGTATGAATGCAGTCAGAAAAATAACTGAAAGCACCAGTCCTGCTATTGCTTTTTTGGGCACTCCATACACCCTAAGGTTTTCACAAGTATTATTAAGCGAGTTTCAAATTATGTGTTGCCTTACTTTTTCAGATTTGACCTATATTCCTTGGCTTATCTTAAGGCTTGGTATGGCATTCCTTGATTTTAAGGGGTTTACGTATTGTCCAAACTTCCAAAGAAAGAAATCTTGGGAATAAGCAAGATAACATACAAGTTCCAAGTTACACTACCTAAAAGAGTCAGAGAAAAATTCAATTTCAAAGAAGGCGACATCCTAGTTTTCGCAGAGGAAAATGGCAAATTAATCATAGCCAAAAGTACAGAGTACTAGCACACCTTGCAACAACTTTCAATCCTATATCCTAATTTAAGCACTAGTTTTCTCCTTCCTTCGTTCTCGCGGTCTATCCCAGTAAGGGCTCTTACATTTAGGACATACTCTAGGCGGTTTCTTAGAACTTTTCCTCGGCAACCACTCATGCCCACAACGGAGGCAACGGTATCCCATTATGTAAACTTTACTCATAGTTTAAAACTAATACCCTTCTAGGCATATAAGCTTAATTAGTATATAAAGGGGGGAGGGGGGGACACCCAGAGGGAGAACCCATAGTTAAACTTAAATAATATACACTAGAGTATATACTGGGGTAAAAACATGCCTGCGATAGTAAAACGAAAACTCCTAACCGAAAAAGGACACCTAACAATCCCAAAAAGCTACAGAGACTACTACGACCTCAAAAAAGGAGATGATATCCTCCTACTCTACGACAGCATCATCCTAATAATCCCAGAAGAACTAAAAAAATTTGTAGAGACCAAAAAGAAACAAATCGACAAACTCCTAACAATCCATTGATGAGCGAAAAACAAATGTCAAAAGGAGGCAACACAAAATGAGTGATGACCCACTGGAACAAATTTATACATACTTAGAGTTAAACACAGTCACAGACCACAGGCTAAAACTGAAAGCACTTCTAATGAAAAAAGTACTTTTCCTCACGTCTCAATGGAAAGCGCGCGCGCTATAAATTAGCGTTATTAGAGGTGGAGTTAAGAAGACAGAGGGGTGTATTAGAGGAGGTTTATGAAA
>JABFQO010000012.1 GCA_019685575.1 Candidatus Bathyarchaeota archaeon A05DMB-4 | reverse complement strand
TCTTCCATATATGATCCTATTAGGCTCCAAATATGCCGCAAATATGAACAGAGAACCAGTGGTTCACTTTTTGGTGGTTAGTGTTTAATGATGAACTGTTTAGGAGTGTTCGGGTTTTGCGAAGGTTGCTCATTGACTAGATTCGATGTTGCATTATTCTTAGTAAGCGAGGTAGGGCAATTCAAGATTGTTAGAATTCGCTTAAGAATTCGTCAACTCGTCCTTCGCGTTCGAAAAGCCCCAACCAATCGACGCCGCCGATCCAACATTTTCTTTTATCACTTAAAATCGATAAAATTTCTTCAACCACAGCCTCGGCAGTCTTTCCTGTAACATCAACCTCGCAGACCTTCTCATCACCGCACGCTTTCACGGCGTCGTACAGACAAACATCCAAAACTTCACACGCCAGATTCTCTCGAACCTTAGCTTCGTTCCAGCCACGGCCTTCAAGCAGCTTCTTCAAATCGTCAGGATTACGCCTCAAAACAAAAACGCGCGTTACACTTTCGGCGGGAACCACGTGAACCGCAAAATGCCCTTCAACAATAACATCACCAGTTACAGACGTAAACAATTTCCTAACGCGCCTTGAAACTCGCTCCAAATCTGCAACAAACGTTCCACGCTTCTTGTCAACGTTAAGAATCAATTTTTCCTCCACCACAAGCTCTCCAAGGTTAATCAATGTCGCATTCAGTCTTGAGGCTAAAAGCTTCGCCACTGACGTCTTCCCGACTCCTGGGGTTCCGGAGATTATGATGATTCGTCGAAGCTTGGTCTTCATCGATGCTTTCTCCGTGTATGCGGACGTGCGATAGTTATTTAAGCATTAACATAAAGACTTATTCTTGTTCCAACGCGGAGAAAAATGGGGTGGTATCTTGCGGCTTGACGTCGTCTTCTATTTTTTAGGAATCATCTGCTTCGCTTTAACCATATTCATACCCTTTTATGACACTATAAACCTAATTACTGCGGCGTTCATGATTGTCCTGATACTCTTTGGTTTACTCTTTATGGCGTTTGGCTATTCCACACGCCCCAAAAAATTCCAAATAATTCGTCAGCCACCAAAACCCACAGAAACAAAACCCGTGGAGCAAAAAACGCCACAACAACCACCGCCATCTGCACAGGCACTTGCCTCAAGCCCAACAGCGGCTCCAAAAGAATTGACAGAAATTAAGATTAAAGGGATCGGCCCGAGAAGACTCGCTCAACTGAAAACCCTACAAATAACTTCTGTTGAAGAGTTAGCAAAATGGTCCGCCGCCGATTTAGCAGCAAAAATAGGGGTGTCGACAAAAATTACTGCAAAATGGATTGAAGAAGCTCGGCGTTTGCTTGGTGAGGTTGTTTAGAATCTTTCTATTTTTATGATGTGGCGTTTTTCGAGTCTCTTCAACGCGTCAAGGAATTCGTTCTTCTGTTTTCCGCGGAGTTTAAAGTGCGTTAGCATGTCGTTTATCGGCGTATGGGCATGTCCGCGGGTTTGAAGTTGAGTTTTCAGATAATTCACTACAAGGCGTTCTACTCTTCCGCACTTCCATGTTGTGCTTCTCAGCAACACAGCAATGGCTTTGAGAAGTCTTTGTGCTTCTTGCTTTGCTTGTTTTGGCAAATTTTTGCACCATGAGGAGTTGGTGGCTTACGTTGTTTGTCGCATTGGCTTTTTTACTTTTTCGCTTTTTGTATACAAAAGCATCAACGAAACTATCATGTTTTATCTTTGTGACGGTTTATTTTTTATAAAAAGTCGCCTACTTCATTAGTGTAGGTGAAAAAATTGAAAGTCGTTAATGAGACGTTGACTTTTTCGACGAAAGGCGCAGTTGATTTTGTAGACTTGACCGAGAAGGTTCAGCGAATAGTGGCAAAGTCTGGCGTACAGAACGGTTTGGTGCACTTGTTCGCGCCACATGCTACGGGTATTCTTATCTTGACAGAATACGAGCCGGCTCTCGTTGAAGATATCAAAACCTTCTTGGAACAACTCGTCTCTAGCCGCGGACGCTTTCATCATCCGTCAAACGCGCATGCTCACCTGCGTTCGGTGCTATTGCCACCAGATAGGACAATACCGTTAATTGATGGTCGCGCCGTTTTCGGAACATGGCAATCGGTGGTCTTTGTGGAAACTGACGTTTACCCGAGGCAAAGAACCGTAATCGTGCAAGTAATAGGCGAATAAATCCCTAGATTTCACGTTTTTCACGATGCGAAGATGAAACTTTGCTAAACCGTTAAAAAGCCCAAGCACAAAATACATGGCATCAAAACCGTACACGGGGCGAGCAATGGCGGACGCTATAACCGTGTTTTCGATCGCGGGCATCATCATAGCCATCGGTTTCTTAGCAAACGTTCTTTTTAAGAAAACAGGCTTTTCAGACACGTTGTTCTTAATATTGATCGGGATTATTCTAGGTCCAGTGTTTTCAGTGTTTTCTAGAGAAGAACTACTCCCCATAACGCCCTTCTTGACAGCGTTAACTTTGATGATTATTCTGTTTGACGCCGGGCTTAACATGGAAATATACAAAGTCATATCCCAGAGTTTTAGAGCAACCATTCTCTCTGTGATGTACGTTGTGGTGGCCACCGCTTTCGTTTCTATGTTTGCGTTTTTTATCTTAAACTTTACTTGGCTCGAGGCATTAATGCTGGGCCCCATGACTGCGGGAACTAGTTCGGTTGTCATAATTCCGTTAATATCCAAACTCAGCGTCAACGAGAACGTAAAAATAACACTCTCTTTAGAATCAACTATTACCGACGTGCTCAACATAGTCATCGTTCTTACGCTTTTGCAGATATATCTTGGCGGCTCCACGAGTTTTCAAGTGATGGCCTCCACGATCGTTGCAAGGTTTGCTGTGGGCATACTGATAGGATTTTTTGTAGGGATTATTTGGGTAAAGATAATGGGCATCGTGAAGAGGCAAGAGTACACTTACATGCTTACCATATCAGCCCTTATCCTAAGTTATGTTGGTTCTGAACTCTTAGGCGGAAGCGGCTCGCTCACGGCTCTTCTTTTTGGTTTGACATTGGGTAACTATCAGGAAATCTACAAGACTTTGCGCAGAAAGACCGATTTGAGTTACATGCAGGAGACGACCAGGATTGTAAGGCATTTTCAAGGCGAAATTTCGTTTCTTATGCATGCTTTCTTTTTCGTATTTCTCGGCGTAATCTACTTACCCGACTGGTCAGGCATGATTTTTGCTGGAATAATCATTGCAGTAAACATAGTCTTCCGCTATGCTGCCGTAACAATTTCAACCTACAAAACCGACATGTACAAACATAGAAAACTTATGACTCTAATGTGTGGAACAGGCTTAGCAAACGCAACCTTAAGCATCATGGTCTACAACACGCTAACTACGCAACCCACACCCGTCCCGCACGCATACTTATACCCCCTCATCGTCGCCAACATCATAATAATCAACAACATAATCACCTCAATAGCACCAGTTTTATTAAAATTGAAAAAGAAATGAAACTGTGGCTGGCTTTACTGCAAAACCGCTTGGAAGAGAATGTAAGTCATTATCAGAACAATCCCTCCCATTTGAGACACGCCGCCTTTTGTCAAAAATCGCCAAAGAATAAGGTTCGTAACCAGCACAAAGGCTAAGATCTCAACAAAACTTGCGGGGTCAATTATGAATGGCGAAAAAACCAGCACGAGCCCCAACACCAAAGTTATTGTGATGAGATTCGCGCCAATAGCGTCCCCAAGCGCCAAACGAACTCTACCGCGTCTCATTGCGGCAAAACCAAAAGCAAGTTCGGGAAGCGAAGTGCCTATTAGCGCGCGCGCTTTTTGCTTATTCTGTAGAGGCTGAAGATGAATATTGCTATCAGCGCGATGCCTACGAGTGGACTGTTTATCTTGAATATGACGAGGAGAAGGGGAATTAATGAAGCGAGAAACAATAAATCCACAAGTTCTATCAAAGATGTGGTTCCGCAAGTCTTCAGTGAACCAAAGGCCGCCAACAACCCTATTACTATGCCTATGTTGAATATGTGCGAACCCAAGATGTCTCCAATGCTGATTCCTGCGCGCCCTTGCAAAACCGCAAAAGATGCAACTGTCAATTCCGGCAAAGTGGTCATTACGGCCAGAACCGCGAACCCCGCTGCACCCTCACTGAGGCGAGTAAATTCCATTAGGTCCTCAACGTATTTTATGGCAAAGAAGCTGGCTACTGCTAGAATTATCAGCGAAAATGCCAGTATAGCGGCTTGAATGAGGAGTTCTATCATCCGACATCAACACGCACCAGATGCGCACAGCGGTCGAATAATAAGCCCTAGCGACTATAAAAGATTTTAGCTACGCCCACGCTTCTATATTTGCTGAGAAAGGCAAAACTGAAATTTTGCTTCAAACATTGTATTTTTGAATTCAAGAACCGTGTTTTTTTACATTTTTTGATGTAAATAATCAACTTCGATTATGTTTCGAACCGGATAACGCGAACGTGTACGGAGTAAATTCATGCCGTGCTTGAGTTTAGAGAGTAGTTTATGTGTTTTGCTGGCGTGTTTTATGCGAGAATTGCTTGGAGAAAACAAGTTTGTAGGTTTTAGTTTTTTATGTATATTTAAGCTTCGACCTGTTTCGTTTTTTGGCGCTGCGTTTTAATAGTTTGCTTTCTTTTCGAATTGTTTTTGGTAGATTTCGCGTACTTTTTTGATTGTGTCTGCTTCTTCAGGGGTTTTGTCGTCGCGTATTCTTGTTATCCGTGCAAACCGTAGCGCCATGCCACATTCGTATTTTGGGCTTTTTTGGATCTCGTTGTAGGCAACTTCGACGACGATTTTCGGCGCAACTATTACTCTTCTTCGTTCGTCTTTTAGTGTCAATCCCTTTAGTCGCCTTGTCATGGTTGCTATTTCCTCGTCAGTCAAGCCCTTGAACGTCTTTCCAACAACTAGAAACTTACCCGTCTCTTCATCCTTCGCTGCCAAGTAGTAATCCGAAAGCCATCCGTGCCGCCTGCCATACCCATACTCGGCCGCAACTATCACGAGGTCGAGCGGTTCCAAGACCGGCTTGATCTTAAACCAACGTTTGCCGCGAACGCCCGGCGTGTATGGGCTGTCCAATTTTTTTGCTACAAGTCCCTCATGGCCTTCGCTCATGGCAGTTTCAAGGAACCTTGCCGCCACCTCAACATCTTTCGTCACGATCTGCTTTGTTAACGGAATACACGGCGCGATTTCGGCAAGTTTTTTTCTTCGTTCGGTGTACGGCAGTGAAACAAGGTTTTCACCATCAACGTACAACACGTCGAAGAGGTATAATCTTACGGGAACTTCCTTCGTCATCTCTTCTATTTCGTGCACTCTTCTAAACCGCCGCATCAAATGTTGAAATAGCATCGGGTTGCCGTCTTCGCCCACGGCTATGACTTCGCCTTCCAGAATTGCATCCTTAGCCCTAACCTCGTTCTGCACTTGCTCCACAATCTCTGGGAGACTATCAGTAACGTCTGTAAGCCTTCGGCTAAACACCTTAACCACGCTGCCAGACTTGTGAACCTGAATCCGAGCGCCATCCAACTTGTACTCAAAAGCCGCCTCGCCACCCAACTCTTCCAAAGCCTCCTTCGCATCCTTAGCCGTCTGCGCCAGCATGGGTTTAACGGGTTTGAATAAACGGAAGCCGAGCCGTTTAATGCCTTCTTCGCCCCGGGTTTTTGCTATTGCAGCGACTTCGCCTATGTCGCCTGTAAGCATGGTTGCGTGTTGAACCAGCCGAAGCGGAAGGTTGAAAGTTTTCGACACCGTGACTTCCATGAGGCCTTCATGAAAACCCGTCCGCATTTCGCCTATTAGGATTTTGACGATGTATTTTGCTTCTAATGGTTTCGCAGCGCCCAAAAGTGTCTCAAGCAAGCGTTCTTTTCTTTCGCGTGATCCGTGCCCGCTTGTTTCGGCTATTGCTTCGAAAGTTTTTCTTACCTTAAGAACGGTTAAAGGCTTCTCACCAAAAAGCGTCGCTTGTTTCTTGATTCGACTCGATTCGAACAAAGCCTTAGCCGCTGCGCCAACATCGCCAGTTTTGTTGAAGGCTTCTCTGAAAACACTCCAATCCGCATCGGTCAATCGTCCCAGAATCCCGCTCAACGTTGCCCAACTCACCTCCAAAACCCGCTGATCCCACTTTGGAAACGCGCGTCCCAGCAGCATCGAAACCGCAGGCTCGACTTCGTCGGGGTTTAATTTCTGCAAAAAATCAGACGCGTATTCAATCATGGCGAGGCGTTTTTTGGTGGTTTCAAGTTTTTCGCAGAGTTCTGCCAACGCAATGAATTCGGTCATGGTGGTCAAGTTGGTTTAACCAATATAGAGTCACCATTCGACGTTGGCATAAAGGTTTTCGTGCGCAACAAAAAAGGAAAAGACGTGAGACTAGAACGCTTCCGCCAATTTTGCCTTCAGTTCCTTAATCTTCTTCTCCAATTCTGCCTCTTCTTTCGTCTTCTTCAACGCCTTGTAACAGTCCCTCGCATACTCAAGCGCGCCAACAGCAAACCTGTCGAAACCCTTGCCCAACGCAATGTCGGCGGATTTGAGGAACCGTTCAACAGCGGTTTTGTAGTCTTTCATCATGAAATCACATTCTGCTGCTTTGAACATGGCATATGAAGCGTCGAAAAAGTTGTTGGCTTTTACGTAAAGTTCCGATGCCTCAAAGAATTTTTCTGAGGCTTCCTTAAACTGCCCCTTGTCAGCAAACACTGTGCCTTCTTTGTGAATCGTAACAGCGTCTTTCTTTTCACTCATAACATCCATCCAACTCCTCAGTTTTATCGTTAACAATCACGGCTTGATATTTTAACGTTTTTGCCGTAATGTGCACGCGAACAGAAAAGTTTTGTATCTATGCTATCAAAATACATTCTACTCTTAGAAGGTGTTATGAATGCCCGAAAAGATCTGTGACGCGCACGTGCATCTCGGCGAGTCTGGACCTTGGCAACCTCATCACAAGCCTGAAATTTTCATCGACGAGTTGATGCGGCTCTTTAACAAATTTCATGTGGAAAAAGCCATTGTTTTTCCCAACCCTAACCCTGGCGACAAGTATCCAGCCACAAACGATTACATAGCCAAATGCGTTAACAATTATCCAAAACGTCTAATAGGTTTCGGCAGAACCGACCCGCGGAGAGGAAAAGAAGCCATAGACGAACTCGTACGCATAAAAGAAAAACTTCATCTCTCAGGCTTAAAACTGCATCCCATGGTAGAATGCTTCCGCCCAGACCACCCATTCTTCGCAAAATTTTTCCAAAAAACCGCCGAGCTCAACTTGCCCATCTTGTTCCACACAGGCGATGGTTTTTCTTCACCTAGACTCATAGCAAAAATTGCCAAAAAACACCCCGGACTCACCATAATTCTTGGACATTTAAACGAAGGCTGCGTTAATATCATGCGGGAAAGGGAGAACGTTTACGTGGAAACATCGGGCACAATACCTGAGTTTGTTGAAATGTCGGTTGATATCGACGAAAACCGCGTCTTGTTTGGCTCAGACGTGCCTTATTATCGCTATCCAGTGCAGATGGCGGTCGTCGAGGCAGCCGAGATTTCGCCCAAGGCAAAACGCAAAATCTTTCACGACAACCTTTGTAAACTGTTTAAGTAAAACCGTGACTTGCGCATGACCATAACTATCCAAAAAGCCACACTCACACATCTAGAAGCCCTCTACAAAATAGAACAACAATGCTT
Organism: Candidatus Bathyarchaeota archaeon A05DMB-4; assembly: GCA_019685575.1. Lineage (GTDB taxonomy): Archaea > Thermoproteota > Bathyarchaeia > Bathyarchaeales > SOJC01 > JABFQO01. Next base: position 48,622 of record JABFQO010000012.1, on the reverse strand, counting down.
CACACAAGAAGCGTTCTCGAAAAACCAAATTGCATGGCTACTCAAATCCCCAGTCGCAGTGAGTTTTTTGGCGAAAGAGAACAACGAAATTGTAGGGTTCATCATCGGCGTAATCTACGAGAACGGCGAAAAACCAGTAGGCCGCATTTTTACAATAGACGTTGCGCCGGCGCATAGAAGGAAAGGCGTCGGAATAAGGCTGTTAAAAAGAGCAGAGAAAGAGTTCGCGGATTTGGGCGTGAAAATCTGTTATCTGGAAGTACGCGCTGACAATGTAGCCGCAAAACAGCTTTACAAGAAAGTTGGCTATAAAGAAATTAGAGTGCTTAAAGACTATTATTTTCAAGGTGGGCACGGGATAAGGCTCAAGAAGGCACTCTAAGCCTCAAAAGACCAAAGATACAAGTTCAACTTCTCCTTAAACACACGCCTCAAATTCGCGTCGGGCGTCTCTACCAAAACAAGCTCCCCAGTGACATCTATAGGGCAACCCTGTAACAAATGACCACCAAACGCGACGCCTTGCTCGTTTGCCACCGCAATGTGCGCGTGCACCACGAGTTCGCCGTCTTCTTTTTGGGAAACGTTACCCGCACAGCATACTATTTCGAGGGGGCCACCTATCGCGATTGGCTTGTAGTTTCGGTCTTTGTAAAAGCCGAGAACCGCTCTTTTTAAAGTGCCGATAAGGAAGAAGAAGCCGGCGCCTATCTTGTTTTGTTCTGCTCGTTGCTTGATTGCGGCGAGGGCGTCTTCGTTTTCGTCTAGTCTAGCGAAAATAGTTCTTCCAACCTTTGACTCGACTAGGCTCACTTTTCCACACCGCTTCACAGTAAACGTTTCTGGGCTAAAAAAAGTTGCTGGAAAAACAAAAACGGTTGATGCTTCTGTATACGTATTAGCTCCAGAGGCACTGGTGAAACATTAAAGTAAAAAGTTTACCTTTATCACTAATATCACCAATAATTCTTTTACCTACTTAAATTGATGGCTAAAATAGCTGGTTTAGCCTACACCAATTGATTCAGACACGTGTATTCATGGCAATAAAACCTAGAATAAGCCTCTTTTTGTGGTTTTTTCAAGGCGGAAAACTGGTGAGATTTAGACCAGTTTTGATTCAGATGTGAATTCTGAAGAAAGATTTCGCCTTCATAACTCTTATGCAATCTCTTGCTCAACTCGTGTGCCGATGAAAATTGAACGGCAAACAACTTTTCTTAGAAGAAATATGCGAGAAGGTCGGCGACAAAATCAGCCGGCGAGAGATTGAAGAAAAAGTGGACCGGCTTGCAAAAGAAGGCATCGTTTTCTTGTTTCTAGAGCTTATGAGACTGCGCCGAGAAATCGAAAAACTTAGGGACGAGATTGATTCTTTGACGAACGAAGCATACTTGTATGCGAAGCGTTAGCCTTCCATCTTTTTTCTTTTGATTAAATAGTAAAGTCCCAAGCATGTAACATAAACTCCTAACGCAAAAAACAAGATTAACCCTAGAATGATTTTCCAGAACATCATACCTAACGCACCTATGAGGCAAAGCATAATCCCTAGTGCTACTACCTTCAGTGGATTCCAGTCTTTAAACCTCAAATGCTGATCAACTCTTTAACGTCGTCTTTTCTCGAGAAGTCTTCGAATAATAACGTCGTAACTTTCACCCTTCTTGCCCCGCTCCTTTAGAAGCTCCACAGTCTCCTTTGTTACACGAATGCTGGTGTAAGAATCTTTCTCCTTCTTAGGCTCTATAGGCTCAGTGCTCAACACTACATCACGTTGCATACATGTTATGCACGCTACATAAAAGCGTAGCGGTAGCACTGATTATGGAGGCCTCATTAAAATATACTGACGAAAATCTCCATGCATTACAAAAAACACGCCAGAAAACACAAAAACGCGCAGTGTGCGCAAATTGTGCGCAAACGTGCCTGTCTGCCGAAAAACGCGTACAAGGGAAACGTAGACAAAAAGTCCTATTGGCAACTCCCGAAAAAATGGAAGCAATACATACGGGAAGTAGTTGAAACAATTTTTTTGCGTATACGAAAGCATCAACGAAAACTCATAATTTTTCCATACTTTTCCAGACGCAACATTCACGAGTGAGTATTTTTGTAGAAAAAGGCCTAGGTATACTGTTGCAAAGTTGTGTGTCGTGGAATTAAGTTTAAATTAGTTGTATGTTGGAATATGTTCTCTGTTGATGTGCCGTGAGTCGAATCAGCACCGCAGACTTGCGCAAGTGGCGTAGACGTGGTTTCTACAGCGAGGGCGCTCTGGTTAAGTTTCTTGAAAAAAACAATTACCACGCCGTGCGTGTGCCCGTGAGTAACCCAAGTCTTCATCCGCTACCCGACGTGATTGCCCGAAAGGGCGAGCATGTTTATGCGTTCGAGGTAAAAAATGCGGGGTACTACGCCTACTTTCCAAAACAACAAATGGACAAACTCTTCCGGTTTCTCGACGAACTCATCCCACTCCCAATCCAACAAAAACATCCAATTCTTGCCGCGCATTTAGGCAAACGGTGGGTTTTCAAAGAACTCAAGTGGGAAGACTGGAAAAACGACGCGTTGCCTGAGCAGGAGCGCATACTAAAACGAGACAAGGGCAATTTCGACGTGGAAGAGGGCGAAAAGAAAACGCGGTCACAAACCCAAGAATTGCCCGGACTAATCTTCGACAAGATGGGCAAATACTGGGACGCCGTAACTAACACGCATCCCACAGAAAAAGAAGTCGAATTCATCCAGAAAACCCTACCAAACAACGGCCTAACACTTGACCTCTGTTGCGGCACAGGGCGTCATGCGATCTTGTTGGCGAAGAAAGGCTGGAGCATGGTTGGGGCGGATCTCTCAAAGTCACTGTTGATAATTGCGAAGGATAAGATGAGGAGAGAATGTGTTGATTTTCCGCTTGTACGGTGTGAGATGCAACGTTTCCCTTTCAAAGATGAAATTTTCTCTGCAGTGGTCAGCATGTTTACGAGTTTTGGGTACTTACATTCAGAAACGGAAGACTTGCACAGCCTTAGAGAAATTGCTCGGGCTCTTAGACCCCGAGGCGCGTTCCTTTTGGACGTAGTTAACCGTGACTATTTGCTTAAGGTTTTTAAAGAAAGTGATGTTGCCGATTTTGGCAATTTTACGATGGAAGAAAAACGCAATCTAGACGAAAGCAAGACAAAAATGGCCGGCGAATGGATAATCACAAACAAAGACACGGGTGAAAAATTAGTTCTTAAGCATCGGTTACGGCTTTACACTCCTCAAAACCTCAGCGAGATGCTAACCTTAAGCGGGCTTCAGCAAAAAACGTGGTATGGAAACTATGAAAGCGAAAACCTGGCATCTGATTCTCCTCGATTGATTGTTCTTGCTGAAAAAACGTTATAAAAACCACCAACTAACTTAGCTACTAGGTGCCTGTTTTGAGCGTAGAAAAGAAATTCACTCTTGAAGAGTTAAAAAAATATGACGGAAAAGACGGCAGACCCGCGTACATCGCCTATAAGGGCAAGGTTTACGACGTTACCGAAAGCCTGCTTTGGTTAGACGGCGAACATCAAGCGCAACACATGGCGGGCAGGGACTTGACTGAAGAAATGAGTCAAGCGCCTCATGGAGAAGAACTGCTGGAACGCGTCAAACTCGTTGGCGTCCTCGTCACGTAAGCCCATAAACTTTTTAATGCTTTATCAAACTCAAAACGTGTTCGACTAACACCTTAGCGACGTCGACGCCAGAAACACGCTTTAATCCTTGCCAACTGGGTGAACCGTTAACTTCCAACAAGACTGGCCCATTTTTTGTTTCAAGCACGTCAACTCCAGCATAAATTAAACCGAGAATTTTGGTTGCCTTTACCGCCATATTTGCTAGTTTTTTAGACAGCCGCAGTGGTTTTGGCTCATTTCCAAGTGCGATGTTCGTTTTCCAGCGGTTTTTTGATGCGATTCGATACATTGCCGCTACGACTTCGTCGCCAACCACGAAGGCACGGATGTCGCGTTGCTGATTTTCCAAGTACTCTTGCACATAGAGAGGAACACCTAACTCTTCCAACCTTTTGTAAGCATTAAACGCCAAATCAGAATCATCAAACTTCATAGCGCCAAAACCCAACGCCCCAGAAATAGGCTTGTAAACTGTCTGCTTAAGTTTCTGAGTTTTTCTGTAAGCCCAATATGCACTCTCAGTAACGTAAGTTTCTGGGATGGGAAGCCCATATTTGGCAAGCGTGAAAAGAGTCGAGTACTTGTCGCGAACGATCAGCAAAGGCTCTACAGGATTAACCACAAAAGTGCCCGTTTCGCTCAAGTGCCGCACGAGACCAACTCGCCTAATAATTTGCTCGTAAGAACCAGCGTCGAAAGACCGCAAAAAACACACGTCCACATCCTTAACTTCACGGTAGCCGATCCAAAAACGAGAACCATCGCTGCTTACAGAGGCAGACATGTTCATTATGCGTGCAAGATACGTCTCATGGATCAATTTTTTGCATGCACGATAGAGTTGTTTGTTGTTTTCATCAAAACTTCGCCCAATTATGACTAAAGCCCGCAACGCAACCACAAAGTCAACTTAATCATGGAGAATTTAACCTTTCCGAACTCCATCATCAGAACCGAGAACGTGCTTATTTAGGCATAAACAAATTATCATGTTTTCGTCCCTTTCAACGTAGATTCAAAAAGCAAAAATTTAATTCTTTAATATTAACGTGTCAATATGAACACCGAACGATTTTCTAAATCAAACAATTTGCTAGAATTCTGTCAATTTTTTATTCTCAAAGTGTATAATTGTTGAAAAACGCGTCAACAAATAGAGGTGCGCCGGCAGTTCATTTATAAAGTTTTGCACTTGTATTACTGGAACTACTGGAGTGTTGTTGTGGAATTTGAAGGTGCCCGGGACCAGTGAGAGAACTACGGGGATAAGGGTGGCTTGGTTCCAATTGTTCAATCCTAAAGCGTCCACGAAATTTTCCAGTTTGCACGCTAAGGCTCGAGTCCTTTCCGCTTGCGTTTCAGCCGTCTTCATAATCGCGGTTTTACTCCAACAATGTTGCCAATGCTTACAGTCGACACAAGCGATTATTGGTTGTTTAAAGGCGAGAAGGTCGATTTCCCAACGCTTACCGTGAGTTTTGAAATGAAAATTTCTCTTCACTCTGTAATGGTTAGTTTCGAAGGCTTCTGCGGCAAAGTTTTCGAATTCTTCCCACTCAAGATATTTACAAACCCGTTCAATGTCTGAGCCTCGCCTGATGGCTTCTACTGCGAGGGAGAGTTTTTGGTTGGGTGCAATTTCGAGAAATTTCCCTTTCAACTGAATGAAACCTTTTGCGTCTAGGGTTCTAAGCAATTCGTCCGTTGCTGGAATTGACGTGTGTGCTTCTTTTGCAATTAGGTTTTTTTGTATTGGCCCGTTTTTTGCCAATTTGAGCACGGCGAGTATTATTTCGTGTTCGAATTGCATCATTATTAGACTCGTATTACTCGTTATTATGTGTGTTTGTGTGCATTAAATTAATATCTTTCACGTCAATTTAGTTTTGGAGATGGCGCATATGCTAAGAGACTATGAAACAAAAACATCCAAGTCTAAGAGGCTTTATGAAAGGGCAAAGAAGGTTTTCCCAGCCGGGGTTTCCTATTTTATTCGTTATTTTGAGCCGTATCCTTTCTACGTGACCCATGCTAAGGGAAGCAAATTCTTCGACGTCGACGGCAACGCGTACATTGACTTTTGGATGGGACACTATACCCACATTTTAGGGCACAACCCGCCGCCAGTAAAAAGAGCAGTGAAACAGCAGTTGGAACGAGGTATCCACTTGGGAGTTTGCCATGAATTGGAAATTGCTTTAGCTGAGCAAGTTGTGAAGATGGTGCCTTGTGCTGAGCTGGTGCGGTTCGCTAATTCCGGCACCGAGGCTTCCATGTACGCAACTCGGCTTGTTCGGGCATTTAAGAAAAAAAGTAAGATTGTAAAGTTCGAAGGATGTTGGCATGGGGGTTACGATTGCTTACAAACGGCTGTGAAGCCTCCGATGGACGTGCCAGAAACAAGCGGAGTGCCTACCGAGACGCTGAAAAACACTATAGTCGCACCGTTCAACGACATTCAAACAACAAGGCGAAAGATAAAAAATCACGACATCGCCGCCTTCATCATCGAACCCGTCTTAGGCGCGGGAGGCGGGATTCCAGCAGATAAAGAGTTTCTTAAAGAATTGAAGGAATTATCTCGTGAAAAAGATGCGTTGCTGGTTTTTGACGAAGTCATAACCGGCTTTAGGCTCGCGCCAGGCGGTGCTCAACAATTCTTTAACGTCACACCTGATTTGACGATTTTGGGAAAAATTTTAGGCGGAGGCTTTCCAGTGGGAGCGATTGCTGGAAAACGGGACGTGATGGAAAGGCTTGATGCAACAGTCTACGAACGTCCTGAACTGTGCTTTCACGGGGGAACCTTCAGCGGAAACCCTATCACCATGACTGCAGGTTTAGCTATGCTTAAGCAGTTAGAAGATGGCGCGATTATTAGTCAACTTAACAAGCGGTGCAGAAAACTTCGCAACCAACTTGAAGAAATTTTCGAAGACAACCACATAAACGTGCAAGTTACTGGCGAAGGCTCCCTCTTCCAAACTCACTTTACGAATGAAACAATAAAAGACGTGCACGCAGTTTCCCGGGCCGACCGTCAGAAGCTTATAGATTACCATATGCATTTAATGTTGAATGGGGTTTTCTTCCTCCCGGCAAAATTGGGCGCATTAAGCAAGGCGCATACTGAGGCAGATTTAGAAAAACTATTGACCAAAACAGAGGATTACGCCAAGGGTTTGTAAGCATTAAAGTTATATACATGAAATGTGTTTTTGTCAAAATTCTAGGGGAGCTGGGAGTACCCGGCTGAGAGGACGACTGACGTGTCGTCGACCCTTAGAACCTGATCCAGATAATGCTGGCGAAGGGAAAAAACAATGAGCGAACAAAAGTTCGAAACTAAAGTTCTCGCAGAAATAATCGTAGTAGTTGCTTTGTCCGGTGTGTTGTATTCGCTTAGGCCGTTTTCGATGCCTTTCGGTGGTTCCGTAACTCTTGGTAGCATGGTTCCCGTAATGTGGCTCGCCCTGCGTAGAGGAGTGAAAATCGGCGTTTTTGCTGGTGTGGTTTTCGGTTTGTTGGCTCTTCCAATCGACGTGCTGATGCTTCCGTACTCGCCCATTGCCAACCCGGCACAAGTTTTTTTGGATTATCCGTTGGCTTTTGCCACGCTTGGTTTAGTTGGCTTCTTCAAGGGGAAAAAGGGGCATCCCCAAGACCTTGCTGAAGTTGGAGTCTATGCGTTGTTGTCTTCGCTGAGTTTCATCGGCGCCATCATACACAGCATCGTTTGGTTGGTTCCCGCTATGGTCTTTTTTGTGCTTTCCGTTTGGGGCGTAATCGAAAGAAAAGCTTGGCAAAGCCCTCTTGTCGGCGTTGCGGTTGTGGGATTCGGCAAATTTTTGGCGCATTTTGTTTCGGGGGTAATCTTTTGGTCTGCCTACGCGCCTCCAGAACTGGGACCATACCTCTATTCCGCCATCTATAATGGTAGTTTCTTGATTCCAGAGTTCGTTATCAGCGCGTTCTTAGTCTACTTGCTCGTCCAAAGAGGCACTGTTGAAATCACGGTTTAGAGGCTGAGCTATGGGAAAGCTGAAAACTGGAATTCAAGGCTTCGACGAGTTAGTCGGCGGCATCGAACAAGGCACAAGAAACATTCTGTATGGCCCACCTGGCACTGGAAAAACCGTTTTTGCCATGCAGTTTTTGTGGCAGGGGCTTCAAGAAGGCGAAACAGTTGCGTTTGACGTTTTTGACAAGCCTTTCCCAAGACTGAGATGGTACTTCCAAACCTTTGGCTGGGACATTACGCCTTACGAGAAAAAGAAGAAGTTCATCTCTATCCAAGCGTTTCCACATTTTCCGCAGTACCAGAAAGACCCGAGGGTTATCTATTTTAGCCTCGATGATTTCGAGGAAATGCGGCGGATAGACAAACTGTTATCCGATGCTCACGTCACACGGTTCGCTGCTGGAGACTTTAGCGAGCAAATGTTTGGCTTGTACGACTTAAAGTACATGCTTCCCGTAGAACAGTGGACCATCAATTGGTCGTATTTTGACAACATCGTGAACATGGACATCATGACAGCGGCGAGCCAAAAAGATCTCGACGTCTCTAAAGCAACAGATTTAGACTTTAACACGGCAAACAACATAATCTACTTCAGAATTAACAAGAAAACTTTCCAACGTGAACTACGCATCGTAAAGATGGAAGGTACAGAGCACCCGTTAGAGTGGTTGCCGTTTGAGATTACGCGGAAAGGCATTAAACTGTTGAAAACTAAAGAGTAGTTAACATGGGTAAACTCGCCACAAAAGCGCTAAAAGACATGCTCTGCTGCATCAAAACCAAAGAAAAAATCGTTGTTCCACCCGCAGCCGGCTTCGACTCGGGAGTGCACGAAATAGGCAACGATAGACTCATGGTAGTTACCACCGACCCTTGCCTCGGCGTCCCAACTCAGTGGTTCGGCTGGTTTCTCATTCATTACGCCGCCTCCGACTTAGCCGTCTTCGGTGCAAAACCAGAATACGCCGCCGTCAACCTGCTCGGCCCCCCAAAAACAAGCGCAACTGTCTTCAAAAAAATAATGCAACAAGCATGCGAAACCGCAGACGAGCTGGGCGTAAGCATAATAACTGGTCACACAGGCACCTATGGAGAACTCTCATCCATCATCGGCACATGCACAGCATACGGCTTCGTTCACAGAGCCAGACTCATAACGCCCGCCGGAGCCAAACCAAAAGACCGCATAATATGCATAAAACCCATAGGCTTAGAAACCCTCGTAAACTTTGCTCTAACGCACCAAAGAAAAGCCGAAAAACTGTTCGGAACCAAAAAAACAGCGCATCTCAAGTCGCAAATTAAAATGCAAACATGCGTGAATGAAGCAATTTTACTGACTAGGGTTGGCGGAGTTCACGCGATGCATGACGCTACTGAAGGAGGATTCGTGGCAGCGTTGAACGAAATTGCTGACGCTTCAAACCTCGGGTTCACGATAGACTTTGCACAACTGCCAATCACAAAAGAACTACAGACGCTGGCGCAACATTTTGGGCTTTCACAAACACAACTAATGTCCGCATCATCCACTGGAACATTACTTGCCGCTGTTTCGCCAGAAAAAGAAGACCATATACACGAGGCTCTTGCCAGACAAAAAACGCTGGCGAAGACTATTGGATTCTTCACAAAAAACAAGGCAAGAACGATAAAGTATAATGGAAAAACGGAAAAATTTCCTTCACAACCTGACGACCCCTACAGCGAAATAATGAATGCCTAACTTCTTAAAGGAAGAGTTCTTTTTCTTTCGGCCTTATCAAATCGGTCGCCCGTGCCGTTTCAGACTTTGGATATGAATAGCCTCGAATAATCGCCACTGGTACGGCTTCGTTTGCTTGACCGATGACCAACTCGGCTGCTGAGGCAAGTTCGTCCGCAATGGCGGTGCGTTTTATGCGCAAGATATACCCGTACAAGTCTTTTTCGCCTCGGCGGTCGCGGATGGGATTAAGCCCAGAGACGCCTACGGCAACGTTAATCTCTCCGTCGCGCAAAGGTCGACCATGCGTGTCAGAAACAATCACCGCCACATCTTTGCCTGAAAGTTTTTTAATTTGTTGTCGTATTCCTGCGGCCGATTTATCCGGGTTTTCCGGTAGCAATGCCACGTTTCTTTCGCCGGGCACGTTTGATCGGTCGACGCCGCTGTTGGCGCAGAAGAAGCCGTGCTTGGTTTCAGTGATTAGGCTGTTGTTTCCCATGCGCACGATGCTTTTTGCCTCGTTTAAGACGACTTCGACCAAGGCTGGGTCTTTGTCGGTTTGTTTAGCGATTTTTTCTGCGAATCGGGACGGTTTCACCGTGTCGAGGTTTACGATTGCGCCTTCTGCCTTGGAAACCGCAACATGTGTAACTACTACGATATCGTTGTCTTGAATTGGAGTGCCTTGTTTTTCTGCGGCGTTGTTTATGAGTTTTGCTAGGTTGTCGCCTTCTTTGATGAGTGGCATGCCTTGAACTGGGATTATTTGGATTTTTTCTACCATTGTCTTTCACGTCTGCTTTTTTGGTGGTTTATGATTTTTAGAAGTGTTTCTGCTTTTTTTAGGTCTGCTTCTGTGTTGACGTTAAAGAACGTGTGCAAATTTGGGTCAAGTTGCCGAAGCACGATGGTGGAAACGTACCTAACGTTTCGCATACGGTTCAGCATAGATAGCATGTTCAATTCACCTGCATCCAACGCTGTTTTTGCTGCTGTTAGGGCTGTCTTTGTTTGATATGCTGCTTGGAGGGGTTCTATGTGGCCCTCTGGCCATCTCGGTATGGTAGCGGTTTTGTGGATGCATATGTCAAGTAGTAACCTTGCAATTTCTGTGTTGACGAAGGGTGTGTCGCTGGAAAGCAAAAGCGCATACTCATTGCACGCATGATGAAAACCAGTATAGGCGCCCGCGAGGGGTGTTTGGATCTGATACTCGTCGACTACGACGGTTGTTTTGTCTTTTACTATTTTTTCAAAAACGTTTTTTTGTTGTTCGTTTTTCGCCACTACTATTTGTTCGTTAACAACAGTTGAAACTCTGTGTAGAACGTGAAGAAGTAACGGTTTGTTCCCAAGCATGAGTAAGGGCTTGTCTTGACCAAGCCTCTTTGATGAACCGCCTGCGAGAACGATTGCGGAGTATTTCAATATTAGACCTTCGTATGCGTGTTTCGTGCGTAATGCTAACCGTGAACATAAGTTTTGCTACTGAGCCGCGCTTTTGCAATTAATTTATTAATCTGATCATTGTAGTAGGCTACTAAACTGTTCAAAAAATTGTGGAATGGTGTGAACCTTGACAAAATCTGATGCGCTACGCCAAAATTATAACAAACTCCTATCAAAAAGCAAAGAATTCATCCTTGCCACGACGATACACTCGCTTGTAGAGTGGGACATGGAAACCAAGATGCCTCCAAAAGCAGTTAACCTACGGAGTCAACAACTAGCCATGATAAGCCAGCTTGAACACAAACTAAGCACTGACCCAGAAATCGGTGATTTAATAGAAAAAATTAGAAAACATCCAGATTATGACTCTCTCGATGAAGTCGAAAAACGAAACGTGCATTTGATAAAGAAGAACTACGACGAAATGACCAAGTTACCAGAAGAACTTGTTACTGAGATAACCAGACAATCAGCCGTCACCGTTAACGTTTGGAAAAAAGCCAAAGCCGCAAAAAACTATTCCATGTTCAAACCTGAATTGGAAAAACTTGTCGAGTTAAAAAAGAAAGCAGCCGAGATTCTTATGGAAGTGAAGGGTACAGCAACGCCTTATGATGCACTTATCGACATGCACGAGCCAACCATGACGGCGAATATGATCACGAAACTCTTTGACGAGCTTCGGACAGGACTGATTTCAATAATGAAAAAATGTTTGGCTTCGCCTAAGCAACCCGACGAATCATTCCTCTCGAGAAAGATCCCAGTTGATGTTCAACAAAAAATCTCTAGCTCCATTGCAAAAATAATCGACTACGACATAGACTCGCCGAATGCTGGCGGAAGAATCGACGAAACTGAACATCCTTTTACCACGGGGTATTATGATGACGTGCGGATTACGACACATTATTTTGAAGACAATTTTGCATCATCCCTGTTCTCCGTATTGCATGAAGGCGGACACGCCATGTACGACCAGAACTTGAGGGCTGAATGGATGTTTCAACCCGTCGGCACGGGATGCTCTTACGGTTTCCACGAATCTCAATCACGGTTTGTGGAAAACATTTTTGGACGTTCGCGCGAGTTTTGGAGTTTTTACCTTCCAGAACTGAAAAAGCTGACGGGCAAAACCTATTCCGACGTCACGTTGGACAAGTTTGTGCACGCGATCAACGCGGTTAAACCTTCAAAAATAAGAGTAGAAGCCGACGAAGTCACGTACTGCCTTCACGTCATCATAAGGTTCAACATTGAACGCGACCTCTTCGCCGATAAAATTACAGTAGCCGAGCTTCCAGAGATATGGAACCAGAAGTACAAAGAATACTTAGGGGTAAAAATCGAGAACGACTCGGAAGGCGTAATGCAAGATACGCACTGGGGATTGGGATATTTCGGATATTTTCCCACATACGCCTTAGGCAACATTTACAGTGGACAACTATTGGCAAAGATGCAAAAGGACATGCCCGACTGGAAGAAACACGCAGCGAAAGGTAACTTTCAACCAATCAAACAATGGCTCACCAAAAACGTACACAGCTATGGTAACCTTTACGACCCGCCCGACCTTATCAAAAAAATCACGGGCGAACAAATCAACGTGAAACACTATTTAGAATACTTAAACAAGAAATACTCAGACTTGTACGGTTACTAAAAAGCAAAAATTGAGCTCTATGATAAGGCTGACGCCGTCGGTTTACTTCAACCCGAGAGAGGCTGGAGCGAGCAACAACGGCATTATCGAAAGAGACAACGACGTAGTGTTCGTTGACACTTCTGAGTGGCTAAAGAATACCGAGCATGACCTAAAATTTCTTTCGACCAAGATTGGGAAACCTGTTCGCTTTCTCATCAACACCCACCATCACCCAGACCACACGTTTGGAAATCAACTATTCACTTGCGACATAATTGCGAGCTACAGAGCAACTGAAATGTTTAAACAAAACGAGACCGAGTTGCCCACATGGCTTAAAACAGAAAAAGAGAAAGAAGCACTCGAGAACCTTTGCAGAGTGAAGATCGCTTATCCGAACGTGTTTGTCAAGGATAAACTGAGGTTAGATGATTCGACCCCGCTCATCGAACTAACTCACCTGGGAGGACATACACCCGACTCACTTGTTGTCCACGTACCGAAAGAGCGAGTAATATTCACGGGAGACTTGATCTTTCAAGGAAGCCACCCGTTCCTCGTAGGCTCAAACATTGACGAATGGATTAACGCGTTAGAGTGGCTACAAAAATGCGGTGCAAAGCTTTTCCTTCCCGGTCATGGAAACGCATGTGGCGTTACTGAAGTGTTGTTGATGCGTGAGTATCTCTCCAAATTTAAAACGAACCTGAAGAGCCTTAAATCCCGTGGCCTCTCTGCCAAAGAAATCGCCGGCAATCCTGACTTGCTACAGCTTCCAGGTCTAGACAAACCGCAACGCGTGCAAAGAAACGTTTTATATCAATATGATAAAGTTTAACTGTTTTGCAGGTTTTCTAGAAGCATGTTTGAAGCCTATAGCGTCAAATCTGCAGACACAGCGTGCAGAACAGAAACTTCTTTTTGCCTACTTCTTTAAGCAACCTTGAAAAACTTCGCTCTTGGGGCGCCGCAAATCGGGCATTTTTCTGGCGCTGAGCCTTCGACTGTGTTTCCGCAAACACCGCAAATGAAGTAGTCGACCTTGGGTAACTCTTTGTTAGTCTTTAATGCCTCTAAAACCTTCGAAAACAAGCCTGCGTGCACTTGCTCTACCTTGTTTGCCACGTCAAAACTCCATGTTGCTTGGGTGTTCTTTTCTTTTTTTGCGATGTTTAAATATTCTGGGTACATCTTCTTGAACTCAAAAGTTTCGCCGGACACTGCCGCAGCTAGGTTCTCACTCGTCGTTTTTATCTCGCCCAAAATCCTCAAGTGATTCAACGCGTGAATCGTTTCTGCTTCTGCTGCGGCTCTGAAGAGCTTGGCAATTTGAATAAAACCTTCATCCTCAGCCTTTTTTGCAAAGGCTAAATAACGTCGGTTCGCTTGCGACTCGCCCGCGAATGCGTTTTTCAAGTTTTCAACACTATTTGTCATTTACAAACTTCCTCACCAAAATTTAGCGAGTAAGCAAATATAAGGTGTGCTGAAAAATACCCGAAACAACAAAGAAAAAACAAAAGAGGAGGGTTTTAGTCTAGTATTCTCTCGATTGCGTCTTTTTCCACATCTTCGGCCAACGGAATCCCTGTAACCCGAGAAGCCCGCTCGGTTAACGCCATCAGGTCGTTTCTGTCTAACAGATTCAGCTTCCACTTCCGTGCGCCTGCCATCAACTGCATTAACCCAAGGCCCACGCGGTCAGTGAGGTACGTGTACAAGCCCACGGCTTCCCAAGGAATCTCTTTGAAACGTTCACCATACTTAGCCTTTAGCTCAGGCGCAGCGATGAAGAATTTTTCTGGAGTGGCACCGTACCTGTCAGCGAAGGTTTTTGGCAGTCTGCCTTCTTGAGCGAGTTGCCTGAAATAATTAGACTTCATAACCGCTGTCAATGGCGACCTAGCCATCAAAACCGCCTTGATAAACGGTCCTTCGCCGAAATTGCTCATGGCTATGGCTTTGAAAATCTGCGTTTCGCTGATGAAGCCGCCTGCGATGACAAGGTCGGGCACGTGTCTGCCCTTCTTCTTCAAAATCTGTGCGCACTTCAATACCAAGGCTTCCAAGTACACGGTTGGGATACTCATTTCATCCATCATTGGTACGGGGCTCATGCCTGTGCCGCCGCCAGCACCGTCGAACGTAACTGCGTCGATTTTTGCTTCTGACGCTAGCTTCATTGTCCAAGCTACGGCGGATGGTTTGTAGGCGCCTGTTTTGAGGAATATGTGTTTTGGACCTTGCTTGCGTAGCCAGTCGATGTCGTCGAGGAAGCCTTTTTCGGTTGGGATGCCTACCCGGCTGTGGCGTTCGAAACTCTTGAACACGCCGTCTTTCCATGCTTGCTGCACGGTTGGGTCTTCAGGGTCGGGGATGACTATGTAGCCTCGTTTTTTGAGCAACTTTGCTTTTTCAATGTCTCGAATGCGCACTTCGCCGCCGATTGCTTTGGCGCCTTGTCCCCATTTTCGTTCGATGATGTTGACCTCGAGCTTTGAAATGGCATAGACATCCACGCCTAAGCGTTGGTCTTCAACGTTGGTCTGTACAACGACGTCGCCGTATTTGCCGTCCCAGAACTTTCTGAACAGGTCAACTCTTCGCTTTAGTTCTGCTGAATGGGTTACTTTGTTGTTTTCAATCTTTGATTCTACATCCATACCGCAAACGTTCTCGCCGACCGTAACAATCGCTCCAGACAGTGCCGCGCCGATTGCCAAGCCTTCCCAGTATTTTCTGCCGACTTCAGTAGAACCGAAGGCGCCCGTGAGTATGGGGACTTTCAAGGGTACGCCGCCGACTTTGGTTTCGATGTTGACGTTTGGGAAAATTGCTACATCAGAGTTTGGTTCGACGCCGTGTGCTTCGAAGAGTCCTGCTTGGATGTTGAAGTGGGACCAGTCTAAGCCGAAGTCTTTAAGTGCGCCCGCTGTGCTGTCACCGAATTGGACGGGTTCTGGGTATATGGCTTCCCTGCCGCGGAACGAAGATAGACTGATTTCGCAGAGAAATGGGCAGTCGCGGATGCAAATGGGGCACATGCCGCTAGTTGGGCTGGTGTCTTTGACTCTTGTTTGGGTTCCAGTTGTTGATTTGCCGTTGAGATAAGACGAGTTTGGGTGTACTCTTTCTGTCATTTTTTTCACCTTTACGTTTGTAAACCCTTTCTAAGAATAAGAAGGGATAGAAATCTAGGCTTTTAAAGATTACCATAAAAATGCCCGTGTATGAACATTCATGAACATGGAAACTGGCTAAAGAATGTCTATTTGGAGGCTTTTTACACGATAGGCACGGCGCTGAAAAGTCTCGGGATCATACCTTCCTCCCGCTTTCCTAACTTCTATGAAAGTTTTGTTATCCACTTTTGACAGATCAACAACCACTTGCGTCATGTGTTCAATCATAGCGCAGAACTCCTTTGGATGCGCATTCTTCGCCATGGTCCAGTAAGCCAAAGTCTGATAAGCATACAATGCAGGACACACGTGCCCGAAAAAGGTCTTCACAGCATCCCTTCCCCAATTATGCTCCATCAGAGTGAGACTATTAAAAACAAGCCGTGTACCCGGCGTCACAAATTCTCTTTCTATTCTTCCAAAAAAATGATGAAAACTGTCAGGGTCCTTGGAACTGGGAACCTTTTTTATCCATGCAGGAGCCTTGTCGTAAAAATCGCTGAAGATAAGTTCACCTTGCCCAGCGGCTTCTGAGAAACAATCCAAAACTAACAGTTTTTTCTCCCAACCCTCAGGCAAGGTTTTAGTAAAGGGTTCAAATTGTATAAGCAACGCTTGAGGGGGCCAAATGAAATCTAAATAGATGACCTGTTTATCTTCAATTATGCCTTGCTTCATGAAGGCGTAAAGAAACTCTCTGGCAAAGGTTCCCGACTCGATTTCTAACAGAATATTCTCGCCCAGTAACAAACCACCGCCTAGAAGATTGTCGAGTCCCTTTATACCAGTGGAATGGTAAACCGGTTTCTTGGAGGACAAACTACCCACACGTGTTTCCGATTCTCCGCGTCTGTTAAAAAGTTTGTGTTGCATTTCGCCACGGAATCATGTACACACATGTACATAATGGACACAACGTTGTTATAATTGAACATGGGTCGTATAATGCTCAGGAGTGAAAAAGAAAATGTTAAACCTAGTAGAAATTTCGCCACGCGAATTAGGCATGCTAAAACTCATGGCTGATTTCTTCGCAGAAAAACCGGAACTAACCGCCAAGATCGAGAGCTACACGACAGCCCACTACGCGTTAGTAACAACGTATTCTGAAAACTTCGGCATCCCACCGCAGGAAGCATGGAAAGTACTCGAAGACCTTCAAAAGAAAATCAACGAAGCCGAATATGTGCAAGTAAACGCCCCTGCGCCGTTGAGGAAAATGCTACCGCTCAAGAGAGAGGAACTAAACATGCTTCGTGTCCTAATCGACTATTTCTCAGAAACCCCCAAGATGACCCCTGCTGGCTCTTTTCTGTCAAAAAAAGAAGAAAACTTGGTCGAAACCTACGTGTGGTTCTACGGCAGCAACGGCAACGGCGAGGTCGGAAAAGAAATCCTCCAAAACTTGATTGAAAAACTGCAGACTGCAGTGGCTATAAAGATTGAAACGTTGGCTCCCGTGATTACTTCGCCAAACCCTTACGAAGCCGCCCTTAAACAATTAGACATCGCAGTCGAGAAACTAAAACTTGACCCCTACATTCATGAAATCCTGAAACACCCCATGCGAGCATTCATAGTGAACATACCAGTCGTCATGGACGACGGTAGCACCCGTGTTTTCACCGGTTACCGTGTTCAATACAACGACGCTTTGGGTCCAACAAAGGGCGGCATACGCTACCATCCAGAACTGACGATAGACGAAGTCACGGCTTTGGCAGCTTGGATGACATGGAAAACAGCTGTCACTGGATTACCCTTAGGCGGCGGCAAAGGAGGAATCCGATGCAACCCGAAGGAAATGTCCAAGGCAGAACTGGAACGGTTAACAAGAGGCTACGCAAGGGCGATCGCAAAATTCATAGGGCCATACACTGATGTGCCCGCGCCCGACGTATACACTACGGCGGAGATGATGGCGTGGATAATGGACGAATACAGCGAGGTTGTTGGCTATCCAGTCTTCGGAGTGGTCACGGGTAAACCAGTCAACGTTGGCGGTTCGCTGGGCAGAAACGAAGCCACGTCTAGAGGGTTGATGTACACGGTGATAGAAGCAGCGAAACATTTGGGTATAAAACTGAAGGGCGCCACTGTTGCTGTTCAAGGGTACGGCAATGTTGGATATCACGCAGCGCGATTGTTGCATGAGATTGGTTGCAAAATAATAGCGGTGTCAGACTCGAGAGGCGGCATATACAACCCAAACGGTCTGGATCCCGTGAAGGTTTTGGAGCATAAGGACAAAACTGGCTCGGTGGTTGACTATCCAAGTAGCAGTCTCTTGTCTAATGAGCAAATATTAGAGCTCGAATGCGACATACTGGTTCCTGCAGCTTTAGAGAACCAAATCACAGAGTCTAACGCGGCAAAAATTAAGGCGAAAATAGTGGCTGAGGGCGCTAACGGTCCGACTACGCCAGAGGCGGACAAGATACTCTACGAGAAAGGCGTGTTCCTTATACCCGACATATTAGCAAATTCCGGCGGAGTCATCGTAAGTTACTTTGAGCAAGTGCAGAATCAGATGAACTTCTATTGGACAGAAGAAGAAGTTAGGGCAAAGTTGGAGAACGTTATTACGAAAGCTTTCAAAGAAGTCCTTGCGATGGCGCAGCAACACAATGTAAACATGCGTACTGCGGCCTACATGTTAGCGGTGAAAAGAGTCGCTGATGCCATGATGGCACGTAAAGGGAAAACAATCCGCCAAACTGAAAGCGCTGAGATTTCGCGTTAAATTTCCTTTTTCTTTTTTTTGTGTGTACATGTTATGTTCTTTTATGAACATGTTTAAAAGCAACGGTAATCGATTTAGTCTTGTGAAGCGTCATGTCGGTGCATCTTCACACTACCATTTCCAGAAAAACGAACGAAACACTCGAGGAACTTGCGAAAACTTACGGCACTAAAAGTCGAGTTCTTGAACAAGCCCTTGAGACGCTGCTCAGAGTCGACAAAGTTGGTTCTTGCGATGATTGCGTGATAAAGGCAAAGATGAGCGAGCAGATGAATCTACGGGAAGCTTTGGATTTAACGTCGGTCGGACGAAAAACTTTGGATAGTCTTTTAGAAGTAGCAGTAGGCGATAAGACTATTGAAGATTTCATAAAAGAACAGAAGGACGAAGCGAGAAACATAATTGAAATTCTAAGGAGCTCTGTATCATGGAAGGCGCCGTCCAACTTCAAAGAATTCCTCGCTGTGCTGGAAGAAATAAAGAACATAACACGACTGTTCGAGATTCCATCTTACAACGAGATAGACACCACCGCCATTATAAGACCAAAGGCGTTTAAGCGCTTGCCTGAAATCGTGGCCTTTAAGGTTGCCACGGTATTAGAAGGCGTCGAAGCGCCTTTTGATATTCGCATGATGGGCGATGACATCGTGGTGAAGATGATTCGTCCAGAAGTTTATCCGTTGCGGAGAAAGGAGTTTAATGAGTTTCTCGAAAAACAGTTTGAAAAAAGAATCGCAAGCGTGACGCCCAGTTTGTTTAGAAATAATCTGGTGCTCGTCGGTCCGTCTTTTATGAGTTGGGCTGAAAAACACTTGGAAGAACCTGTAACAGATTTGGGACCAATAATAGAGGATGTAAGAATTGCGTTGGGCGTGGATGAACTCCCGAAAGAACCGAAAGAATTCGTCAAGGGCTTGCTTTCTGCGTGTCTAAAGATGAACTGGTTTAAACAAGCAAAAATATTGACAGAAAGAGAAAACACGCTAGAGCTGGTTTTTCAAGTGACCGTCATTCCGTTGGCGCGGTTATCCGTCGCCGTGTTTTCTGTTATTCTCGCAACCAGAGGATGGAAGCTTGTTAATTATTCAACAGAGCACACGACCGTGAACATGGCCATCCAATACGTGGGCGCTGAAGACCAAAGCCTCTTAGACCAGTTGGCCGAGCTTAGCCTTTTCCAGACTATCGGCAAACAATTCCTAGATGTTGTGCCAGTGCCTCGTGAACTTTTCAATTCTTTTGCATTGAAAGTTTACGAAACTGACCGCGAAAGGTTTAACGACATATACCGCGCCACGGGCGTGCGTATTTCTAATGCCATCCGCATGTTGGCGAGAAATGACCCTGAAAAGATTAGGCGTTTGTCGCAGAATTTTATTTTGAAGAACATTAACATTACTCAGCCTGATGCTGAAGTTAGGTTTGTTGATGATGAGCATTTTACGATAATATTCAAACGAATTGACCCGCTTGTGATAAACAGCCAACGGACTCTTATCGAATCTATGTTTAAGGAACTCGGCTACGACATCTCAACCACGGTGTTCCAAAACCTTCTTAGCTTCAAACTGAAACTGCTCGAGAAGCCGGTGCTCGAGCCTGTGCCGAGGAAGAGGATTATGCAGACACTTGTTGATGAGATGTCCACTTGCAATACTGTCGAGGAGGCCTTCGCTTTGGAGAAGGAACAGTTGGATGAGTTGTTTCCAGAAGACTACCCGTGGACCATCAGAGAAGTAGGTGACAGGCTTATTGACATGTACCGAGAACTTGGAATAGAAGTGGGCATAGAATACTTTGAAGGAGGCTTCACACTCAAGTACAAAAGTTGCCCCTACTACAAACTCGTCAAATCACAACAAAAAACGTGGCTCTGCAACCTACGAAAAAGAACGATTGAATACGTCATCTCCCGAGTCACACACGGCAAAAAAGGCAAGATAAAAATCATAAAATCCCTTCTCAAAAACGAACATCCATGCGAATACGCCATATTCCTAACAGGGTTCCTCGAAAAAGAAGAAAAAGCCGTTCAAGAATAAACGCATAAACCACTGCAACCACCATATTTTTTGATGCTTAGTGTGGTCACTATAGATTTTTATCCTAGACACGCTAAATGTTAAACTGCACTTTTCCAAGTCATAGGAAAGGAGGTCCCATTCACGTCTACAGAAACACCCGTCTCAATCGAAAACGCCGACTTCATGTTCGAAAACAGCCCAGTTAAAATAATAGCCAACAGAAACTCGCAAGAAATAGAGCTTGCAGGGCTGAAAGTCGGTCCTTTCAAAGAAGGTATCGAATACGAGGTCAAGTTTTGGGTGGCACAAGAACTAGTCAAAGCGGGCATTGCACGTTTCCGCGAAGAAGACTTGTTAGATGCTGTGAAGTTGAACAAGATTCACTGGAAAGAACGCGTGCAAACTGTGAAACAAATTTCGCCGCTTCCGGACGATTTTTATCCCAAACTTAGACGATGCATCAAGGAAAGCAAGAAAAAAGCAAACAGCACGCCGGAAAAGATGGCGGAATACGAAAAAATCGTGGGGCTTTCTCACGATATCGTTAATTGCAGATTGAAAAAAATTATCTCTCTCGCCGCGGCACCAGCACAAACCGACCAGTTTCTCAAAAACCTCACAAAAGAAGAACGTGCACTTTATTCACGCCTTTACACAATAATTACAGAATGGCGGAACGACATTTTAAGACGCAGTGATAAAAATGAATGAAGAAATAACCCTTGCAGACCCTCAAGAACGGTTTCAAGACTTTTTAAAGTCAGCCAAGTACCGCAAACGGATCTCTCAGATGGCCATAAACGAAAGCAAATCGTTGGTTATCGATTTTGACGACTTGCTTTCTGCTGACTCAGAGCTCGCCCGCATAATTTTGGAAAAACCAGACGAATATCTGGAGCACGCAAACAAAGCCGCATACGAACAGTTGAAGATTGAAGAGCCAGAATACGCGGAGCAGTTAGAAGATGAAAAGGTAATCGTTCGACTCCGTGGGTTACCAGAAACCACCAAACTCCGCATTCTCGGCTCGGCTCAAATCGGCAAATTAGTCATGGTCGAAGGAATAATTGTCCGCGCTACGCCCGTTCGTCCCATAGTTACCATGGCAGTGTTCAAATGCAAAAGATGCGGCACACCCAACGCCATCATACAATCTGGACCGTTCCTCCGCGCACCATTCCAATGCAGCGACCCCGCTTGCAGTTCTAAGGGTCCGTTTGATTTTGTTCAAGAAGACTCGAAATTCATAGACTCTCAAAACATTCGCATCCAAGAACGCCCCGAAGACTTGCCGCCGGGACAGTTGCCTAGGTGGCTAAACATCGAACTCGTCAGCCGAGACCTCGTAGACCTCGCAAGACCCGGAGACCACGTGAACGTTGTTGGAATCGTCCGCGCCGCAGCACCCACCATGCCCAGAATCGGCAAACTCCGCACTTTCAGGCTTCATTTAGACGCCAACCACATAGACGTTAAAAGCAAAGAACCCGAAACAGTCTCCATTTCCCCAGAAGAAGAAAAACAAATCCTCGACTTGGCAAAAGACCCGTGGATTCACCGAAAAATAATCCGTTCCATCGCACCGTCCATTTACGGTTATGAACACATCAAAGAAGCCATCGCTTATCTTCTCTTCGGCGGAGTGGCGAAAAACTTGGCCGACATAACAATCCGCGGAGAAATGAACGTGCTCCTCGTCGGCGACCCTGGCACCGCAAAATCGCAACTGCTACAGTACGTGGGAAGAATCGCACCACGCGGCCTGTATACGTCAGGAAGAGGAACCACGGCTGCTGGATTAACGGCGGCAGTGCTGCGCGAAAAAGGTGGCGGCATGACGCTGGAAGCAGGAGCGTTGGTGCTTGCTGACAAAGGAGTCGCGTGTATTGACGAGATTGACAAGATGCGGCCAGAGGATCGCGTAGCCATTCACGAAGCCATGGAGCAACATACGGTTTCTGTGGCGAAAGGCGGCATCGTGGCCACCCTTAACGCTAGAACGGCGATTCTTGCTGCTGCGAACCCGGCGCTTGGGCGGTATGACCCGTACAGAAACGTAGCCGAAAACATCACGTTGCCCGTTACGATTCTTTCACGGTTTGACCTCATTTTTGTGCTGAAGGATTTGCCGGATAAGGAAGCAGACACTAAGATGTCAGAGCACATTCTGGAACTTCACCGTGGAGGAGCGGTTCAAGCCGAGACACAAATCTCGCCTGACCTTCTGCGGAAGTATGTTAGTTATGCGAAGAATGTTTCGCCAGTCTTAAGCCGAGAAGCCATGCAGAGGCTGAGAGACTTTTACTTGATGATGCGGACAAGCGGCACCGAAGGCGCACCCATAGCGATTACACCCAGGCAGTTGGAGTCGTTGGTGCGTTTGGCTGAAGCCCGCGCAAGAGTCGCGTTGCGGAAGGAAGTGACGGCTGAGGATGCAGAGGCTGCGATTACGATTATGCGTCGGTCGCTGGAGGAAGTGGGAGTGGACATGACTTCCCACTCGATCGACATCGACACGATAATGACCGGTAAACCGAAAAGCCTTAGGGACAAATTGAAAGTCGTGCTGGACACAATTTTTGCCATGGAGAGAGAAACAGGCATCGTTGAGAAGAAGAGTTTGCTGGAGGAACTACAAACAAAACATGGTGTTAGCCAAGTCGAGGCTGAACGGCTTTTGAATCAGTTGCTTAAAGAAGGAACGATTTATTCGCCGAGAGACGGCTTCCTGAAGAAAACATAGCAGAGACATGAAACGCCTTGAAAATTGAAGACTTAACCGTGCCAGACTCAGTGAAAGAGGTCCTCATACGAAGCGGCATCTCCACACTGTATCCGCCACAAGAAGAAGCAATAAAAGCAGGAGCGCTAGATGGACGGAACCTCGTTCTCGCCAGCCCCACAGCGTCAGGCAAGACTTTGGTAGCCGAACTTTGCGCGTTGAAACACGTGTTGGAAAAGGGCGGCAAGGTGCTTTATCTGTCTCCTCTTCGAGCATTAGCGAACGAGAAGTTTGACGAATTCAAAAAATACGCCCAGATACGGAAGCGCAACGGTGGGCATGTGAGGGTGGGCATAAGCACTGGCGATTTTGACAGCAGTGACCCGTGGCTGGAAAGGTACGATATTATCGTTACGACGAATGAGAAGGCGGATTCGCTTTTGAGGCACCGTGCAAAGTGGATGGACGAAATTTCGCTCGTTGTCGCCGACGAGGTGCACTTGTTGAATGATGCTGAGCGCGGTCCGACTTTGGAGGTAGTTCTGGCGCGGTTGTTGCAGATCAACCCCGACGTTCAACTGCTTGTTTTGAGTGCTACTGTGCGGAACGCGGACGAGTTAGCCGATTGGCTTAAGGCTGAATGCATCACGACCGAATGGCGCCCCGTGGTTCTACGTGAAGGCGTGGTGTTGCAGAGTGAGACGCTGTTCAAAGACGGTAGCGCGTTGAAGGTGGAAAAGAAATCCGCTGACCCTACGATGAATTTGGCGACGTACATCATCAAAGCAGGCGGACAAGCGTTGATTTTTGCGGCGACGAGGAAGAGCGCCGTGGCTTTGGCGAAGAAGGCAAGTAGCGAAATTGCTGATATTTTGTCGAAGCCCATGAAACGCGCGTTGGAAAGCCTTAGCGAACGAATCGCAACCACTGGCGAGCACACACGGCTTGGTGACGGACTAGCGGAGTTGGTTAAGAACGGCGTGGCCTTTCATCACGCTGGCTTAAGCGGCGCACACAGAAGAATCATCGAGGATGCATTTAGAGAAGGAAAAATCAAGGTTTTGACGGCTACGCCGACTCTGGCTTTCGGAGTAAACCTGCCTGCAAGGATGGTGATAATTCACGATTATAGACGTTACGACCCCGGGTACGGCTTCTATCCTATCAGCGTGCTGGAATATAAGCAAATGGCGGGTCGGGCTGGACGACCAAAGTATGACCGTGTCGGCGAAGCATTGTTGGTGGCAAAGACCGACGATGAAAGGGACTATTTAATGGACAGTTACGTTTTGGCCCAGCCCGAGCGAATTTGGTCGAAGTTAGCCGTCGAGCGAATCCTAAGACCTCACGTGTTGGCTACGATCGCGGCGAATTATGCGCAGACGGAGCAAGGCGTGATGGAGTTTTTCGGCAAAACCTTCTATGCACACCAGTATGCACCCGAGACGATTCAACGGTTAATTGCGAAGATTTTGCGGTTTTTGTACGACGAAGAGATGATAGACGTTGAGGGCGAAAAAACGTTTGCAACACGGTTCGGGCGACGGATTTCAGAATTGTACATCGACCCAGTTTCTGGCGTAATCATTCGCGACGCTTTGCAGGATAAGCCTCCTGTTTTGGGTGACGTGAGTTTTCTACATTTAGTGGCACATACCCCAGACATGTTTCCTAAGGTGCGCCCGTACTCAAACGAAATGGACGAATTGGGCATGTTCGTGAACGTGCATAAGGAAGAGTTGTTTTTCGACGTGCCGAGCGAATGGGATGACCGTATAGCGTTCGAGGAGTTTTTGGGCGAAGCGAAAACAGCCATGGTGTTGCAAGCATGGATTGAAGAGCGAACCGAGGACGAAATCATTGAACGTTTCCGTGTTCAGCCCGGCGACTTGTACAGACTTATTGAGACGGGCAAATGGCTACTCCACGCATCGCACGAGTTGGCGGTTTTGTTCGGAAAGAAGGAATACTTGCCCATTCTTAGTGAAGTTATGTCGCGGATAGAGAAAGGCGTAAAGAAAGAATTACTACCCCTAGTAAAGTTAGAAGGCGTCGGCAGAGTCAGAGCGCGAATCCTGTTTAATTCCGGGTTCAAAACGGTTGAAGACTTGAAACACGCACCCATAGAAAGCCTAACTAAACTCCCACTAATAGGACCAGCGGTTGCAAAGAAGATTAAGGAACAAGTAGGCGGGTTCATAAAAACAGACGAATGGAAAAAACTAAAACAAGAAAAAAGCCCAGAACAACAACCACTAACAGACTACTACTAAACATCGACGCACCACATACGCGTCTAACATAAGAAAACGAACAATATTCATTCTCCTATAAAAGTGAACCCGTAGTTCTCTGTTCATATTTGCGGTGTATTTGGAGTCTAATAGGATCATATATGGAAGAGGGGCCTAGAAGCGCGCCACACACTCACACACGCAACACAAAAAACCACAAAAAAAGATGAAAGGGCTTTCCGTCAGGGCACCAGCGCGCGCGCTAAACAAAGAAAAACACTACTTCTCAGCAGACTTCAACGTAGGCAAAAGCTGCTTCGCAACATGACCATTCATCAACACCTTATTCACGTTCAACGTCGAAAGCTTATGACAAATATGCGTCAAAGAATCCTCTGTGAAACTCAAAAGCCGCTCACCCTCAGGCGTCAAACCATAAACCTTCCGCGGCCTATCATTATCCAAATTCCAAACACTCTTAATGTAACCCTTCTGCTCCAACGCGTTCAACAACGGATAAATCGTACTCGGCCCAAAATAAACACCAAAGTTCTTACGAATACTCGCGATAATCTGATAACCATGCATCGGCGACACACGCAAATAATTCAAAATAACCAAATCTAAAAGCCCCTTCATCAACCGAGCCTCAACATCACGCAAACCCTGACCCAAACCAAACACCACCAATGTACACCTGTTCTACACTAAGACAACATGTCTCTTACAAGACACATGTCTCAAGATTCTCTATACACAACAAACAAATATAAACGTTAATGCGACCACAAAACATACAAAAACATAACCCTTCCCGTGCAAAGATCAACAAAACAAATAAGCCTAAACCTCAAAAACCATCCAATAAAGGGAAAAGCAGTGTCCGAGGATTTCCAAAAACAAATTGTTCAACGCATAGGCAGAAACTTTCTCGACATCATGATCCTCCGCCTCGCCAGCACCCAACCTACATGGGGATACAAAATAATCCAAACCATGAAAACAAACTACAACGTAAAATTAAGCCACAGCGCACTATACCCGCTACTAAACGCGCTGGAAAAAAGCGGATTCCTACAAAGCAAACAAGAAAAACACAAAGGTCGCGTCAGAAAAATCTATGTACTCACACCTAAAGGAATTCAACTTATAGAAACATACAACAAAATCTTAAACGAACAACTCGAAAAAAAGGATCTCAAAGAAAAAACGACTAACAACCTTAAAAACACTCAATCCATATAATACCAACCATAAACCACGAGACAAAAACCATGACCAAGACCCTGCTCACAGCCCAACAAGTGGTTAACCTCCTTTCCAAATATGGCAAAAAGTCATTCGCAACAGCACAAAAAATCATCCTAAAAGAAAAAATCCACGATCCCACAATCCACGAAGCATTAAACTACTTCATAACTGAAACATGGCACGATCTCGAGCATCCAGGCTTTATGGCTATAACATGCGAAGCAGTCGGTGGAAAACCAGAAAAAACAACAATGCTCGGGGCTGCATTGATTCTATTAAGAGGCGCAATGGATGTACACGATGACATCATCGATCAACAAACCAAAAAAGCAGGCAAACTTACAGTATTTGGAAAATATGGACGAGAAACAGCAATCCTCGTGGGCGACATATTGTTCTTTGAAGGCTTGATACAACTCAACAAGGCAACCTCGCAACTCCCCAAACAAACAAGAAACACTATAACAAACCTCGTAAAGAACGCCCTATTTGAAGTAGGAACCGGCACCGCAAGCGAGGTCAACTATAAAGGTAATTTCAATCTACCTCCAAAAGACTTGATGAAAATACTTAAACAAAAATCAGCAGCCGCCGAGATGCATGCACGATTAGGCGCGATCGTCGGCGGAGGCAACAAAATGAAAGTAGACGCTTTAGGAAGGTTTGGAAGAATTTTTGGCCTGCTGACAATGATACGCGACGAGTTCATTGACATTTATGAACCCGATGAGCTTCAAAACAGAAAAGAAAAGGACTGTCTTCCTTTACCGTTGCTTTTGACTTTGCAAGATGAAAACACCAGAAATTCCATTCTAAAACTGCTGAGTAAAAGAAAACTAACTGAAAAAGACACAAGCAATTTAATTGAAGTCATTTTCCAAAACCAGAAAATTAATCACCTAAAAAAACAGATGAAGGCTTTAAAGAAAAAGGCCCTTTCAAAATTAAATGTAATAGAAAACCGAGAATCCGCCCAGATCCTCGCTAGCTTACTTGATCCAATTCTGGAAGATTTATAACATTAGTAAACCTATCAACTCTTGCCCCATGCAAGAAATCGGACAGGTTTACGTTTTACTGCCTTTTTCATTTTCCTCTCCACTGTATATGTGTTCTACACAGAAACTTAAAAGGTTTATTGTTCAACACGAATACACTAATAAAACGCATCGAAGATTTTATTTTGCAAAATACACATACAGCACTGGACGATACAGTTGAATGTGCTAAAAAGAAGTTTCAGAATAAGCGCAGAAATGAGTAGAAGAAAACTTTTGACGCTTATAGTACTTGTAACAAATGGCTTTGTTTGGTTCTTCTTATCAACAATCGTACTTTCAAATGCTACACAAAGTTTAGGTGATTATGGAAAGCTCTTAAATGTCGTTATTAATACGCTTGCAACAGCATTGGCTGCCATTGTTGGCGCTATCTTTCCAAGAAAATCGAGTCGTGTTAGTTTTCTGAAAATCTGGATGATCACTGGCACATTAGTTTCGCTAGCCCCTTTAATTTTAGACATGACGAATTTTTCACATGCCGCCTTTGTAGCTCTGATATGGGGGCTCGCTTTAGGCTTTGGAATGCCCTTATCTATGGAGTTTTTCGCAGAATTCACTAACGTAGAAAACAGAGGGCGTGTAGGGGCTATTCTATTCTTTTTTACGTTCATAGGTATTTTCGTTTTAGGCACATCACTCCAATTAATAGACGTCAAAGCACAGATGATAACGTTGGCTGCTTGGAGATTTTTCGGGTTAATTTCATTTATCTTTTTAAGCCCCTCAGAAATCCCGCCAAAACGCGGAATGCCTCTCTATAGAAACATAATACAAGATAGATCTTTTTTACTCTATTTTTCTGCGTGGTTGATGTTTGCTCTTGTAAATTACCTAAATATTCCCATAGCTGATAAATATTTTGTAGAAGAATTTACTGGCATTTATATCACACTAATTGCAGCGCCTATTCAAGCTTTCTTCGCTCTCCTCGCAGGTAGCCTTTGTGATACGCTTGGCAGAAAAAGAATAATCATTTCAGGGTTTGTATTATTAGGGTTGGGGTATGCAGCGCTGGGTGTTTTCCCCAAGTCGTTTGTAGTTTGGTATTTCTACACAATAGTCGATGGTGTTGCATGGGGATTGCTTGGCGTGGTGTTCTTTATGGTTATCTGGGGTGACATAGCTTATGAAATGGCAAGCAGAAAATATTTCGCTCTTGGAAGCCTTCCGCTCCTTTTCTCAAACTTGTTACAAAGACTTGTAGGTCCAGATCTAGTCGAGCAAGCCGTTGACTCGATTACGGTAGTGTTTTCACTAGCAAGTTTCTTTCTTTTTTTAGCTGTCTTGCCACTACTTTATGCGCCAGAAACATTACCAAGAAAGAAAATTGAAGAAAGGCAAATTAAAAAGTATGTCGAGGAAGCGAAGAAGATTGTTGAAAAGGAAGCCGAAAAGAAAAAAAATTAGCATTTTTCCATTTTTTCTATTTTGGTAGTTATTTCTTCGAGAATCTTTGTAAATGGATGATCAGGTTTTTCTTTAGCGAATATGAATGTTCCACCCGCTTTTAGTACATCACAGAAGCAAGGAATCACTTGTAGCACTGGGAGGTTGTATGTTTTTTCATATCGAATAGCGATTTCCTTTATTTCTTTTTCAAAAGAAGTCGTGCTGAGAAGCGTCTTGTTCAACAAGAGAGCCGCCTTCTTATCGAATAAGTCATAAAGTTCTTGGATCATGCGTCTCGTGCCCAGTATATCCGAAGTATCTTGCGTTGTCACCACTAAGACGATGTCGGCGCTGACAATGGCGTTGATTGATGAGTATTGAAGTCCCGGGCTGGTGTCGAATATGATGTAATCGAGTTCCATGTCGTTAAGGAGAGAATTCTTCAATGCCAAAAGTCTGCCGAGTGCTCTCATCTCCCATTTTCTGTCCTTTGCAGTCATGTCACGTATGGCTTCGGTGTTAGGATTGGCAAGTCCGAGTAGCAAACGTCCACCGTTTAAACCACTTTTTTCAGTTGAATCGATCAACACTCGCTTTATCTCGCAAACTCCATTCAAATAATCATTAAGCCAATACTCAGAACCATCAGCCTTCAACGCGGCGTAAAGGCTTGGTGCCCTAAAATCCAAATCAAGAAGACAAACTTTCTTTCCACGAGTGACGAATGCCGTTGCCAAGTTTATGGACATGAGAGTTTTTCCTGTACCGCCTTTATACGAGTGTACGGCTATAATTTTCCCCATTTTCTTTCACCTTTCGTTATTTTTCAACGTAAAAGTACGCTTTGCGTCCCCGCCTTTCTTTTTTTAGGTACCCCATGAGTACGAGTTGATTCAAGTAGCCGCTTTCCACAGCTCTGGCGCGTTTAGAGTACTCTGCAACCTCTTCAGCCGTTGCTTGGCCGAGTTTGCAAATGGAAATTGCTGTTTTTCTCAAGTGATCAGGCAATGATAAAAGAGTCATAACATCCAATGTTTCAGGCAAGTCGGGCATAGCGCCAGCGCCTGATTCTTTTTGTTCACTCTTCTGTAGTTCGATGATGACTTCCATTTTTTCATTAAGCCTCTCTAAACTTTCTTTGATTTTCTCCAAAAGCTTGGTTTCAGTTTTTTCTATCGGTCTTGCCAACCTTGACACACCTTGATGAATGTTTTTTGTGTTTGACGTGTCTACAGAATATCAAGGTCGGACTGTTTATTAAGTCTTACGATATAAATATAAAGATTTTTGGGATGTATGTTTGGGGTGTTTTGTGTTTGTTTTTGTGTTTAGAGTATTGCTGGGAGTTTGCGGTTGTCTTCTTCGATGAGGGGTAGTACTGTTTTGAGTTCTCGGAAGTGTTTGAGTACGGTTATGCCTCTTTGTGTTATGGCGTATACTGTGCGTTTTTTTCCTATGGTTCTTTCTTCTACGAGGTTTTGTTGGATTAAAAAGTCGAGGTATTGCTTGAGCACGGAACAATTTACGTTGGCTTTGTACATGATGTGGGTGAGTTTGAGTGGCCCACGGTGGCTTAAAACTTTCAGTATGTCGATGTACATTTCCAGTTTACTTCTTCGCATTTTCTAACCTCTTGCCTCCTTTTTTCTGCTGTTTGGGTATAAATATTTTACGGATTACAGTTACGTTTTTTTCTTGTTTTAGCCCCGTTTTTGGCTTGTTTTTGATGGAGCGGTTTGAATTATGGCTATTCTGTTTTCGAAGGCGGTGACTAAATCATCTGCAAGGATTCTTTGAAGCCCTTTTGATAGGTGTTTCATTTCTGTCTTGAGTGCGTTTCGTATTTTTTGTTGCATTTTTTTGCGGTTGTTTGGGGCTTTTTGTTTTCTCAAGGTGCTTCTTCTCCGGTTGTTTGGTTCTTGTTGCCAGTGTTTAGATGTTGGGTATTTAACTACCTTATGAAGGCGAAATACGTATTCTGAATTCATGTTTTCGTGAGGTTTAGAGGTGTGTGAGTGTGTGCTCGCGTTTCTAGGCCCTCTTCCATATATGATCCTATTAGGCTCCAAATATGCCGCAAATATGAACAGAGAACTACGGGTTCACTTTTTGGCATGGGTGGTTTTTTGGTTTGTGTGTTGGTGCGTATGTTTTGGCTGGTATGGGCGTGTTAGATGGGGTGGAGGGTGTTGTTTAGTTTTTTGGTTCTGTTTAGGAAGTCTGTCATTTCTTTTTCTACTTCGTTTTTTCGTTTTGTTAGGTATTCGAGTTCTTCAGAGATTTCGTCTAGCCATTCTTTGATTGCTAAGGTGCATTCTTGTGGGTTCATTTTGGCTAGGTATTTTGAAATGTCTTTGGGGTTATTTTTTCCGAGGCGGTGTAGTGGGTAGTTGACTTCGTGGAATTTTGAGAATGGGAAAAAATGTCTTGTGCTTCGCGGTTTCATCAATCGTCCACTGATGCCTGCTGAAAGAACTCTTTTCAATGATATTTTGTGGTCGGCGTTGGTTGTGTACCGGTGGATTCTTCTTGTTCCAACATGGATTTTTGGGTCTTGGAGGGCGTTTACAAGTATGACGGGGATTCGTGAATAGCCGAGACCTTTGAGTGCCAGCCATCGATGCATTCCATCCAAGATAACATGTGTTTTTTCGTCGGCGATTATTGGATATTTTAGCATGCCGTCCCGTAGGATTTCTTGTTTTAGAAGTTCCAAATAAAGTGGAGAGCCTTTCTCGTGTGGTTTTAACTCGTCAATCGGTAGTAAGGCTATGGTTACTTTTTCGTTTTCAGTCTTCAGAAGAGTCGACGTCACTTTTTTCTCACCGTTTAACGGCTGAAGGTTGGAATTACAATTTTTTCTGGTGCGTAGTCCACTAGTTTGTTGGTCAAGAATTGTTCATAACTTGCCAGGTCAAGTAAGCCATGCCCGCTGTAGTTCATTGCAATTATTTTTTTCTCTCCAGTTTTTTTGCACCTTAACGCCTCGTCAACCACGAATTTTAAGCTGTGAGCGGTCTCGGGTGCGGTTATCCAGCCTTCAGATTTTGCTAGAATTTGCGCTGCTGCGAAGACTTCTGTTTGACTGTAGGCTACCGAACGCATGTAGCCCTTGTGAATTAGGTATGATATTGACGGTGCCATGCCGTGGTATCTGAGGCCGCCAGCGTGAACGGGTGGGCAAGCGTATTCATGTCCAATCGTCAACATTTTTAGAAGCGGGGTCATTTTGCCCGTGTCTCCGAAATCGTACGTGTAAGTACCTTTCGTCGTGTGTGGCACGGCTTTTGACTCACAACCGACGAATTCGGCTTCTGTTTTGCCTTTAAGCTTGTCTTTCATGAAAGGGTAGCAGAAGCCTGCGAAGTTGGAGCCACCGCCGATGCAGCCGCAAAGCACATCAGGGTATGTGTCAATTTGTTCAAACTGTTTCTTTGCTTCTAAACCAATGACGGTCTGGTGAAGCAAAACGTGGTTTAAAACCGATCCAAGCGAGTATCGTGTGTCTTCATGCGTTACGGTATCTTCAATTGCCTCGGTTATCGCTATGCCTAGGGTTCCAGGATGGTTAGGGTTTTCTTTGAGAAGTTTTTTGCCGAAGTTTGTTTGGTCGCTGGGGGAAGGAAACATTTCAGCTCCATACGTTTGGGCTATGATTCTTCTGCCGGGTTTTTGCTGGTAACTTGTTCGCACCATGTAAATTCGGCATTTTAAGCCGAAAATCGCGCATGCCAAAGACAGCGCCGTGCCCCATTGTCCTGCTCCTGTTTCGGTTGCGAGCCTAGTGATTCCTTGTTTTTTGTTGTAGTAGGCTTGTGCGATGGCGGTATTGGTTTTGTGGCTACCTGTGGGGCTGAAATTTTCGCATTTAAAGTATATTTGTGCTGGTGTTTTTAGGTAGTTTTCTAGTCTTTTTGCTCGGTAGAGCGGTGTCGGCCGCGGGAGTCGTAGGTAAGCGTCGAGGACTTCGTCTGGAATTTTTATGCTTGGCTCTGAAGAAATTTCTTGCAGAATCAACTCTTTCGCAAATATTCTCTCGAGCAATGTCGGGTTTATGGGCTTCATCGTCGACGGGTCTAAAGGCGGAGGCAAGGGTTCCGGAAGATCTGCTTGGATGTTGTACCATGATGTTGGGATTTCCTCGGGGTCGAGTGTTATGAAGGCTTCTTTTTCTTTGTTTGTCATGGTTTTTTCCTCATTTTAGGTACATTTTTGTACGTTTATGTGCCTTAAAATACACGTAGACGCACGAATATATTTATACTTTATTGCGCAAAATTGTACATGACCGTCGTGGGCGATATGTGGAGCAACATCAGGAAATACCTGGAAAGTCATCCAGAACGGCTTAGAGTGGCGCGTGTGTTGGTCGAGAACGGGTTAAGCGTTAAGAATGGTAAAGTTTTCCTCAACGAGATTGAGATTCCGCCTGTTCGTGTGGCTCGGGTCGCTGGGGTGGACAGGCGAACGGTTAAGGAAACGTTGGTCGCGATTAAAGCCAACAGGGAGTTGAAGCTGATTTTTGAGGGGATTCGGTGCGCTGGTTTGTCCTTGAAGGAGGTTGCGAAGCATTTAAACTTAGGTGTTATCGAAATCACGCCCGTTGATGCGCGGATGCCGGGTATTTTGGCTGGTTCGGCTTTGATTCTTTCTAGAAACGGTTTAAGCATCAGACAAGCAATCGTGGATGACCCTGAGCTTTCGCCTGAGCCGAAGCTTACGTTGATTGTTGAGAAAAAGGTTCCCGGCGAGTTGATTTCAGAATTGTTGAAGGTTAAGGGTGTGGAGAAAATTTCAGTGTACTAATTCGGCGACCGTGGATGCTGTTCTACGTTTTCTGGCGTTGTTTTTTGTGCACGATGTTGGCGAATCGCGTGTTTTATCCTACGAACCACGCACAGGGTTTTTTTCTTTCTTTGCATCCGAGTTGCGGCCTTTTGTCTGGCGTTGTATCTTCGAACCAGCCGAACATGGGGCATGTGACCCAGATGGAGCTGTCGTCGTATTTGACGACTTTTATTTTGTGGACGAACTCGTTGGAACACGTGTAACTTCTGACGGCGATGGTGCGGGGCTGCTCGGGTGCTTTCGGTATTGCTTTCTCTGTTAGGGCTTGTAGTCTTTTTTCTATGGCTTCCTGAACGAATTCTGAGAGACTTTGGTACTTGCTTTTGTCTAAGACTTTCTCTATTTGATCTGCCAGTTCCTGCTCGACTTGAATAACCTTCCACTTTGTCATGGCTGCACACTCCTGTTTGTTTGATACTTATGGATGGTGAGGAATAAATAGATAGTGCTTATATCATAAACTACAGTATATACAATTAATACCAAACTCATATGTTCAGCTTAAGAACGGCACTTTTCAGGTTTCTGCGAAAAGACACACGCCCTTCCATAGTCTAGTATCGTTTCTGCATAACACGATGCATAGCATTCAATCCTTGTAAAAAATGCACAGTTTCCACTCTAAAAATGGCTCCACGGAAAGGGCGTTAAAACACTATTGCCTCAGGCTATTGAACGGCGGCTCTTGATTCGACCACGTTGTCTAAGAGAACCATGTAACGGCAACTGTCGCACAAGCCGTCTTCGCCCGTGGCTTCCCTGTGACCGCATTTTTCGCATTTATTCTTAACAGTTTTGAAGAGTTTCATTCGACTCTGGCCCCCAAAAACAACTCAGCAACAGAGAAGATTAAGCCTTATGCAACTCAACTCCATATCCAAAAACACGACCTCCCGTACATTCGCCTAATAATCTCAAAAACAAAAAAGGCAAAAAGAAAAACATTAACGCTGGCTTATTGTTTCTATTTGAAGCTGGTTGTCCAGGCTTTCGAGCATATTTTGCTTTTCTTTTCCAGCGCGTTGTTGATGGCGATTAGAGCGATGCCGGCTCCGTTGTCGGCTATTCGTGTGATGTTCCACAAGATAGACCTGAGATGCGGGATCTCGGGGAGTTCAAGGAGCAACCGGTCTCTTTCGAGCTCGATGAACTTGAGCATCTGCAGGAGGCTGTTGGCGATTTTGATGTCGCCGATAAAGAAGCAATCCACTGACTTCAAAACCAAATCGTGCGCGAGGTCGTTCAAATTGCCTATTTTTTCGACGACCCATTTTGGCAGTCTGTCCTTGTACTTCTGCAGTAGTTCGATGGATCGGCGGGCGATTTCTTCTGCAAAGTCTGCGATTTGTTCGAGGTACCTTAGCATTAGTCCAAAATACAAAATATGTAACGGATCTTGTAGTTCTATTTCTTCAGCAATGTCTCTCCTTCTTTGTGCGGACACGAGCAGTCTCAGCGCGAGTAAACACATGCTGTCTGCTTCTTGTTCGCGGCTGATGGCGTCGTGTGCCAAGGATATGTTGTTCTCCACGAGTGATTGTACGGCTTCCTTAACTATGGTCAATGAAATCACTGAAAGCCTGCGAAAAATCATGTCCAACTTGAATTTTCTCGGGTCGACGGAGCATTGAAGCGTGATTTTGTCTGGGCTTTCTTCAACTATCCCTAATCCGATGAGTTTGCGTATTATGCTTCGTATTTCTTCGACGTGTTCAGTTTTGAGTCTTCCGGCGGATATCATGGAGAATACTTCGCGGCCGAGAATGTAACTGCCAACGATGATGCGTTCGAGCATTTTTGGTTCGTCGCACAGGTCGGAGTTGCAGACGTATTCTTCGATTCCTTCTTTTGGTTGTTCAACGTTGCTTGGGATTAGTCTTAGAGATCCGTCTTTTTCCTGTGAGATAAACACGGTGTCTCCGCGTTTTAGGTTCATTTCTTTTGCCCAGAAGCTTGGGAGGGAGATGGAGAGTGTTGAGTGTCCGACTTTTTGGAGTTTTCTGCTTTCCATTATTGCGTCACACTCCGTATATACCGTAATTACCAATAGTATAATATAAACACTATGCTCTTATACCGCTCATGCCATATATATCGCACGCAAAAAACGGAGGTTGAAAAAATGACAAAATGGAAGGATGTAAGAGTTAGACAAGAACTAGTCGAAGAAATCGAAAAAACCCTCCAAAAAGGCCAATACCAAAGCCTTTCAGAGTTCGTCTCAGAAGCCATTCAAACACACCTTCAAGAACTAGCCAAACAAAGAATACCTGAATACATCGAACGCGACGAACGCAGCAGAATGCTCGAACCCCAATCACAACTATATTATACACCGAAGCACGTTTGGGTCAAAATAACCCCTCAGGGAAGAATCAGACTCGGCGTCTCAGAATACGTTGGCAAAACACAAAAAGGCATAGTTTACGTAGAAGCCGCACAAGAAGGAACAAGCATCAGTAAAGATGAACCCTTCGGAATGGTCGAAACCTCTGCAAGATGGCCACTTGTAGCCCACGACCTGTATTCTCCGACCGACGGAAAAATAGTCAAGGTAAACAGCGACGTAATTAACGAACCATACACACTCAACGGCGACCCATACCAGTGGATCATCGAGATTCAACCTAACGACCCCGAATTCGACAAGAAAATCGACGAACTCCTGACTTTCGAAGAATACCAAAAACTAATCGACATGCTAGAGGAAAGCCCACATGCACCGAACGATGCAGAACTCGTTCAAATGGTGAGCAAGATCAAACAATAACCCCCCTTTTCTTTTTTTCCATAAAAAATGGTGTGTAAAAAATATGCCAGAATGGAAAACCGTAAAGGTAAAGCAAGATCTTCTTGATATGGCAGAAAAGATAGTGGATTCAGGGCAGTATTCCAGTCTGTCAGACTTTGTTGCTGAAGCAGTTCGCTTGCACCTCGACCGACTGGAAGGCAAAGAGAAAACCATCGAAAAGAAAACCGAATTCCCCATTATTCAACAAAGACTGCTCTACAGCCCTAACCACATATGGGTGATGGTGGCACCGGACGGAAACGTCGTTATAGGCCTATCCGACTTTGCTCAGAGACGTCTAACTGGAATTGCCCATCTGGAAACAAAACCCGTGGGAAGCGAAGTAAGAAAACAAGAACCGTTTGGCGTTGTTGAAACATGGATGTTCAAATTCGAACTCCACGCCCCCATCACAGGCAAAATACTCGAAATAAACAAGGCACTCCTAAGCGACCCATCGATCATCAACAAAGACCCATACGAAAGCGGGTGGATCGCGAAAATCGAACCCAGCAACATCGTCACCTTAGAGGAAGAATTACGAGAACTAATGCGCCCCATCCAATACAAAATATGGGTCAGCAAAATGGACCAGCCCAGAATACCCAGAACATAACACCTTGCATTTTCAATTGAATATGTGAGAAGGTGATTAAAAATTATGAAAGCAACTAGTCAAACCTTAGAAAAAAAACGAAAATTACCACCTTGCCGTGTTGCTTGCCCAGCGGGCGTCAACGTTCAAGGATACGTTGCTCTGATTCAACAAGGTAAATTCAAGGAAGCAGTCGAACTAATAAGAAAAGCAATGCCGTTCCCCGCTATTTGCGGCAGAGTTTGCTTTAGCCCTTGCCAAGAGGCGTGTTCAAGGAAAAACGTTGACCAACCAGTCGGCATTCGCTACTTAAAACGTCTCGCAGCAGACATAGAACGTGAACAAGGACGAATCGAACCAAAGGCTAGCCCTAAAACCCACAACGAAAAAGTAGCAATAATCGGCGCTGGACCAGCAGGCCTAAGTTGTGCGTACGAACTAGCCAAAAAAGGCTACCCAGTAACGATTTTTGAACGCATGCCCGAAGCCGGCGGCATGATGCGGTGGGGAATTCCTGACTATCGACTCCAGAAGTACGTTGTTGCCAACGAAATTTCTTACATCCAAGACTTAGGCGTCGAAATTAAAACAGGCGTGGAATTCGGCAAAAAAACCACGCTCGACTCGCTTAGAAAAGATGGCTACAAAGCCATATTCATCGCCACAGGAGCCCAACTAAGCCAAAAACTCGGAGTACCTGGCGAAGAACTTGAAGGCGTCTACCCGGCCGTCGAATTTCTTAGGCACGTTGCTTTAGGAGAAATCCCTCACATCGGTGAAAAGGTGGCAGTTATAGGCGGAGGCAACACAGCCATTGACGCAGCCCGCACAGCACTAAGGCTCGGTGCAAAGCAAGTTATGATTCTCTATCGACGAGCGAAGGAAGACATGCCTGCGCTTCCCGTTGAAATCGAAGCTGCTGAAGAAGAGGGCGTGCAATTCAATTTTCTGGTCGCGCCCAAACAAATCCTCGGAGAAGACGGCAAAGTCAAGGCTGTGGAATGCTTAAGGATGAAGTTTGGAGAGCCCGACGAGAGCGGCAGAAGACGCCCCATCCCCATACCCGGCTCTGAACACACTTACGAAGTCAACACAGTGATCCCCGCAATCGGACAACAAATAGAAACCTCATGCCTCCCCTCAACATTACTCGACAAATCAAACCGCGCAGTTACAGCCGACCCCCTTACACTTGAAACCCAAATCCCCGGCGTTTTCGCAGGAGGCGACGCAGTCACAGGCCCCGCCAGCGTCATAGAAGCCGTAGGCGCAGGAAAACGAGCAGCCGAATCAATCGACCGATATTTAACGGGAAAAGATTTGAGGGCTGGAAGAGAAGACGAAACCGAAGAGTCCACATGGATCAAAAACTGGGAGCAAATTGCGAAAAAACCAGAAAGATACACACTTTCGCACGTTGACGTTGGACGACAACCAGTAAGTTTCACCGAAGCAGACGAACTGCTAGTAAAGATCAAAAAATTAGCAATGTCAGAAGCACACAGATGTCTCGAATGCGGCCCTTGCAGCGAATGCTTAGGAAATGAAGAACTATGCGAGGCTGACAAGGCAATGGTCGACGAGGCATCGTGCACGGGCTGCAACGTATGTGCTTTGAATTGTCCCTTCGAAGCCATTCGAAAAAATGAACGAGGAATCGCAGAAGTTAACGAAATTCTATGCAAAGGCTGCGGCATATGCGCCGCGAGTTGCCCCGAACGCGCGATAAGTATGAAAAAATGTTCTGACACGCAGCTGTTAGCTAACGTGGATGCCGTGTTAGGGAGGGAATACATATGATATTTAGGCCGAAAATCGTGGCTTTTATGTGCCATTGGAGCCTACCCCCAGAAATCGACGTATCCACTCCAAGCCTAATTCGTGGTTACCCAAAAATTCGCATCGTAAAAACAATGTGCGCAGGCAGAATCGACCCAGCAATCGTAATGGAAACCTTCCTTAAAGGAGCCGACGGAGTCCTCGTGGTCGGGTGCCACTCACCTGACTGCCATTACGTCGATGGAAACACGCAAGCAGAACGGAAGGTGAAGATGCTAAAAAGGCTGATTCGGCTTACGGGTTTTGACCCTGAACGCCTAAGGCTGGAATGGGCGAACGCGTCGGAAATCGAGAATCTTGCAAGAATCATCAATCATTTTCGAAATCAAGTCGCATCGCTCGGTGCCTCTCCGTTAACCAGCGGAGAATCCAACTCTGACGTGGTGATTAACATAAAAGCCGCCAAGGCCGTTGCTGAAAATTTCACGTTGAGACTTTTGGTGGGAAGAGAGAAGGAAATGACCGAAAACGCAAATGTCTACGGAGACAAGGTTTCCCAAGAAGAGTTTGACCGTTTGCTAGAAGAGACGCTTGAAGCCGAATTCATCCGCCACAAGATCCATCAACTAATCACAGAAAAACCCATGTCAGTAAAAGAAATTGCGGCGGAAACCCACATGGAACCCTCACAGACACTCTGCCACATCGTGAACATGCGGCGGAAAAACATGATTACCCTCGATCACGTGAAGGGAACGACTCCGCTTTACAAGGCGTTGGAGGCGCATTAGAAAATGTCAAACAAAAAAGTCGGCGCGGTGCTCGTGGTCGGCGGCGGAGTAGCAGGCATCCAAGCCTCGCTCGATCTGGCGGACTCGGGCTTTCGCGTTTATTTGCTTGACCAGTCGCCCAGCATCGGCGGTGTGATGGCGCAACTTGACAAAACTTTTCCAACAAACGATTGTTCCATGTGTATTCTTTCACCGAAACTTGTCGCTACAGGGAGACATCCAAACATTACCATAGTGACAAACGCGGAAATTACGGGTCTAGACGGTGAAGCGGGCGATTTTAAGGTAAAAATCAAGAAACGAAGCCGATATGTAATCGAAGAGAAGTGCAACGGCTGTGGTATCTGCGCCCAGAAGTGCCCCGTAGAAGCAGTTGACAGGTTTAACGAAGGTTTGAGTAACCGAAACGCGGTTTTCGTTGAGTATCCGCAGGCGGTTCCGTTAAAGTACATGATTGACCGTGAAAAATGCATCGGTTGCGGGACGTGCTACGAGGTTTGCAAGGCGGGCGCGATTAAGTATGATCAAAAAGACAGCGAAACCACTCTAAACGTGGGCTCGATTATTCTAGCGCCGGGCTTCGAACCCTTCGATGCACGGTTGAAAAGCGAGTACGGTTATGGTCGGTTCAAGAACGTCGTAACGAGTATCGAATTTGAACGAATACTAAGCGCTTCAGGACCGTACGGTGGGCTCGTCCTCAGGCCTTCAGACGGCGAAATCCCCAAAAAAATCGCCTTCATCCAATGTGTAGGCTCACGAGACTATCAGTTGGGAAACACCTACTGCTCTGCAGCGTGCTGCATGTATGGAATGAAGGAGGCAGTCATAGCCAAAGAACACACGCCTTCACCTCTTGACGCGACAATTTTCTACATGGACATGAGGGCTTACGGAAAAGAGTTCGACGCTTACTATGAGCGAGCGCAAGGCGAATGGGGTATACGATTCGTGCGGTCGAGAGTAGCCGGCGTAACAGAAGATCCACGAACGGGCAATCTGGTCATTCATTACGTTGAAAACGAGACACCTAAAACCGAAGAATTCGACATGATCGTTCTCTCAATCGGCATGCACCCCCCAAAAAATATAGAAAAACTTGCAAGCACGCTTGGGGTTCAACTTAACAAATACAAATTCTGCCAAACCAACACTTTTGCACCCACGGAGACATCCAAACCAGGCATATTCGTCTGTGGGGCATTCTCTGCTCCAAAAGATATTCCTGAAAGCGTTGCTCAGGCGAGCGGTGCAGCAGCAAAAGCCATGGAAGTAATCGCGTCTGAGAGAGGAACACTGGTTACAGCGAAGGAGTATCCGCCTGAAAGGGATGTAAGCAAAGAAGAACCACGCATAGGCGTTTTCGTTTGTCATTGCGGCATCAACATCGGCGGCGTAGTTAACGTTCCCGAAGTTGTAGAGTACGCCAAAAAACTGCCCCACGTAGTGTACGC
The DNA here is from genome assembly GCA_019685575.1 of Candidatus Bathyarchaeota archaeon A05DMB-4. Taxonomy (GTDB): domain Archaea; phylum Thermoproteota; class Bathyarchaeia; order Bathyarchaeales; family SOJC01; genus JABFQO01. The sequence goes on along the minus strand of JABFQO010000012.1, from coordinate 7,240 downwards.
GGAAGCAAACGTTTACACGTGCTCACAGGACACGCAGAAATTGATTAAAGAAAAAATCCAACAAAACAACCTAAACCGCGTCATCGTAGCCTCGTGCACCCCCAGAACGCACGAACCACTGTTCCGCGAGACAGTTCAAGAGTCTGGGTTAAACCCATACTTGTTCGAGATGACTAACATCCGCGACCAGTGCAGTTGGGTGCACATGCACGAGCCAAAAGAAGCTACAGAAAAAGCCAAGGATCTTGTGCGGTCGATTGTAGCAAAGGCCGCGTTATTGAAGCCATTGAAGAAACCACGCATAAACGTCACGCCAGTGGGCTTGGTAATCGGCGGCGGAGTTTCAGGCATGACCGCAGCTCTTGAACTTGCCAGACAAGGATTTGAAGTGCATTTGGTGGAAAGAGAGAAGGAACTAGGCGGACATCTTCGTTCCATTCATTATTTACTCGAAGGAAATGAAAATCCGCAAGAAAGATTGAAAGCCTTAATCAACGCAGTCAACGAAAACAGTAAGATCCATGTTTACACCGAAACCCAAGTCACCGAGGTCAGCGGCTTCGTTGGCAACTTCAAGTCAAAATTACATCAAAACAACGGCGAAGAGAAGGAAATCGAGCACGGTGTAGTCATCGTAGCCACAGGAGCGGTTGAGTACAAGCCTACGGAATATCTCTACGGCAAAGACCCACGAGTTATGACACAGCATGAACTCGAAGAAAAAATCGCCAACGGCCAGTTCAAAGCAAAGAATATCGTGATGATTCAATGCGTAGGCGCTAGAAACGATGAAAGACCAAACTGCGCGAGGGTATGCTGTGGGCAAGCTATCAAGAATGCATTGAAAATTAAAGAGAAAGACCCAGACGCAGAAGTTTACGTTTTGTACAAAGACATGCGAGCGTACGGGTTCAAAGAGGACCACTACCGGGAAGCCGCAACAAAGGGTGTCTTGTTCGTCAACTACAGCGACGAAAGAAAGCCACAAGTTGTGAACGATAACGGTACACTCAAAGTCACCTTCTACGAACCAATAATAGGAAAAGAAATCGAAATCGAACCCGATGCACTTGTACTAAGCGCGGCAACAATACCCAACCCAGACAACAAACGATTGGCAGAAATGCTCAAAGTCCCCCTCACTAAAGATGGCTTCTTCCTCGAAGCACACATGAAACTCCGCCCCGTAGACTTCGCCACAGACGGCGTCTTCCTCTGCGGCATGGCACACTCGCCCAAATACATCGACGAAAGCATAGCGCAAGCATGCGCCGCAGCAGCAAGAGCAACCACAATACTAGCAAAAGACACACTCGAAATGGAAGGAATCATCGCCAACGTATCGGAAGACCTCTGCAGCGGCTGCAGAATCTGCGAGCCCATCTGCCCGTACGGCGCGATTGAAATGAAAGACAAAAACGGCAAACTCGTTGCCCACGTAATCGAAGCCTTGTGCAAGGGGTGCGGCGCATGTGGCACGGCTTGTCCAACAAAAGCCATCACCATGGGGCATTTCACGAACGAAGAGATACTGGCTCAAGTTCGAGCCGCATTAGTGGAGGTGAAGGCATGACCGAACGCATCGGCTTCGAACCGAAAATCATCGGGTTCCTCTGCAACTGGTGCTCCTACGCAGGCGCCGACCTCGCAGGCGTAAGCAGAATACAATACCCGCCCAACATCCGAATCATCCGCGTCATGTGTAGCGGCAGAATAGACCCCGCGTTCGTGTTGGAGGCTTTCAAGAACGGCGCCGACGGCGTGCTCGTTGCTGGTTGTCACTTGCCTTCAGACTGTCACTACCTTAGCGGCAACTTCAAAGCCGCACGACGCATCGCACTCTTAAGGAAAGTTCTAGCAGACTTCGGAATCGAACCGGAACGACTACGGCTGGAATGGGTTTCAGCCAGCGAGGGCGACCGTTTCGCCGCCATCGTGCGTGACATAGTGGAGGAAATCAGGAAATTGGGACCGAACCCGTTTAAGAATAAGGATGGTGAAACCCAATGAACGAAAGAGAAACCGTGAAAAGTGACCCGCAGTTCAAGTATGAAGTTTCCAAGATGCATGGCGGGGAAAACTTGCTCCGATGTTTCCAGTGTGGCACGTGCACCTCGGACTGCCCGATCGCGAAATTCAGCGAAACCTACCGCCCCAGACAGATTATCCGTATGGTACAGTTTGGAATGAAAGACGACGTGCTAAAAAGCGATACTTTGTGGCTCTGCGCCTCATGCTTCACATGCACAGACCGATGCCCCCAAGACGTAGAAGTTGCCAGCGTCATAAGAGTGCTAAGAAACCTAGCCGCACAACAAGGACTCGCGCCGCAAATGTTCAAAGACCAATGCGCAAGTATAATGGAGTCAGGCTACGCGTACAGGATTCCAGAGTCAAGGTTGAAAAAACGAGAATCCACGGGGCTGCCCCCACTACCAAAAGGCAACGCTGAAAGCATCTGCAAATCGCTCAAAGGAGTGGATTTCGTGGATCACGTTCAAGGAGGAAAGTGAAAATGACGACAAACAAATACCTAATCTTCCTCGGCTGCGCCATTCCCTACAGAGTTGCCGCTTTCGAAATTTCCGCAAGAAAAATCCTTGCCAAACTCGGCGTGGACCTTGTTGAAATGCCAGAATTCAACTGTTGCGGGCTTCCGCTTGACCCCGTGAGTCACGAGGCGATGTTAATTCTCGCCGCCAGAAACCTTGCTTTGGCGGAACAAAAAGGCTTACCCATCATTACCCTTTGTCCCGGATGTGCGGGAACCTTGAAAAAAGTTAATCGCCTACTAAAAGAAGACAAGGCATCGAGGGAAGAGGTAAACAAACATTTGAGAGAAGTGGGGTTGGAGTTTAAAGGAACCACTGACGCCAAGCATCTAATGCAAGTGCTAATCGAAGACGTAGGCTTGGAAAAAATAAAAGACACAGTTGTCAAACCGCTCACAATGCTAAAAGTTGCCGAGCATAACGGTTGCCACATACTCAGACCAAAAGAGTACATCGGTTTTGATGACCCTGAAGACCCCAAAACACTCAAGACGCTAATAGAAGCCACGGGAGCCAAATGCTTGGACTATCTAGACGAAACCGAATGCTGCGGCGCACCGAGCGTAGGCATCAGCGACAAGGTTGCGTTACAACTTGCTCGCGACAAACTCAACAACATTAAAATGGTTTCTGCGCAGGCTTTGATCACCATCTGTCCCTTCTGTCACATCATGTATGACACGAACGAGTTACGGATAGAGAAAATGTTCAACGAAACCTACGGCATCCCAGTTCTACATTATCCGCAGTTGCTGGGTTTGGCGATGGGCATAAAACCCGAAGAACTTGGGTTCAGCGAACTCAAGGTCAATGTTTCAGATTTAATGAAACAAATAGGCGAGGTGTAAACAAGAAATGGCTAATGAAAAACTAAAAATCGCTTTCTACTGGGCTGCAAGTTGCGGCGGTTGCGAAATCGCGGTGTTGGACATAAACGAGAAAATTCTCGACGTCATTCAGTTGGCAGACATCGTGTTCTGGCCTGTGGCAATGGACGTGAAATACAAAGATGTAGAAAACATGCCTGACAAATACATAGACATATGTTTCTTCAACGGATCAGTGAGAAACGAAGAACAAGAGTACATGGCAAAACTGTTGAGACAAAAAGCCAAAACCCTCATAGCCTTTGGCTCATGTGCCCAAGAAGGATGCATCCCTGGATTGGCTAACCTGCACAACCGTGAAGAAATCTTTGAAAAAGTCTACCTCAAAAGCCACTGTGTCGAAAACCCCGTCGGCACAGTTCCGCAAACAAGGTTTGAAGCGAAAGAAGGTTTACTTAAACTGCCTGAGTTCTATGATACCGTCAAGACTTTGGACCAAACCGTCGAAGTCGATTACTATATTCCTGGCTGTCCACCTCCAGTAAGCCTGATTACCAGCGCCCTCGAAGCCGTAGCAAAAAACCAGTTGCCGCCGAAAGGCACGGTGCTCGCACCGCCAAAATCAGTATGCGACGAATGCCCCCGAAAAAAGGAAAACAAAAAAATCACAAAAATCTACCGCGTACACAAGAAAATGCCAGAGCCAGAAAAATGCTTGCTTGAACAAGGCATAATCTGTATGGGACCGGCAACCCGTAGCGGATGCGGCGCACAATGCTTGAACGTCGACATGCCTTGCACTGGGTGTGGTGGGCCTTGTCCGAATTCTCCAGAGCAAGGAGCAGCGATGGTGAGCGCTTTAGCATCAATTTTGGGTTTGGAGGAAGAGAAGGATAGGTACACGGAAAAGGACATTGAAGAACTGATGCGCCAAATAAAAGACCCCGTTGGCACGTTTTACATGTATTCTTTACCATCGTCGATTCTTAGAAGGAAGGTGATGAAGAAATGAAACAAATAACCATCGACCCAATAACAAGACTCGAGGGACATGGAAACATCAAAATTTTCCTCAACGACCAAGGTGAAGTGGAAAACGCGTACTTACAAGTGCCTGAACTTAGGGGCTTTGAAAAGTTCTGCATCGGAAGACGCGCCGAAACCTTACCGCTCTTGACAACACGAATCTGCGGAGTCTGCCCAGTCGCGCATCATTTTGCCTCCACAAAAGCCTTGGACGCAGCGTTTCACGTAGACCCGACGCCGACAGCGAAAAAACTCAGAGAACTAATGTACTGCGGCTACTACATCTACGACCATATTCTGCACTTCTACTATCTTGGCGGACCAGACTTCGTCGTCGGACCCAAAGCACCAGCAGAAAAACGAAACATTTTAGGAGTAATCGAAAAAGCAGGCTTAGACATCGGCAAAGAAGTCATAAAACATAGAGCCTACGGACAAAAAATAACCGCAATACTCGGCGGAAAGGCTACGCATCCCGTGTGCGGCTTGCCAGGCGGCATTTCTAAACCCTTAAGCGAAGAAAATCAGGCAGAAATTGAGCGGATGGCGTCGTCTTCAGTGGATTTTGCAAAGTTTACGTTGAAACTGTTCCATGATGTCGTTCTCGGTAACAGCGAGTATGTTGACCTCATTAAAAGCGATACTTACACGATGAAGACCTATTACATGGGTTTGGTTGACGACAACAACAAGGTCAACTTCTACGACGGCAAAGTCCGAGTCGTCGACCCCAACGGCAACGAATTCCTGAAATTCAAAACTGGAGACTTCTTTGAACACGTCGCCGAACACGTAGAACCATGGAGTTACGCCAAATTCCCATTCTTGAAAAAAGTCGGCTGGAAAGGATTCGTAGACGGCTCGAACAGCGGCGTTTATCGCGTAGGTCCCCTCGGACGATTAAATGCTTCAGACGGCGTGGCAACACCTTTGGCACAAGAAGAATACGAACGCATGTACAAAACCTTTGGTGGAAAACCAGTACACTCGACATTAGCCTTCCATTGGGCAAGGCTGATAGAACTACTTTACGCCACTGAAAGAGCAATGGAACTCGTAAAAGACCCAGAAATAACCGACACAAACATCCGCAATCAACCAGGCGAACCAGGCGAAGGCGTAGGAATCGTAGAAGCCGCTAGAGGAACACTGATTCACCACTACGTGCTCGACAAGGACGCGTTGGTCAAGGACGTAAACCTAATCGTGGCAACCACAAACAACTGTCCAGCGATTAACATGTCCATCAGAGACGCGGCAAAAGGCTTGATTCACGGGGACAACGTAGACCCCGGCGTGTTGAACATGGTGGAAATGGCGTTTCGAGCGTATGACCCGTGCTTCGGATGCGCCACACATTACGCGGTGGGACAAGCGCCGCTGACGTTGGAAATTCACAACCACAAAGGTCAATTAATCAAAACCGTGCAACGTTAAACTGCGTTTCTACCCTTTTTCTCTTCTAATTTGGCAATACGCGTGTTTTTTGGCTACGTCAAAGGTGTCCATACGCGAATGTGCTTCTTCCCACCGCCAACCAGAACCCTCTTTTTGCGTGTTGTATGTGAACAATCAACGTTCCGTATTCTTGACTACGACAGAAATAGAATTCGTTACGCCTATTGTTCATGCGTCTGACTATATCCCACGTCCTCGAATACTCTTCTCCACGTCGCAAAAGGACAAGTTGTATCTGATCATCGCCCACTCTGTAAACTTCAACTTTTCCGAAAACACTACAATTAGGTCCAACTCTAAACCACCCGTACCCGCTGCACAATAGGGTTTTTTCGCTTGTCCAAATGTTAGTTTCCGTAATTACCATGTGTCCAAGCATTTTTGTGACGTAGCCTTCTGTAATGTTAATGTATTCTATGGTTTGAATAGTCTCAACGATTATGCCCGAAGCCCTATCCCAGTAGACGTGCATTTCCCCAATAAATTGATAATTAAGTGACGTGGTGTTCGCTTTGAGGTTCAAATAGTTCACTTCTCTCTCAGCACCACAATAAGTTTTCATCAGAGTTGCGTTTATTCTAGGAGAATATCGGGTTAGATAGATCCGATCGCCCGCGCTGAGGTTTGCGCCGATGAAATAGTAAGAAAGGCCGTTGCCTGTAGACACGTCACAGTTAAAGACGTTAGATATTTCGGTGCCATTAACGAAATGGATAATCGAGTTGAATAATATAACTGGCCCTGCGATAGCCACGACTTCCAGTTCGTAGGAGACATCCGTGGCGTTGTACGGTGGAGGTGGGATAACGGGGTTGGGATCGTTGGTTGTGTAGTTAAAATCTACCTTATATTTCGCCCAATCTCCAACCTTGACGCCTACTTTTCTTTCAGGGAGAGGACCAACGGTATGTGTTCCGATTATCTGGATCTTGTGTGTGCTTTGAGCGTAGTGAAGATAGAATTCTGTGTGTGTACCGTTGAAGAAAATAACCGAATCCAGAGGATCACCGTCAATCAGCACTTGCCATTCCCACACGTTGTCTACCCATAAAAGCGATTTTGGAATACTGACGTTTGAAGAGCCATACGTGCCATCAGGACCAGAAACATTAAAGCCGATCTCAGCGTTCGGTTGGCTGAAATAGAAGTTGGAAATGTCAGAAGTAGTTTCTACGACGACGTAAAATATTTGATCATTCCATGTAACCAAAAAAATGTAGGTTTTCTTTGATATTATTGCCCCGGCAAATGGAACACTAAACCCTAATATCGTGATGCTGGTTAACATTAAAATTAGCAATAAACCAAATAATACCCTCTTTGACATGTCCCTCTCTCCTAATACATGTTCACTCGATTAGTCAATTAAAGTTTGCG
>JABFQO010000011.1 GCA_019685575.1 Candidatus Bathyarchaeota archaeon A05DMB-4 | reverse complement strand
TCCCGGGCTACCATCCTCTAGCGTTTAATTTATACTAATTTGCCGAGGTTTTAACTTATTTCATTTCTTTTCTTTTTGTGATTCTCTGCAAAGGACTGGAATAATTGATGCTATGAAAAATTTAATAAAGTTAGAACATCAAAAAAGAGTCTCCGGAGATGAAATACTGCATGCAGATAAAAATAAACGTGAAAATCCTCACATGGCTGCTTGTAGGGCTTCTGGTGGGAGCGCTGATCCCTCTTACCGCGTTCTACTTGAACACGTTTGGATCGAAGTCTGATGATGCAGGTGGAGAAGGAAATACAACAATAATCCGCGTATACCAACTATACACTAGTTCTGGTGGCGAAATACCGCTTATTATGTTCGGATACTTTTTGGATGTGGAGCACAGGCTTTATCCAGATTCCATCATAGTCCCACCGCATTCAAGCGTAGATTTAGGCATAGACTACACATGTAATATTGAGGGGCAAGGCGATTGGAACGTTCAACCTTCAGGTAATATACAGCTTGTCGTGGAGGTGCCTCGCATGCCGTCAAACTGCTCCATAGAAAGCTTTCTCGACACCATTACTGATACTGGTAACCGTGAGTTCTATGTTATAATAACGTTCACCAACACAAACAATGAGGCGTGGAATGTAGGCAGACCACTAGTGAAAGTTCTCAACATGTTTCTAGGACAACCTTCAGAGGGCGCAGGAATGCCCAGAGTAGAAGTAGCTATTGAAACAAACATATCCTAACATTAAAGCCATATTAAACATCCGGCTTGAGGGAAGCAAATGAAGAAGGCCTTAGCGCTAACGGCAACATTATTAATCCTAGCACTAGCCCCCTACGTGCTCAGCAACCCAAGAAAACCATCAACTATAGTATTTGCTCTAGGAGGCATAGAATCATGCGACAGCACGGGCACCACTGTCAACGAATTTAATGTAGGCGACCCGGTTTATGTGAAGGGAAGCGGCTTAGAACCAGGCGGTACATACTACATCTACATAGTCAGAGACTATTCAGATTGGATAACTTCTGAAACCCACATTTCAGACCTCTATATAGTGGAAGGACCGATAACTGTGGACGTCAACGCTGGTGGCTACATCGAAAATCAACCAGTGCTGATATGGGAGTCAGCAAGCCCCGGATACTATGATGTATGGGCGGATTCCCAAACCGACGGCGAAATAGACTTCTACGACGAATGTGATACAATCGACAACCTCGACGTAGGCAACGCCGGCTTTTTCGTCGTCTCAGAAATGCTCATAATCGCTATTCCCGTGTTATTCGCCTACTTACTCATCATCGTGTCTCTCAAACGAAGAAACATCTTTCACAAACAGGAAACACGTCAAGATCAAAAGTAATGGTGACTATACAAAATGCATAACTAAGCAACACAAACACTTTAAAATCACATTTAAATCCCATTTTTCAGCTATTTTTCAAAAAGAAAACAGAATAGAGCCCAAACGCCGATAGTTTAAACCGATATTTGAACATATCCCGGGCTACTATGAGAATTTCTTAAGACTTTTCCGCATATTTATGAATTGATGAAATGAGACTGAGCCTATCCTGCGCTGTTATTTTCGTAAAAGATGATGATTTCTCCCGATAAAGGAACTCTGAGTTCAGTTATCCTATTTTCTGCTACTTACACTATAGGCATGTGGATCACTGAAATGAAAATCAAATAGTTACACAAGCGTGTCAGGAAATCCTTCCCATTCAATAGCACCGAGTTGCTTGAGAAAATCCATTTGGTCATAGGTTATCCATCCTTCTGCAACTCTGGCCTCAACGATACGCCAGATAGCAATAACCATGTATGAAAGTTTGTTGCCCGTAGGGGCTAGCCCACGATATTCGCCTTTGTGCGTCGCTGTCTCCTTAAGCCGAACACACATCTTGTCCCCTTCAGCAATGATGTCTTCAATAGCCACGTGCAAATCGGGAAACGCCTTGATCTCATCCTCTACGACATGTCTATTAACGTTCCATCCCTTCGTTTGCCGGGTATGCATGTGCAGAACAAAATCGGGCGCCATCAACTTGTCCAGCGAAGCCAGGCGCCGCTTGTTAATAGCCTCAAACATCTCACGAACAATAGCCTTATTCTTCTCCAACGACACAAAAAGTCACCTCTCCTTAATTCTCTTTTTAAACATTTAAGAACTGTTGTCGCGCACACGAGTGCAGGGGGTGGGATTCGAACCCACGAACGCCTACGCGACAGGCTCCTGAAGCCTGCGCCTTTAACCTGGCTCGGCTACCCCTGCTGATCTGGAGTTACTGGTTATTTTCATGGAAAGTGTTACTTAAATCTGTCTCGAGAGAAATTCTCCATGTGTTCTGATTTTCATTTTAATCTGAGGCTAGAATGTTCTTAAAATTATCCCGCCTCAAGCGTACTAAAATCCTCTCTTTGGTTAGCAGTCGGAATATGCAAAATTGGCTATGGGTTTACGGATGAAACAGAAAAAAAGAAGAGGAATCAGTTTTTTGTTTTTCTTTTTCGTGTCCATTTGTTGCCTAATCTTTCTAGCACTGCCTTCACGATAAGTGGAAAAGCTATAGTTGCATCACAGTAGCATGCAGTATACATGCCCGTGTGTTTTTCTTTGCCCCAGCTTATGCCCTCTTTAAACGTGCAGCCTGACAATCCTCCCCACTCAGGGCGGTCGGTGGTTATCTGAAAACCATAATCGTGTCCACGGTTGGGTATGCCGAAAATTTCTTCCAAATACGCCGTTTGTTGAATGTAGTTCTTGGGTACACCTCCGCCTATGTAGATTACGCCCGTTTTCTTGGAGGATTTTTTGATGTTAAATATTTCAGTGTTGTCTTTGATCTGGTCAATTATGAGGGGTTTTAATCCCTTGCTTATGCAATTGATGTAATGCTGAGTCAAGGCTAAACCGATCGAACTATCGCACAGCGCGGGCACAAAGATTGGAACGCCATGTTTCCAGCAGTTCCACACAAACGAGTTTCGTTTTTCTTTTTCTATTCCTTCTTTGTCAATCAAGTCCCCAACCACGTAGAGAAATTCTCGAGAAGACATTGTTATTCTGTCGGGTTCTCTTTTTCTAATTTCGTCGGCAAGCACAGCGAGTCGGTCATCGACTTTACGGTATTTCGTGTCTTCAGCTAACGTGTCATAAATTCTATCAATCCCGTAACGGAAAAGTTCCATGTCATTCATGTCAGGCGAGCCTTTATAATGTAAATACCCAAAAGTTTCAACAATGTCGTGATAAGGGTTGGAACCAGTAGTAACGATGACGTCAACCATCCTTTTCCTAACTAACGTTGAAACGACCCTCTTCATACCAGCAGGGATCATGGCGCCAGCTAAGCCGAGGAAAATTGTTGGCTGATCTGGGTCTTGTAGCATTTTTACGTATATGTCGGCACATTTCGCTAGGTTTCGTGATTGAAATGACGTGTCATTGAAGGCTGATAGCATCTCTGAAACTGAATTAATTTTTTCGACGTTGATAGGTTCGACTCTTTTTTTCAAAAATTTTTTTGCCAGCAGGTTTGCCTCCACACTTTCAAAGGTTGTTCTCTCTCGGTATTCACTGTGTTTCTGCCACTATTGTAGGTTTTGTTTATTTAATAATTTTCACTCTCTGCGCTAGCCTTTCGCCAAAAGATCCGAGATTTTTCTCGAAAAACGACAGTTTTCTGCCAAAACTCAAAAGCAGCCAATCCTAATCGAATCACGTTAGTGCTCGTATGAAAAAATGGAGACGCTTCACGGGTTCTCTTTTTCTATTTTTCTTTCTCTACTTCTTTTATCGTGCTTGTTATAATGTCTAGGGCTGAATCCACGAGGTCTCTTGTTATGACAAGTGGCGGTACGATGCGCAGTGTCGATTTGCCGCATGTTATAAGCGCCACGCCTCTTCTCCAGCTTCGCATCATAATCTCATTCGCCTTCTCGCCGGCTGGTTTCTTGCTCTTCTTGTCTTCAACTATTTCTACGCCGATCATCAACCCTTTACCGCGCACGTCGCCGACGATTTCGCTTTCGTTCATGAATTCCTTCATTCGCTTCATAATGTACGCGCCTTGCTGAGTAGCATTATCCAACAGTTTCTCGTTCTTGATAATGTCAATCACGGCTAAAGCCGCCGCGCACGACACGGGATTGCCGCCGAACGTGCTTGCGTGTGTTCCGCCTTCCCAATCCATAATCTTGTCGCGGGCTACAATCGCGCTTAGTGGCATACCAGCGGCGATTGATTTTGCCAAACAAACAACATCTGGTTCGATGTTCCAGTGTTCGATGGCGCACCATTTGCCCGTTCGACCCATGCCTGCTTGTACTTCATCGTCGATCAGTAGTATACCGTATTTGTCAGCGAGTTTCTTTAGCCGTTTGAAGTAGTCGTCAGGTGGCACCACGTATCCGCCTTCGCCTTGGATGGGTTCGAAAACAAACGCCGCTACCTCTTCGGGAGGCACGTATTTCTGCAGCACATACTCATCGATGAAATCCACGCACCAAAAATCACAATCAGGATAGGTCATCTTATACGGGCAACGGTAACAGTAAGGATACGGCACGTGAGTCACGCCGGGAACCATTGGAAAGAAATACCGCGTCTGCACGGGCTTGCTGGCGGTAAACGAAACAGCGCCCAGTGTTCTTCCGTGGAAAGCACTGATGAACGCGATAAAGCGTGGTCTTCTCATGTGCCATTTTGCCAACTTCGCTGCGCCCTCTATTGCCTCAGCGCCGCTGTTGCCGAAGAAAACTTTTTTGGCGTACTTGCCAGGCGTGATTTCACCGAGTTTTTCTGCGAGGTCTACGACTTCGCGGTAGAGGAAATCAGTGATTGAGTAGTGTAGATAGCGGTCGGATTGTTTTTTTATGGCGTCGATTACTTTCGGGTGGCAGTGGCCGACGTTTAGGCAGACGAGGCCTGAGTTAAAGTCGATGTATTCGTTTCCGTCTACATCTCGTAAGATGCAGCCTTTTCCATTTTCGATCACGAGTGGATAAAACCGCACGAAAGATTGTGAGATGACTTTTTCGTCACGCTCTACGATTTCTCGGGCTTTTGGTCCTGGTGGCCTTACAATAATATTTGGGTATTTTGGCATGTGTGTCACCTTGAGTGGAGATTATTTTCTGTTACAAACACGTTTTTATACGTTTAGGTGAAAGTTTTTGGGAGAAATAAAAAGAAAGGTTTGGGTTCAAGCTTCTCACTACTCATTTGTCGTCGGTGGAGCTTGGAACCCTTTTTGGGGGCTTTGTCAGTTTGTGGAAAACAGGTTTTGCTTATGGTCGGGTCATGTTAATTTCGATTGTTGAGACGTTGGTTTTCCTGTTTTCCTCTGCTCTTTGAACCTCTTCGGTGCCGATGGTGATGCCTTGTAGTTCTAGGTCTTTGACGAAGGCGCGTCGCAACAGTTCGACGGTGTCGACGGCCCTGCTGATTGCTCGCCCTCTTGCTTTAACGACTACTTGTTTTTCTCCGCTGTTGAAGAAGGTGAGGCAAGCAACCACGTAGTTCATCACTGGTTTTCGGCCGATGAGGACAACGTTGCCTTCCATTCGTTTCACCTCTTTGGGTTTTTCCTTTTTTTCTGGTTTTTCGGTTTTTTCTGTCATGTCGTTTTTTCACCTGTGTCCGTTTTTGTAGGACCGTGATGTTTGTGGTTGACGGTTTATATGGTGTTGTCTGTAATGTGTTTGAATATACAAGTCTAAGGTTTCCTTCTTATAGTTTTCTCAATTCCGCGAATCATTGGCAACAGAGGGAATAAATTTTTAGAGTGTTTCTCATACGCTCCTACTGCCCCTTCACTAGATCCGAATATGATTAGACCTTCTTTGTCGCTGTTTAGGCTTTGAGAAGAGAACACACGTATCTCCCTAGTATCAATTCTGCATAGCACGATGTTGGCTTGGGGTTTCTGTTGTCTGTGTAGCGCGCGGCAGTAGACTAGACCTTTCTATTAGGCTTGGGGAGAAGAATGAGAGAAAATACTGTTTTTAGCATTAAAAAACGGCGTACGAGAAAACTAGCGGGAGGCTATTTGTTTTGTTGTTGCGTTTTTTGATTCTTGTAGAACGTGTAATATTTCTCGTAGGCTTCTTCTTTAACAAACCAACGCGTAATTATCCCAGCAAAGAATGCTAAAAGAAAAGTCACTACCACGTAAAGAGCACGCAGTGAAATGATGTAAACAAAAACGCGAATAAATCTTTCATGGATGAAGGGGAGAAACACGAAACTTGCAGCCCAAATTGCTACAAAAACTATTGTGCTCTTTACAAACGTTTCTCTCTCAGCACGGTTGTTCGCGAGTGTTTCGATTTCTCGTTCAGTCAACGGCCTGGTCTGGTCACTTTCAGTCATAATCCCACAGCATCAATACAAATGAATAAAGAAAGAAAAGGTTTATGGCGACTGGAACGCGGTTCAGAAAAAAATAGGAAGCATATAGTTGCTAATATGCTGGGGAACGTTTTTGTCTCTCCAAAATTGCCCGTGCTCTTTTTTGTTCTCCCCTTAAAGATGCAGATTCGATTATTTCTCGATTATAGTAATCGGCGGAAGTGCCATCGGGGCTACCTCTTTCGTCTGAAACACTGGGTAAAGGCTTAAAGGCAGATTTTATTCCCAGCAAGTGAAGAATCCTTTTTCTTAAGGGAATTTTTCTCATTCTGCCACCCCCGAAAGAAGTATAATGCGTAGAAAAGATGTAAGAATTATAGCGTCACATGACGGCGCAAGCCCAGAGTCGTAACGAACGATTCTACATGACTTTGATGCGTTCTCTCTGCTCTTCTGAGGCGTGCCTAAACAGTTGGATATAGGGAACTAGCGATGTGATAAGTTTGTTTTCCGCCTTTTTCAAATGTTCTTGGTACGTTGTTCTAGGCACGCGTTTCTTGCTGGCTATTGACTGAATGCTTGCTTTTCTCGGTAACCTATAGTAGCCATGAGTGAAAGCTGTTAAAAGGGCGTCCGTCTGCTTCTCCGTCAACGCTGAAAATAACGCATCGGCCGTAAGCGTTAAAGAACTTGCGATAAAACCGTCAAAAGGAACCTTTCGTAGAATCTCAAATACAAAACCTCTCTCTTCTAAACGCTGCAAAAGCCTCTTCACGTCTCCATGCCTAAAAGCTATGATCCGATAGTACTCCCAACCCTTTTCATAAACCACGGGTGAAACATGCAATAAGTTAAGACTATCGATGTTTTTGCCCACCGAATTCTCCAGATTACACGCACATTTTTTCGTGATTAGGTGAATTTTTGGTGATCAGTGGAAACCTCCAACACACCGCTTAGTTTAGAGACTTCCTTCATCACAGCGTCATACTCTTCAAACTTGTCCACGATGATCTCGATAACCTCATGTTGCCGATTGCACCACACAAACATTTTCATGGACGAAAATTTTCGCGAAATATTACCGAATGGGCAGTCATGCGTTACTTTTAACACAACTTCGAACAGTGTCATAAGAGAAAGTTTCTCTACAATGCATATTAGAGTTTAACCGTCAAATGACTGCACAAAACAAATTGTCTATATAAAAATGAGGAAAAAAGAAAAATTGCGTAGGGCTACTATGGACCTTTCTTCGTAATCTCCTTAATTACGCCAGCCGCAACCGTGGTGCCCATGTCTCGCACGGCGAATCGTCCAAGCTCAGGAAAGTCAGTGTATGCTTCCACTGCAATTGGATGCAACGGTTCCATGCGTACAACAGCACCGTCGCCGGTCTTCAGAAATGCAGGTTTCTCCTCGACCGCCTGACCAGTTCTTGGGTCAAGCTTTCGGATTAGCTCCGTAAATCGGCATGCAATTTGCCCTGTGTGATAGTGTAGTACTGGAGTGTAGCCCGCAGCGATGGCGGTTGGGTGGTAGATGACGATGATTTGCCCAATGAATTCTTTCGCAACGGTTGGTGGGTTGTCGATTGGTCCCATGACTTCGCCACGTTTGATGTCGGTTTTGGCGACGCCTCTTACGTTGAAGCCTATGTTGTCTCCTGGTTCTGCCTTGGGCACGCGGACGTGGTGGGTTTCGATGGTTTTGACTTCGCCAGTCTTGCCGGAAGGCATGAAAATAACTTGTTGTCCCTCTTTCAAAACGCCCGTCTCAACTCTGCCAACTGGAACGGTGCCGATGCCGGTAATCGTGTACACGTCTTGTATTGGCACACGAAGCGGTTTATTCAATGTTTTCGGCGGCACTTCAAATACATCTAATGCTTCGTAAAGCGTTGGTCCCTTGTACCATGGCATCTTGTCACTCTTTTTCGTAAGGTTGTCACCTGTCCATCCGGAGGTAGGCACAAATGGGATTTTGTCCGCCTTGAAGCCTACCATCTTTAGCATGCGGGAAATTTCATTCTTGACTTCGTTGTATCTTTCTTCGCTCCAATTGACCGAAACATCATCCATCTTGTTAACAGCGACTACTAGTTGGTGAACGCCCAACGTAAAGGCAAGGAAAGCGTGTTCTCTTGTTTGTCCGCCTGGACCTATGCCTGCTTCGAATTCGCCTCGTTTGGCTGAAACAAAGAGTATCGCGGCGTCGGCTTGGCTTGCACCTGTAACCATGTTCTTTACGAAGTCTCTGTGGCCTGGGGCGTCGATGACTGTGAAGAAGTATTTCGGCGTCTCAAACCGTAGGAACCGCAAGTCAATGGTGACGCCTCTTTCTCGTTCTTCCTTCAAGTTGTCGAGTACCCATGCGTACCTGAATGTTTCTTTGCCCAGCTGTTTGCCGAGTTCTTCGAGTTCCTTGAGTTTTCGGTCGTCGACTACGCCTGCCTGATAGAGCATGTGCCCAGTTGTCGTGGATTTTCCGTGGTCTACATGGCCGATGATGATTAAGTTTAAGTGTGGTTTTTCTGGTTTGCTCATTTCCTATTTCTCCATATGTTTTTTCTTAACGGATTTCCTCCATTTGTGGTGAAATTCGTTAAACCTTCAGTCTTTTCAGTTATTTTAAGTTTATCTTCAAGAAAACCCGAAAAAGCCTATACAACGTTCTCAAAACAGATATTAACTGACAACAAAAATTATGAATTCGAGGATATCGTCTTCATGCCGACCAACCTGCCTGCAGAAGCAAAAAAGAAATGGGACGAAGTCGCATCGGCAAGAAACCCTAACGAAAAAATCCAACTGTTGCAAGAATTCCTAGGGCTAATCCCAAAACACAAGGGCACGGAAAAACTTCAAAAACAAGTAAAAAGACAAATCGCCACCCTACGCAGAGAAGTTGAAGAAAAGAAAAGAACCAAAATTAGCAAGAGCGGACCAAAGTTTTTCATGGAAAAAGAAGGCGCAGCACAGATAATCATCTTAGGACCCACAAAAGTTGGCAGAAGTAGCCTTCTAGCAGCCATAACCAACGCAAAAGTGGAAATCTCAGATTACCCCTTCACCACGCGTGAACCAGCGCCGGGAATGTTTCCCTTCGAAGACATACAATTCCAAATTATCGAGGCGCCGCCGCTGGTGAAAGGCGCCGCGGACGGTGAAGGCATGGGAATGCAAGTCTTGGGGTTAGCGCGCAACGCTGATGGGTTAATTTTGATGGTAGATGCGTCACAAAATCCGTCTGCACAGTTGTCCATGATTTTTAAGGAACTGGAAGCGGCGAGGATATTTTTTCAGAAACCTCGCGGCCGTGTGGATATTGAACGCAAATTTCGTGGCGCTGGGTTGCGGATATTTCTGCTTGGTCGCTTGGTCGGCTGTGGCGTCAAAGATGTTGAGGAATTGTTGAGAAGTTATCGCGTTGTGGATGCCGTTGTGCGAATACAAGGCGAGGCTACCCTTGACGATGTGGAGGAGGCCATTTTTGAAGCCAACGTTTATCGCCCCGCCATTGTAATGGTCAACAAAATCGACGTTGCTGGCGCAGAGGAAAAAATTGAGGAACTAAAACGCTTCGTGAACGACCGCGTAAAAGTAATACCCGTATCATGTAAAACTGGACAGGGCTTAGAATCTCTCGGTAGGCAATTGTTTGATGCCTTGGGTATTATGCGCGTTTACACGAAGGAGCCTTCTGCCAAGAAACACTCACCCAAGCCGTTCATTCTCAAACGCGGCGCCACGGTGCAAGACTTGGCGCGGCTGATTCACAGCGATTTTTACAAGCAGTTTTCTTATGCAAGAGTTTGGTCTAAACGTCTAGTTTTTAGTCCGCAGAAGGTTGGGCTTCCTTTTGTTCTTGACGATGGGGACGTTGTGGAAATACGTGCAAAATAGGCTTTCTTGAATACTTTTTTTAACGGTTTGCCATTGCCACTCTTTCCATCTCGTATCTTTTTGAGACGGCGTGGCTTTTGATGTCTTTGTTTGCGGCAAGTATTAGTTCTTCTGCAAGGATTTCTTCTAAGGGTTGCGGGTTACTGAATGCTTTTTGACGTGCACCTTCGCATAACAGTCTGAGGGCTAGGTCTACTCTTCGTTGGGGCGAGATGTCTACAGACATGTGGTAGACGATTCCGCCAAAACTGATTCTGGTAGTGTCCTCGCACGGCGCCGAATTTTCTACTGCTCGCACAAGTATCTCGATTGGGTTTCTGCCCGTGCGCAAGTTGATAATTTCGAACACGTTTTTGACGACGTTTATTGCTCTGGCTTTTTTAGCCGCGTTTTTTCCCGGGCGCATGAGATTGTTTACGAGTCGTTCGACGATGTTGACTTCTGATTTGTGGAATCTCCCGTGCTCGTGTCTTCCCATGCTGTGGAGCACGTAAACTGGTCGTAGATTAACATACCGTTTCAGCCCGATGTCTTGCACTTCGATGTCTTTGAAGCTCCATTTTCCGAAAAGCAGAATGTCTTGGTTTTCTTTGCTCACTTTTGGTGCCTCCTTCCGCTTAACGCATGGGTTTCTCTTTTCTGCCGTAAACGAGTTCTTTCAAGGCAACCCCGTTGACGCTTAAAACTTTCCATCTGACTCCTGGAATGTCGCCCATGGCGCCTCCTCTCGAACCGCCGATGCCTTCGACGATGACTTCGTCGTGCTCATCCACTACGTTTAAGGCACCGTCGCCGGGCAAAAAGGCTGTAATGACTTTGCCGTTTTTGATGAGTTGTGTTCGGACGCATTTGCGGATGGCACTGTTGGGTTGTTTGCTTTCCACGCCCACCTTCTCCAACACAATGCCTCGTGCCATGGGTGCTCCTTGAAGTGGGTCGGCTTTAACGTCAAGTCTAAGCATCCGTCTTTTAAAGTAGCGGTCTTTCCAGCGGATTCGCTTCCTTTTGCGTAATAGGGCTCTGGCGGAGAATTCGCCCATGGGAGACTTTTTGCCCAATTCTTGGATTCCTCTCTACGTAAACTACAAACTCTAATATTTAAACTGTCATGTAAACCAATCTGGGCACAATTCTGAAGCGTTCTATTTATTTGTAATACTCGTTTAAATTGCCTTTCCAGTCCTTATATTTGTGTTCTGGAAATTTTTTCACGCGACATGTGGGTTTAGCTATTATTTCTTCGACTACAAATTCCTTGAAGAAGTTCATGCTGTACGCGGTTTTCACAATGAGAGCCGTGTCTAAACCCTTAAACGTACCCGCACAAGAGACTATTTCTTCACCTTCATCTACTTCTCCACTATCGGTCGCCATGACCGCGGCTTCGATGGCTATTTTTGTACCCGCTCCGAAAATCTCCAAAGTTTTATCAATCACGGCTTCTGGTGTAGGAAAGTTCCAGTCAACCGAGCGGGAGGGAGGCGCAAATGGGCGAGTGGCTTGGACAACTTTGACGCCGTTTTCAATCAGCCACATCAAGGTTTGTTGGTATTCTTTCCGTTTTAAACCTATAGGAATGTCCCCTTTCGGTCCCCACGTGGTGGCAGGATAGTGCGTTACAACAATTAGTTTGATGTTGGTTCCTCTAAGCACATCAAGCGCGTTCAACGCGCTTCGACCAGTTTCAGAAGCAACTACCACTTTTGTCAACTTCGTTTCCTCACACCGCTGCTTTACTACACGCAAAACTTTTTCAGTGTTTATTTCGCCACAATACCTGAACCACACAACTTTTCTTTCTTTATCCTCCATAAATTCACCGTTCCCTACACATCTTCGCTTTCACGTTTACTTACGTATAGTATGTTTTCGTGGGTAATGTACCCCATTTTCCGAAAGAAACTAACAGATTCATCGTTCGGCGTTTCGATCAAGGCGCAAAGAATTTTGGCTCCATGTTTCCTCAACGTGTCTTCCATTCTTTTCACAAGCCCTTGGGCGATCCCTTGCCTTTGGTACTCCGGCGCGACGGCCAACCGGTTTATCCAGCCTTTAAACCTAGTCTCGTAACTGCCGACAACAACGCCTATAAGTTGGTCGCCATGAAAGGCACCGAGAAAAAATTCTGGAAACTCCTTCATCTGCTTGGCCGTCATTGTTTTGCTGTCTCTTCCCTTTGCTTTGTACGGTAAGCCAGCGTGTTCCCATAGTTTCAGCATATCCTCGTAATCGTCAATCGTTAACCGTTTATACTCAATTTGGTTCATCGTTCCTCATCCCCAGATGCGAACGCCCCACGCCTTTCTTTAAGAGGTTAGCCATAAATTAAGTTACCTTTAACACAAGTTTTTCGCCCGAACGATCGAACACGGAGACGTTTTGGTCACTTTGGTAAGGGTAAGCAACTATCATAATTATTCTGCCAAAAGAATGATGTAAATCCTGAAGCGAAGGCTTTGCAATCCCAGATGGGTGGGAATGAACCATGCCCACTATGGAAAAATCCATGGGCAACATATGGGGCTGAAAACTCGCGAACCCCTTTCCATGCGTTGCAAAGGGCGGTACTATTAGGTCAGTTATGGTTATTTGGTCTTTTTTTGTTTTGCCGCGTAACAATAGCATCATTTCCCGTGGATGCAGTGAAGCAGCGTTTTTCAGGATGGCTTCGAGTATTTCTTGTTTGATTTGTACGCTGGTGGTCATGGAGGGTCAGCATCTAGAAAGACAAAAATAACCTCTTCGACAATTAGAGGGTTTCGATGAAACCGTTGACAGTTTGGCGATTAATTGTACTCGAAACTTATGATGCTTCGACGAACATGGCGATTGACGAGGCTGTTCTCCGCGCCAGAATCGCTGGAAAAGTGCCGAATACTCTGCGTTTTTATCGTTGGCGTCCTTCGGCGGTTTCGATCGGACGTTTTCAAAGCGTGTCTAACGAGGTGGACTTGGATGCTTGCCGAAAACACGGAGTTGACGTGGTGCGCAGAATCACGGGTGGCGGCGCGGTTTATCACGACAGCGAAGACGAAATCACCTACAGCGTAGTGGTGGCTAGAGATGACTTGGGCAAAGTAGACGTGACTGGAGCATACAAGAAGATATGCAGTGGACTCGTAAACGCGCTTGAATTGCTCGGAGTAAAGGCTGACTTTAGCCCCGGCGACACACGAAACTGCCCAAACGTAGCCGTGAACGGACGCAAAATTTCAGGAAGCAGCCAATCGTTCAAAGGCGGCATGGTCTTGCAACATGGCACGGTACTGTTGCGGGTGAATTTGGAGAAGATGTTTACGTTCTTGCGCGTGCCGTGGGCGAAGACCTGCATGGAAATCGTCAACATAGCAGAGAAAAAAATAACCTCAGTAAGAGATGAGTTGGGCATAGACGTTTCAGTTGAACAGGCTTATAAGGCGCTGGTGAAAGGGTTTAAAGATGCTTTAGGAATGAGGCTTATCGAGAGTGCCCTGACGAAAGAAGAACTCGAAGCAACCGAAAAACTGCGAAAGGAAAAGTATGCAAACCAAGACTGGACAACCCTCGGCACATCAGTCATGACTTAACGAAGATAAACAAGAAACAAATTCACAACATAATTTCGAGTTATTTCACAATTAGGACATGATTCAAACACCATTCACTATAAAAAGATTAACAAAGTCTCAATTTATCATTATCACTCACCTTTTCATAAGATCATCGATAAACGACTGCAAAACATCTCGATAGCAAATTTTAAGTACAAATTACTAATAATAATCTGTTTGAGGTTGCAATCGTGTCTAGATGCGCCAAAGGAAAAAGCAAAAAGGCAAGAAAGAAGAAAAAATAGACATTTTATCACGCATGATTGAAGCCCCCATTTTTTCTATCACCACTTCTCGGCCAGTAAAACCGCCACGAATTAGCATTGCTTAATAGTGGGTTGCAAATCAATATTCATTCATCATGAAAACTGATAATCTACCGCCGGGTCAGCGTGAAATTGACGCCTTGTTGAAGTGGAACGTAGACCACCCTGGCATTATCCCTGAAAATCCAGAGGTTGACTTGGGCAAATGGGTCTTGACGGTTGACGGAGAGGTCGAGAATCCAGTTAAATTGTCATGGCAGGATTTTCTCTCGCTTCCCGCGACCGAGTCGGTGAGTGATTTTCACTGTGTAGAAGGTTGGAGTGTCAGAAATTGCAGATGGTACGGGGTCAAATTTCGCACGTTGGTGGACCTTGTGAAGCCTAAGAAAAATTCAAAGTGCATATTTTTCGAGTGCGCCGACGGCTACACGACGTCCTTAGACCTTTCTGACCTTTTGCGTGAAAACGTGGTTTTGGCTTACAAACTTAACGGCGAGTGGCTTGAAACACCGTTGGGCGGCCCTATGCGTCTTGTCGTGCCCGATAAATACGCATACAAAAGTGCCATGTGGGTTGAGCATATAACTTTCTCTAAACGAAGGGAGTTGGGCTACTGGGAAAAGAGAGGCTACAGTGATATGGCTGATGTCTGGAAAAACGACAGATACCGACGCTAGGCCATGTTTATGGGCTAAGCCTTGAAAAAGTCAGAAATTCTTGCTGCAGGTTTCTCAAGTTCTATGCCCATCGGCGCGAAGGTTTGCGCCAGCGCGGTTGTCATATTACGTATGTAGTCGTCTACGTTGATTTCCATGACACTTTTCACACGGTCAGCGGGTTTAACTGTAAAAGTCTTGCCTTGGTAAATGAATGGTTTCACTTTAATGAAACGTACGACGTCGCCACGGTCGACTTGGTGGCCTTCGTCCATAAGTTGCACGGCGCATTGGTATGGTTGTGGATTTACTTTTATGTTCGCGGCTTGGCGTTCCTTCGGGTCAAAATACAGTTGCACCGAGTACACGAGTTCTTCCAGCGCGACTCGGCGGTTTCTCAAATCGTCCACGGCTTGCTGCACCACGGCGATTATGCGTTTTTTGGCGTTTTCGTATTCTTCGAGCGTTTTCACGGTGGCAAGTTGTTGGATGCAGTTTTGAAAGACTTTCTGGATGAATTTTGGCGAGTTTGATTTTATAGCGGTTAAGCCTTTTAGGTCGGCAGTGCCGTTGGGAAGTATACCGAAGTAGGCTTTTTTAGCTGCAGGCAACACGCAGAGACTGTATTTTTTGTCGATTGCAAGGTCGAGTTTGAGTTGGTTTTTCGCAGTTTTTATAAGCCATTCCACTTGCGCAGGCGTGGGGTTGTCGAGAAAAATCGAGTCTGTGTCACCGTAGATTGGATGCATACCATGCGCCTCGGCAATGTCCCAAGTCGTCCGTAGCGCCCAGCGTCCGTACCCAGTGATGCATTCTGCAAGAGGCGGGCAAGCAAGCCCGTGAATGCGCACGGTGACGCCGTAACTGGAGACGCTGAGAAGTTTTAGGAGTTTTACGAAGGCTTGGGCGGTTTTGCGTTCCTGTTCGGGCGTTTTTGGGTTTTTTGCTTGAGGTTTGAACCAGTGTATGCGGAGGTCTTTAAGTGCACCGACGAGGACGGAGTAGAAGCCCCGTCTTTTTGTGCATATCCAGTTTGGTTCGCATTCTTTAATGTGGTTGGTCATGCATTCGGGGTGTGAACAGTTGACGGTTTCGTAACTGAGGTTGTAGCTGTCGATTAAGCTAGGGTAGAGGCTTTCAAAATCGCAGACGACCGTGTTGAAGTATGCGCCCTCTTTGGGCTGTACAGTAAGAGCACCAGTCACACGGTGGGGTTCCATGCCACGGCGGAGTTCGGTTGACGTAGGAATGAGAACATTGTTTTTTCTTAAGTGGGTGTATATCACAGATTTAAGCCAGTCGCTTACGCGGTGGCTTCCGTAAGCCTCGGTGACGGGTATGTTGGCGATCCTTGCCAATATGAAGGCATAAGTAAGCTTTTCCGGGTCGATTTCTTTCAAGCCCAACAGTTCAGGCATGATTTGTGGCGTTGGTTGCTGGATGAGATAGAACCAGTGTTTGATTTGTTGGTATTTTTGCGGGTCGGCAGTTTTGACTTGGGCAAAGATTTGCTCGAATCTGTCTTCCAGTTCGGGTGTTATGTGTATGGCCAGCGTGGGTTGGTTGTTCTCAAACGTGTAAGGTGCACCAAAGACAAGCCCGTGGTCATAAACATAGCCCTCCACGTAGTCGATTTCAGTCTCCCAAGCAGTGGGAAAAATTTTTGAGGCTTTCTTGAGCGCGTCGGTCGTGTAGACAGTTACTTTAGTACAGTCAATTGGCATGTCAGTGAATAAATTTTGTTTTTGAACAGTTCGAGTTTCACCGTATAAGCCGCGAACATTTTCTTCATCTTCCCCAGAAAGCGGACTGGCCAAAAAGAAATAAGGCTTATAATCAGTATCACTAAATTCGCGGATAGCGCCAGTTTGGGCATGAAAAAACTTTAGGTAAATAATTCTGCCTTTGCTTTTCGCATCGATGAGATAATAATCGTCCAATAGTTTTTCACTAAAGTTGAAGTTGAATTCTTTACAAAATAACCGTTTCTATATAAACTCGCCTAACAGATAAAGTTCACGTCAACAGTTTTTTTCTCGCAAAAAGGAACTTTTACGCAAAAAACCTAAACGCAATAGTACAGTAAAACAGAATCTACTGTTGTCTATACACTTGAGCATAAAAAATGAAAACCAATAAACCTTATTAGAAACCCAAACTCCAAAAACCTTCAAAGGTGCAAAACTTGTCTTCATTTGACGAAAAACGGGTTCTCGACATTCTCGAAAAGGTCAGCAAAAGCGTCGTCAACATAAGCACAATCAAACTTGTTTATCACATGTTCTACCAAACCGTTCCCGTAAAAGGCGTCGGCTCGGGCACCATAATCGACCCGAAAGGCTACATACCCACCAATAACCACGTAGTCAAAGAAGCAGAACAAATCAACGTAACCCTCTGGAACAATGAAATAGCAAACGGCCGCATCGTAGGCTCATGCGCCGCTCACGACACGGCAGTGATAAAAGTCGACAAGAAAAACCTTCCAACCGCAGAACTCGGCGACTCCGACAAACTGCGCGTCGGACAAAGAGTATACGCCATCGGAAACCCTTTTGGACTCGCCGGCGGTCCAACAATCACCAGCGGCGTCATCAGCGCCGTAAACCGTACAATCGCTTCTGAAAGAGGTTTACTCGAAAACCTTGTTCAAACCGACGCAGCAATAAACCCCGGCAACAGCGGCGGCCCCTTAGTCGACATCGAAGGAAAAGTCGTGACAATAAACACCGCGATAGTTCCCTTCGCACAAGGAATCGGTTTTGCTATTCCCATAAACTCGGCAAAAAAATGTTCCAATGAAATAGTCAGAAGCGGAATCTTCGAAAGACCTTGGCTGGGAATCGTAGGCTTAAGCATCACTGGCGAAATTGCACGTTATTATGATTTGCCGCTTGATAGGGGCGTGCTTGTGACAAGGGTGATGGAAGGAAGCCCCGCAGAAGAAGCAAGAATCGAAGTCGGCGATATAATTTTACGAATCGACCATGCAACAATCTATCACATCGAAGACCTACAAGAAGAGATTCATAAAAGAAAAGTTGGCGACAGAATGAATGTCGGCGTCTACCGAAGAGGGCGCGAACAAACTCTCACAGTAACATTAAGCAAACTTCCCTAAGGCACACAATTATTCAGGCTTTTCTCCGAAAAAGTAATGACATAAATACGACCAAAATTATTTCTGAATATGAACTAAAAAGAACCGATGTGACAATTATGGTCAAAGAAATGACTGAAACAAACCTTCGCAGCGCATATGCAGGAGAAAGCCAAGCGCACATGCGGTACAGCATTTATGCAGAAAGGGCAAAGCAAGAAGGCTTTCCAAACGTTTCTCGCTTGTTCACAGCAATTGCTTTTGCCGAAAGGGTGCACGCAACCAATCACTACAGAAATATACTTACCAAAGGCGGGGCGATGACAGTTTCTGCTGCAGTGTTTGGTTCCCGAAAAACATCCGAAGACTTGCAAGCAGGCATTGACGGCGAAACCTTCGAAATCAACGAAATGTACCCAGCCTACAAAACAGTAGCACAAATGCAAGGAGAAAAACCAGCAGAAATCAGTTTTACATGGGCACTCGAAGCCGAAAAAATACACGTTACTTTATATCAAAAGGCAAAACAAGCCGTCGACAAGGGCAAAGACGTAGAATTGAAAACCATTCAAATATGCAGCATTTGCGGGCACACCGTTGAAGGCGACGCTCCTGAACGATGCCCCATCTGCAACGCTTCGAAAGACAAATTTAAAACCTTTTAACCATCATTCTAGGAGAGAAGATTTGTGAAAAAAGTATTAATGCTCGTGGAAGAAGGCGCTGAGGATTCAGAATTCATCTATCCTTACTATCGCTTTCAAGAAGAAGGCTACAAAGTAGACGTTGTCGGACCCAAAGCCAACCAAACCTACCCTGGAAAACACGGTGTGCCATTCAAATCAAACCTTGCACCTGAAGACGTGAAAATCAGCGAATACGAAGCGATAATAATCCCCGGTGGGAAAGCGCCAGACCGAATGCGCATAAACAAGGATTTAGTCCAAATAGTCAAAGACGCTCACGAAAAAGGAAAAATAATCGCCGCCGTTTGTCATGGCCCACAGATGCTCATAGAAGCCGGCATAGTCCGCGGCAAAAAAGTCACGTCATGGCAATCAGTTGCAACCGACCTAAAAAACGCTGGAGCCATCTTCCTTGATGCGCCAGTGGTAGTTGACGGCAACATCGTGACTTCGCGTTTTCCAGCCGACTTGCCCCAGTTCTGCAAAGAAGCCATAAAACTACTCAAAAAATAACAAAGAAGAACCCTTGACGAGGCTAAAGAGCAAACCCCCTACGCTACTTTTGTAGCCGTCGGGTCCACGCTACCAGGCTTTCGAGCAATCCCGCTATTTTTTCTCGTGTTTTCTTATCAGTCACACGGCCATCCGCATCGATTTTCTCTCCCGCAAACGGCACCATGACTTCTGGAGAATTAAGAGGATGCATGTCGAGAAATACGAAGATTTGTCTGAGGTGGTACTGAGCCCTTGCAGTTCCAACCATCCCCGTTGACGCGCCCATTATCGCCACAGGTTTGCCCTCGAACGCGTTGTCACCGTACGGCCTTGAAGCCCAATCGATAGCGTTCTTCAAAACACCGGGAATTGAATAGTTGTATTCTGGCGTGGCAATTAGTATAGCGTCTGCTGCTCTAATTTTCGCTTTGAATTCTTTCACTTTTTGAGGTGGAGTTTTTTCAAAATCTTGGTTAAACGGAGGGATTCCTTCGATGTCAAACACTTTAATTTTTGCGTCTTTTGGAACCACTCCACAGCAGCACGGAGCAAAGCCTTGTTAAAAGAGCCTTTTCGGAGGCTTCCTGCAAAACCTAAAATGTTTATTTTCTTATTCATAATTCTAATCTAGTCGGGTGTAATGGCTTAAATTTGTTTTCATTTTTGTATAATTATGGTTGGAGCCGATTTTGAGATGAGTTTCGGGTACGAAGAGTGGGACGAGATTTACCGGAAATATCCATTAGATGTGTTGCCTTGGGAACTGGGCAAACCGCGGAAGGTTTTAGTTGATCTTGTCGAGAAGGGAAAGTTGAAACCGGGCAAAGTTTTAGATGTTTGTTGTGGCGCCGGGACAAACGGTGTTTATTTGGCGGAAAAAGGGTTCGATGTTGTGGGCATCGACATTTCTTCTAAAGCCGTAGAGTATGCGAGAAAAAAGGCAGAACAAGCGCGAGTTAAAGCCAAGTTTATGGTGCAAAACTTTCTTGAATTACCGTTTAAGGATGGAGAGTTTGATTTTGTTTTTGACATGGGCTGTTTTCACCATGTGAAAATAAAGGACAGAACGCCTTTCATAAAAGGAGTACACAGAGTTTTAAAGAAACATGGCGCCTATCTTTTGGTTTGCTTTAGCTACAGAAATGGTCCTGCGTGGAACCACTTTACCCGTGTATAGTTAGCCAAACTTTTTTCAGAATACTTCAAGATCGAGACAATTAAGCACATAAGCTCTGTTGAAGGCGATGGCTTTCGACGGTATTTTTATGAAGTTTTGATGAAAAAGAAATAGATGGCGGCTTATGTCTTGGCGATTTGCTCGAGAGTTTTTTCTATTTCTTGATAGTTGGGTTCTAAGGCTGGGTTTTCTGACACCCACACGTAGCGGACGATGCCCTTTTTGTCGATGATGAAAATGGAACGTTTAGCTACGGTGTATCCTTTAAGCCCTGCAAAATCAGTCATGGCGACGTCGTAAAGTTTTACAACTTCTCGGTTATAGTCGCATAACAGTGGGAAATTGAGTAGGTTTTTTTCTGCGAACGCCTTGTTTGCGAAGGGGTCGTTAACGCTTATGCCAATAACTTGCGCCTTTAAACTGTTGAGCCTTGCCAACGCATCTCTAAACGTGCACATTTCTTTAGTGCAAACCGATGTGAACGCGCCGGGAAAGAAAGCCAACACAACGTTTTGAGAAAGATAATCCTTCAATCCGTGAGGCTTCATGTCCGTGCCGGTTAAGGTGAAATCTGGCGCTTTTTGGCCTATTTTTATTTTTGTTTCCATCATTCAATTTCTCCTTTACTTATATGATGGCTACCACGGTTTATAATCTGTGCTCTATTCCTAGTCGAAGGTAAACGCTGATGGACAGATTTTATTCAAGACGCATTCGGCACATTTGGGGTTTTTCGCTGTGCAGATTCTTCTCCCGTGGTAGATTAGAAGGTCGGTTATTCGCATCCATTGTTTTTTGGGCACGATGTTCATTAAATCTTTCTCTATCTTGTTGGGGTCCTTGTTTTGGGTTAGCCCGAGTCTGTGGGCAACTCTGCGGACATGCATGTCTACGGCGATTCCTTCAACGACATTATAAGCGTTCGATAGGACGATGTTGGCTGTTTTTCTGGCAACCCCTGGTAGTTCCAACATTTCTTCCATTGTGTTGGGGACTTGGGAATGAAATTTTTCAACGAGTATTTTGCAGCATTCTTTGATGTTTTTGGCTTTGTTGTGGTAGAAGCCGGTGGATTTTATGTCTTGTTCTAGTTCTTTCTGGCTGACTTTGAGGTAATCTTCTGGGGTTTTGTATTTTTTGAAAAGTGTTTGTGTGACGATGTTTACTCTTTTGTCGGTGCATTGGGCGGAGAGCATCGTGGCTATTAAGAGTTCCAGAGGATTTGTGTAGTTAAGGGCGATTTTTGCGTCAGGATGCGCTTTTTCTAGAAGTTGGATGATTTTTTGCACTTTGTTTGCGTTTTTCATAAGTACCCCTATGCGGGAGTTTACAGAAAAGCTTTAACCTTCTCGTCCGCAATCGTGTTAGAGAGGTGATACGGGTTGGATGCTAAACTATTCGTCGACGGTAAGGAAATAGCTCTTAACGAGTTTATTGTGAAGATTTTGAGCGGGACAATCGCTGGCGCGGTAAGTTCGCTTCGTGGCATTGACAAAAACTGGAAAACAATCGAAATAAAAATAACAAAATAGCCATTCACACGCCGCATGTTCGGAAACGAACGTGATAAAGAAAGGTTGATCACTGCCTGGTCATTTTTGCACAGAACATCTAACTTTTGTGACCACGCTTTTTGTTTTTGAGGTGAATAGAATGAGAGCTAAACATGTGGAATCGGGACTTAAGCGACATAGCTTGCTTAATGGTTTGTTGCGTGGTCGGTTCGGTTCATCCGAAATGATTAAACCAGTGACGTGCCAAATTAAGGAAGAGATAAAGGTTGAACAGGTTAAAGCTGAAAGGGCTTTTGATCTGTTGCATTTGACTCTTGGGTAAGATTGAAGAGGTGAGGTGAGAGTGATGATTGATAGAAAAGAAAAGGAAGCAAAGCGAGAGGCAGAGGAAGTTAAGGAAATACTGAGTGCAGTTTCTACTGAGATCCCAGCGCTGATAAAGAGTATTGTGGCGTCGGTATTTTCTGAGGAAGCGGGGAAAAGCATGGGTAAAGCGGCGGCGGCGTATTATAAGGAGTTGAAGGACGGTGGCTTGCCTGAAAGTGTGGCTGTTAAGCTTACTGAGGATTACATGAGGACTTTTACGAGTTTCGGTGATTTGTTGCGGAGCGTTGGTAGGAAAGAGGATAAATTGAGTGAAAGGATAGAAGAAGAAGTGCACAAAAGGTTGGAGGAGAAAATCGGTAAAAAACTTCGTGAAGCAGAAAGCGACGAAGAAGAGGAATAGTTTTCTTTTATTTTCTTTGGAGAAATCGTCATGTCGAATGGAGCGATGCTTTTGTCGTTGATTAAGTCGATTCCTCATTTGTCCCGCTTGTTTCTTAGTTTGTTGTGCATATATCTTACGCTTGGGTGGCACGTTAGAAAGGCGAGGAAGGCTTTTGAGAAACAGCTTGTTTTGCAGGGTATGTCGCGGGATGATGCGAGGCGTGTGGGTGTGTGTTATGAAGAATTGAAAGACAATATTCTTGATGTTTTGAAACGCGGAGTTTTTTCGATTTAAGGTATGGTTTGGCGTTGTGTGTTTATGGGGTAATTCTGTGCGACGCTTCTCTAGGCCCTCTTCCATATATGATCCTATTAGGATCCAAATATACGGCAAATATGATGGGAGAACTTGTGGTTCACTGGGTTTGGGGGCGTGTTGTTTTGTGGTTAGATTGTGTGTTGGTTTTTTGGTAAGCGTCGCTGTGTTCGGTGTTTTTTCCATTGCTCTGCTTGGCTTTTTTAAAGCCAAAAACACTCGGTCAAAATTTCGGTGTTTCCCGAAGAAGACGGAATTTCGGACGTGTTAATTAGCGGTTTAGATGTATTCTTTACGTTCAATGAATGAATGGGCAGGTTCTTAAGTGAGAATGGCGAATTTGTCTTGCGAAAATGGGTGATTGCTCGATGATTGTGAAGATGCTTGTGTTGGGTGCGTTGGATACGAATTGTTACGTGGTTTGGTGTGAAGAGACAAAAGAAGCCATTGTAATCGACCCTGCTTTTTCCACGGAAAATGAGGGCAAGAAAACCGTGCTCCACCTTATAGACGCGTACGGCTTAACAGTCAAGTACATAGTCAACACGCACGGACACGCCGACCACACCAGCGGAAACGGCGTAGTAAAGAAAGCCACTGGCGCTCCAATCGTAATCCACGAACTCGACGCACCACTGCTCGGCAAAAGCGGCGAAGGCTGGGCGCATATGTTCGGCATAAAACTGGTTTCTCCGCCAGCTGACAAAACCGTCCGCGAAGGCGACGCCATCAGATTCGGCAAGCAACTGCTCCGAGTAGTCCACACGCCGGGGCACACAGAAGGCGGCATCAGCCTAATCGGAGACGACTGCGTGTTCGTCGGCGACACACTATTCAACGGTAGCATAGGCAGAACCGACTTTCCCGGCGGCAACTATGAACAAATCGTCAAATCCATCAAACAAAAACTCCTCATCCTACCCGACCACTTCACCGTCTACACGGGACACGGACCCACAACCACGATAGGCACGGAGAAAACAACCAACCCCTTCATACTAGCACCCGAACAGTACGCGCCAGACGACGAATAATAAGCCCTCACATGCTCTTCTCGAAAAAATCTTCACCCATCGCCAACCGTAAATCATTCACTGACGCCTCAGACTCCTCACACAATTCCACCCGTTTCAAGCCCTTCACAATCGCCACGGGTACGGCTTCGTTTCCCTGCCCCATAACTAATTCAGCCGCACAAGCCAACTCATCCACCATGGCTACGTTCTTCACCTGCAAAACATAACCAAACAAATCCCGCTCGCCACGATAATCCCTGAACACTTTGACTCCCGCCACACCAATCGCAAATTCCGTTTGCCCACGCCTGAAGGGGCGACTGTACGTGTCACAGATTACCACACTCACCCTCTTCCCAGTCAACCGCATAACCTCCCGCCGAATCTGCCTCGCCGACCCGTCAGGATCCACAGGCAAAAGCAAATACGCGTCACTTTCAGGCGACACGTTCGACTTGTCGATCCCGGCGTTAAGGCACACCCAACCCCGCCTGTCTTCGACAACCAAAAACCCCGGCACCGCCTTCACAACTCGCCCAGTCTCCTGAAGCACCAACTCAACAAATCGCGCATCCTTACCCGTAACCGCAGCGACTTCCCTAGCCCGCTCCGACGGCACAACATCCCGCAGCCGCACAAGCCTTCCTTCAGCCTTAGAAACAATCTTCTGGGAAACAACAATCACGTCACCGTCCTCCACAACAACACCATTCGCCCCAGCGGCTTCAACAATAATCCTAGCTAAATCATCGCCCACTTTTACGAGCGGAAACTTTTCCAACCCGACAACCGTAAACGACGGCAAAGCCAAACACTCCGTTCTTGATGAACCATAAAAATACAATTTCTCCTATATTAAAAAGAAACCCTTTCAAGGTTAAAAAAAGGAGGATTAGGCTAGGTAACAACAGAGGTTCGAGCAAACCGGTCAGTGTACTTCTGCGTCGGATCACCCGGCAAAGCCAACGCAACCACGATGTCCAACAAAAGTAGCACCCAATAAATCTTCGTCAAATTCCGCAAGAACGCCAAATCCAACGTAAGCCTCTTTCCATCCGTCGTCATAACTCGGAGCGCCATAATTCTCTTGCCAATCGTGAAACCATAAAAATACTCCATGCACGCCGAGTACAAGAGCCAGAAGATCCCTGAAAGAAACGGAAACGCAAGCATGTTCGTCCACCACCAGAAACTCCGAGAAGCAATCGTGATTATAGCGATGAGTATCCACGTAGCGACAGCGAGAATCACAGCGTCGATAATGAAAGCCACAAACCTGCGAATCCAATAGTCTTGAAGCGTGCGGCTGTAGTAGATTTGCCTAAACCCTGTCGACGACGCTTCGGTTGACATTTCAATCACATCTCCAGAAGTATAGCACATTTACTATAATTAATTTCTGTTCGTAAATCAGCCAAAAAAAGAAATTACCCCTTCACCACGGCAAGCGGAACCAGCCTAACCACACGTGTGGCGATTCCCAGCTTATCGCTCACTTCGGCCACCTTATCCACATCCTTGTACGCAGGATCGGCTTCCTCGGCCAAAACCACCTGACTAGCAGCACGAATAACCATCCCGCGGCTTTCCAACGTCTTTTTTACATCGCCACCCCAAAACTGACGTTTTGCCGCCGCTCGACTAAGCATTCTACCCGCACCGTGAGCGGTTGAGCCGAACGAGACTTCCATGGCTTTCACCGTGCCAACCAGCAACCATGAGCTTGTGCCCATGCTTCCAGGGATTATGACGGGCTGTCCTACGGGGCGGTAGTCAGCTGGGACGGCTTCGTGGTTTGGCGGGAAGGCTCGGGTTGCGCCTTTTCGGTGAATCCAGACCTTTTTGGTTTCGCCGTTTACTTTGTGGTCTTCGATTTTTGCTATGTTGTGGGCAACATCGTAGACGAGTTTTAAGTCGAAGGTTTCAGCGGGTTTTTTGAAGACTTGTTCGAAACTTTGTCTGACCCAGTGGGCTATCGCTTGACGGTTGGCGAAGGCGTAGTTCACCGCGCACGCCATGGCTTGGTAATAGTCTTGTGCTTCGTCGCTGTTTCCAGGTGCGCACGCAAGTTCTCGGTCGGGCAGTTCGATTTTGTACTTGTGCACGGCGCGTTCCATAACCCGCAAATAGTCTGAGCAGATTTGGTGGCCGAATCCTCGCGAGCCGCAGTGAATCATAACCGTGATTTGTCCTTCATGTGTAATGCCGAAGGTTTTGGCGACTTTTGGGTCGTAGATTTTGTTGACTTTTTGGATTTCGAGGAAGTGGTTTCCTGAGCCTAGTGTGCCGATTTGTGTTATGCCTCTGTTTTTTGCTGCGGAAGATACTTTGTTGGGGTCTGCGGCTTCCATGTGGCCTCTTTCTTCGCAGTGTTCAATGTCTTCTTTCCAGCCCAGTCCCTGCTCAATCAGCCAAGGCACTCCTTCTCGTGCAATGCGGTCGAGTTCGTTGAAGGTCACGTGAAAATCTTTGCGGCGACTACCTAACCCGCACGGAACATTGTTGAATATGGCGTTTGTTAGTTCGACGAGTTTGGGGCGAATATCGGCTTCGGACATGTTGGTGGTGAGTAATCGCACACCACAGTTGATATCGTAGCCTACGCCACCGGGGCTTACGACTCCTTCTTCATAGTCTGTCGCTGCCACGCCGCCGATCGGAAAACCATACCCCTCATGCCCATCAGGCAAAGTTATCGCGTATTTGTAAATGCCCGGTAAATGTGCAACGTTGGCGCATTGATCTAGGGTTCGGTCGGTTTTCATTTTTTCAAGCAACTCAGCATCAGCCAGAACCAAACCCGGAACCCGCATGCCCCGCTTGTATTTTTGTGGGATTCGCCACATGAACTCTGATATTTTTTCCAGCGGCACTTTCGGCGGTGGTCCGCGGTATTCTTTTTCTTCGCCCATGATTGTTCACTAGACTAATGAGATGCGGTGTTGTAAAATATAAACAGTTGTGGTTTTGGCGTAGTTAAGGCTGTTTTGCGAATTTTTGGAAGTAGCCTATGAAGCCCTCGACGTTTTGTTTAACGATTCCGCGGCTCATAATTGGGTGTGTTTTGATGTATTCGGCTACGGTTTTTACGGCTGGGTCGTTTTTGTTGATGCGTTCGCTTATGGTTTCAAGTGATTCGCCCTTTTTTACGCCGTCGGCCACGATGTTTGCCCAAAGCTTCAACTGTGACGCGTGTCTTTTCAGTTTTTCCTCCGCGTTTTCGGCGAAGCCAAAATGTGTGTAGCCGATTTGTTTAGGTTTTTTCTTGAGAAGTTTGTTTATTGAAGCAAGCGTTGTTTCCAGATGAAAGGGTGGAGGTGTCGTGGGCACGATTACGTCAAACTGGTTAAGGTAAATGCCTCCAGCGTCGCCGGGAAAGATTGTTCTGTTTTGTTTTTCAAAGTAGCTTTGGTGATGCGAGGCGTGACCGAGTGTTTCCACGACTTCTAGCTCGATGTTCTTGCCAAGGCTAACTGTCATGCCGTCGTATGTGTCAAGTATGCGTTCTTTTGTCACCGGTTCAGGCTTTCCATATAACTCCGCTATTTTGCCTAAAACCTGTAGCGATTGCTCCCACAGTTTTTCTGGGTTCACCAAGTGAGGTGCGCCACGTGGGTGGACGATTAATTTTGCGTTTGGCAGATGCTTCATTAGTGTACCCGCGCCGCCTCCATGGTCCAAGTGGATGTGCGAAACTGCTATGTAGTTGACGTTTTCGAATTTTACTTCAAGCTCTTTTAAGCCTTCAAGCAAATTGTTAACTGTTAATGAAGGTCCAGTTTCGATTATGGCAATTTTTTCTCCTCGAATCACGTAAGAAGCAATAAAATTCTCAAAGCCTGCGGGTTCAACGTCGATTAATGCGAGGTGTTCGTTGATTTTTTGGGTTTTCATCGGGTTTTCACTTACTAGGTCTTGTGTCAAATGTCTAAAATAAATCTGATAGAAACTTTGCCGGGTTTCTTGTCGATTTCCATGCGGTGGTAAGTCACCGCTTTTATGCCAACCTTTTGCGGATGCTTATCGGGGTTGAAGGGTTCGCCTCGGATTTTTGCTTTCAACCTTAAACCGTCTGGGGTTTTTTCTAT
Source organism: Candidatus Bathyarchaeota archaeon A05DMB-4 (assembly GCA_019685575.1). GTDB lineage: Archaea > Thermoproteota > Bathyarchaeia > Bathyarchaeales > SOJC01 > JABFQO01. The sequence goes on along the minus strand of JABFQO010000011.1, from coordinate 28,987 downwards.
TTTTGAAATCTCAAAGCCAGAGTAGAGTGTGCCTTTTGTTTCGAAGTTGATGAGGAGATTCTCCAACCACGTGTAGAGTAAGGCTTTTTCGTCATATGCCTCGATTTCCACGCTGTCTTCCACGATTTGTGCTATCTTATCCGAATCTGTCATAACTTCGAAAGTGGCAATCGCGGCGTTTGCAAACGCTTCTTCCAAAGTACGTCCATAAGCAGCAATGTAAACGTCAGCCGTGTGCTCCAGAAACTCAAACCGCTTGCCAGACTTCAAGCACAATTCCCCGTCTTCGGAAGCCAACAACAATAACCAATAAATCCCAATATGCAAATATTAAACTCTCGCTTCAAAGGAGACACTTAAAAATGGAAACATGGGACCTCATAATCATCGGCGCAGGCGCAGCAGGCCTAACCGCCGGCATATACGGCGCAAGAAGTGGACTAAAAACACTCATTCTAGAAAAACAACTGCCCGGAGGCGCCACCATAGAATCACCTTGGATAGAGAATTACCCGGGTTTTCTCAGCATTCATGGACAAGAGTTGATCGATAAAATGGTGGCTCACGCCACAAAATTTGGTGCAAAAATCAATCAACTGGAGCCTGTTGTTGCGCTTGAATTGAGAGGGGAAAAGAAGACAATCAAAACAAGTAGAACCACCTATGAAGCGGCTGCAGTGATCATCACAACTGGCACGCATCACCGGGAACTAGGCGTACCCGGCGAAAAAGAGTTCAGCGGAAGAGGCGTAAGCTACTGTGCACTCTGCGACGGAGCGTTTTTCAAGGGGAAAACAGTGATGGTTGTCGGCGGAGGAAATTCTGCCGCAACTTCGGCTCAGATTTTGGCAAACTTGGCTTCCAACGTGAAACTGGTGCATCGGAGGGATCAGCTTCGAGCAGAAGAGATAATTTTGGAAGACTTGCGTCAACGGAAGGTTGAGTTTCTATGGAACACTGAAGTGAAAGAAATCAAGGGCGACAACGTAGTGAAGAGCGTGACCGTCGTGAACAATAAAACTGGAGAAATAAAAGAAGTCGAAGTCAACGGCGTTTTCGTGCAAATTGGCGAAACACCCAACAGCGAATTCGCCAAAAACGCAGGCGTCAACGTCGACAAAGAAGGCTACATAATCGTAGACTCGATGCAGAGAACCAACATTCCCGGCGTTTACGCAGCCGGAGACGTAACCATTCACCCCATAAAGCAAATCGGCACAGCCGTGGGACAAGCAATCGTCGCCGCCACTGACGCGTTTGGCTACATAAGACGCCCATACTACTACAAGGGAAAACCATGAGCCACTCCGAAGCAGCTTTCTGCGGAGACTATTGCGGAAAATGCCCAAACTACCCAGATAAATGCAGAGGCTGCGTCCCCCAAGACCATGTGGACTGCTACTTTGTTAAGTGCTGCTTAGGAAAAGACATTGAACATTGCGGTCTTTGCGAAGAATTTCCATGCAAAAAACTGAGCGACTTCGTTCCCGATGACCGCCCAGAATGCCCCAAAGGATACCACCTCGAGAACTTGAGAGAACGAGTGGCTATAGGCACAATGGAATGGTTGGAAATTCAGCGAAATAAATGGAAGACGTGAGCGACAGTTTTCCGAAAGATTTGTGATTATGACTTTTTTTGCATAAGATATTCATTGATCGCCCGTGCAGCTCGTTTTCCCGCTCCCATGGCGCTGATTACAGTTGCTTCGCCTGTGACTATGTCGCCGCCGGCGAAAACGCCTGGGATGCTGGTTTGCCCCGTTTTCTCGTCGACGATTATTGTGCCCCATTTCGTGGTTTGTAATCCTTTTGTGGTGGTTTGGATTATCGGGTTTGGGGTTCTGCCGATGGCGACGATTACTGTGTCAACGTCCATTATGAATTCTGAACCTTTTATTGGCACAGGGCGTCTTCTCCCAGATTCGTCTGGTTCACCGAGCTGCATCAGTATGCATTCCATGCCTTTCACCCAGCCTTTCTCGTCGCCGATGAACCGTATTGGCGCGGCTAAGAACTTGCAAACGATTCCTTCTTCTTCGGCGTTTTCAATCTCTTCTTCCCTCGCTGGCAACTCCTCTCTGGATCGACGGTAAACAATGCAGACTTCCTCCGCCCCCAAACGCAACGCTGAACGGGCAGAGTCCATGGCCACATTGCCTCCGCCGATGACCGCTACTTTTTTGCCGATGCGAATTGGCGTGTCGTACTCGGGGAACCTGTAGGATTTCATTAAATTAACCCGTATAAGAAATTCGTTCGCTGAGTAGATTCCGCCCAAGTTTTCGCCCGGAATTCTCATAAACTGCGGGAGCCCCGCGCCGGTGCCGATAAACACGGCGTCGAATCCTTTCTTAAACAAATCTTCAATTGTATGCAGCCGCCCAATCAACGCATCTGTTTGGATTTTCACACCCAATTTCTTTATGTACTCAACCTCTGCCTCGACGATTTTCTTGGGCAAACGAAACTCTGGAATACCATAAACCAGCACTCCGCCCGGAACGTGCAAGGCTTCAAAAATAACTACTTCATGCCCAAATTTAGCCAAATCCGCTGCTGCGGTTAAGCCTGCTGGTCCGGCGCCTATTATTGCGACCTTTTTCCCCGTGGACGTGGGTAAAGTGGGAGTGTCAACGCCTTTCTTTAATTCGTAATCTGCGGCGAATCGTTCAAGTCTGCCGATGGCGGTTGGTTCGCCTATTTTACCGAGCACACAGAGTTTTTGGCACTGTTCTTCTTGTGGGCATACGCGACCACAAATTGCCGGCAGACTGTTTTTTTCCTTAATTTTCTTTATCGCCTCGTCGTATTTTCTTTCTTTGATTAGTTTGATGAACGCGGGGATGTCTAGTTCCACTGGGCAGCCTACAACGCATTGAGGCTTTGGGCAATTAAGGCATCTCGCGGCTTCCTCAAGGGCTTGTTCTTCGCTGTAACCCAAGGCAACCTCGTTAAAATTACGGGCGCGCACTTTCGGCTCTTGCTTAGGCATCGGAACGGCTTTTTTCGACTTCTTGGCTGGCGGTTGGGTTGGTTGATTAGGCTTCGCCACAAGCGCATCCTCCAATTTTTTCGTAAAAAACAGAAGCCACTCTTTCTTCTGGGAGATAAACACGTTGACGTTTGATGAGTTCGTCAAAATCCACCGCGTGGCCGTCAAATTCGGGGCCGTCGACGCAGCCGAACTTTGTTTCGCCTTTGACCGTTACTCGGCAAGCGCCGCACATGCCCATGCCGTCTACCATGATAGGCGTAAGGGTCACGATGGTTTTGACGCTGAAGGGTTTGGTGATTTCTGAAACGGTTTTCATCATAACAACCGGTCCCATGACCACGGCGCGGTCAAAATGTTTCTTGCTTAGAAGTTCCTTCAAGAAGTCCAAGCCTTTCTGTCCTTTTGAGCCGTCGTCGGTTGTGACGTAAAACTCGTCTGCAATGTTTTTCATTTCCTTCTCATAAATCAACAAATCCTTGATCCGCGCACCAACAACCACGGTAAGTTCGTTTCCAGCGTCGCGCAATGCCTTTGCAACCAAATACAAAGGAGCAGTCATCACTCCACCACCGACCACGAGAACACGGCCAAATTTTTGAATTTCACTCGGGTTCCCAAGCGGCCCTGCAAGGTTTAGGATCGAGTCACCATTGTTAAGGCAACCTAGTTCTTTTGTTGTTTTGCCGACTTCATTAAAAACAATAGTTATTGTTCCTTTGTGGCGATCGTAACCCGCGATTGTAAGCGGTACTCGTTCGCCCTTTTCGTGAAGTCTCACTATAACAAATTGCCCAGGTCTTGCTTGCTCGGCAATTTCTGGCGCATGGATTTCGAAGAGTTTGATTTTCGGTGCAAGCTCGCGTTTTGTGATTATTTTGTACAAACTGTGATTCTCCTTTCAAGTTTTGGCATGCTGGAAATTTTTTTGACGAATTCTTTGAGGGTTTTGTCGAAATTTCCTAGATCGCGGGGTGAAGATTCGGCGAGTTTAAACCTTTCTGTGAGGTCGAGTTTTTCGAGCATTTTTCGTAGGACTTCTTCGTTACGTTTTGCAATTTCTCGTCCTTTTTCAAGTTTGCAATCCTTTTCAGCACAGACCACGGCAAGGACGCCGTCAAAACCCAGATAAAACGCTTCCACGACATGCATTGGGTCTAAGCCTTTAAAACATGGAATTTCCATAAGTACCACGTTTTCTGGAACGTTGCTTCTCATGAACGAGTCAAGCGCTGAGAATTCTGCCCACGAACAACAAAAAACAAGCAACGCCGGCGATGCCTTTTTCGTTTTCAATTTGCTCAGCGTCTGACCGTGTTGCCTAAGAAGTTGCGAAGTTGGATCGTATTTCATGTTTTTAAGTTGAACGGCAAAGTGCGGACAAACAAGTGCGCATGCTCCGCAACCCACACATTTTTCAAAATTTATTCTAGGCGTGGCTAACGGTTCGGCTTCGATGGCTTCGTATGGACAGATGAAGACGCATTTATCGCAACCTACGCACTGCGAAGTGTCATATTCGATTTTGTTCGATGCTTCGATAATGGTTAAAACATCTTTTCCAAAGCCGAGTTGTTTTAAGGCGTGTTTGGCTAAGAGAAGCCGCCTTGTGTTGACCGCGCTTCCTCTTTTACTTCTGCAAAAATCTTCTTCACATTGCACAACTACGATTTTTTCCATGCCTAAACCGAGCGCTTTCAAGAAAAAGTCTGGAGACAACCTGCCAACGCACGGCAATCTTAGGGGAATAAAACTGGTTATTTTCTGATCTTTTAACAAGTCCACAACTTCGCATGTCGAAGGCGTGTTACCACGGCAAGAAAGAACTAAAGTGTCAGTATGTTTTTCATTTATTGCTTTCTCAATATAATCCAAAAGCACATTCACATCATAATATGCCGTTGAAATGGCGCCTGCCGGACAAGCACTGTAGCAAATGCCGCAGACCTGGCAGGTTTCAATGTCGATTTTCGCTTCGCCAGTTTTATCATCCCTAACGATAGCGTCGAACGGGCAGATAGAAAAACAAACGCTACAGCGACCACAGAAATCTTCTTTAATTTCAACCGCTTTTTGAGAATTTTCACCCATCGCATCTTACCTCTTTCAACATTTTCGCTCATAAACAATCGTCAAAAATCGATTTCCGCCTAGGCTTCTGCAACAATATATCTCCAAAGGTTATTCGCCTAAAGGTGGTAGAAGTATTGTTCAAATGGTTTGGTATGTATAAAGTTTTCTAGAAAACAAACCGAGCGCATCTACGACACGGCAGTCGTAGAATTTAGCATTTTGTTTCTCTGAAGCGTTTTGACGAGTGGCACGCCGATGATAATGGTTGCGATGACGCTGATTACAGCCTCAACGGGCGTTTGAAACGCGCCCAAAACAAAAATGTCTGGCAAAACGTAAGCGGGCACGCCCCACCGTTGATAGCCATTAAGCGGAACAAGCATGAAAATCCTTGCAAGAACGTCCGCTTCAGTGCCGATAAAAGCTGCAAAGCCTAAGAGAGCAGGGAGATTCTGCACGGACGTGGCGGTCATTTTCATTCTGCGACTTAGAAGGGCGAATAAGAAAATGCAAACGAAGGCGATGTAGATGTCCCACAAAGCCCAAAGCGGAAGACTCGCTGTCAACGGATAAGCAAAAAACCCTAACAACATCATCCCGTAAAGAAGCAAAGCATGCAACCACTTCCGTTGCGCAATTAGACCCGCACCGAGAGCGCCTACGGGTTCGCCCAAGCCAAAAAACATAGGTTCAGGACGAGGACGAATAAACCACCCCAAGAAATACCCAATAAACCCCGCTGAAAAGCCAAGAACCGGCCCGAGGATTATTCCTTCCAGGGGGACGATCAAGATTATCCAGCTTCTGAAACCTACAGGCCCCGGAAACATAGACAGCACCGTGTGAAGTGCACCGAAAACAGCGACTAGAGCAACAGCGACGCTTTGACGCAAACATAACCCTTCCTTAAACGCCTCACTATTTTGATGCGTTCCATTTTTTAATCTTTCCAAAAAATCTCGGAAACATTTTTTAACGATGCTTCAGAGAAAATAAGCGAGTGACTAGCATTGTTTGAGGGAATCCTTGTTAACGTGATAATTCTTCTTGCTTCTCTGCTGATTTTAGATAAAGCCAGTCACTTGACGATTACAAACTCCGTCAAAGTCGCTGACATCACAGGCTTTGGGAAAACAACAATTGGTTTCATCCTCGTAGCGTTCTCCACCTCACTGCCTGAACTTTCAGTAGCGATTTTCTCAGCCGTAGGAGGAGAAGCCGTAGGAGTTGCTGTCGGAAACGTGTTAGGCTCGAACATAGTAAACGTGTGCCTAATACTTGGTTTATGCATACTTATGGTTACTACAAAAAAACGAGGAACCGTGAGCGCTCTCCCGCTTTCTACCAAACAAGAATTCGGAAGCCTCCATTTCGGCCTTTTCGTAGCGTCCCTGATTCCGTTGACTCTGCTATACATAGGCTACGCAAGTAGGTTCGTCGGCGTGGTTCTTTTGGCAATTTTTGTTGTTTATACTTTCCAACTCTCAAGAACACGAACCAAAACACAAGATGGCACGGTTGTCGCCGAAAGCCAAAAGCTTCCACGATACACTTTTTGGGCCTTTTTCGGAGCCGTCGGCGTCGTCATAAGCTCCTATTTCATCGTGGACACAGCGTCATACATCGCCTTACAAGTGGGAGTACCGAGAGTCATAATAGGCGCAACAGTAGTTGCCTTCGGCACCAGCATACCAGAACTCGCGACAAGCATCACTGCAACCAAGCAAGGACACTTGAAGCTTGCTTTTGGAAATATTATCGGAAGCGGTTTCATAAACATCACGTGCATCTTAGGCGTCACTCTCATAGCTTCGCAGTTAACCGTCAACATGGCCGCGTTTTCCGATTTGGTCATGTTTTCATTAATAGCCAACCTATTTCTCTGGTATTTCCTTTCCAGCGAAAAAATAGGCTGGCGTGAAGGCGGAATTTTGCTTTTCTTTTATTTTCTGTTTCTTGTGATAAGTTTTGGCGGTTACAGGTTCAACAGTACAAGCACATAGGCAAACCACTTGAGGCGAGTGCAAAATCTTTATGCAACGCTTCTGCCCATTAGCATGTGCCGATGACGAAGCCAAAAATCTGAAAAAAGATGACGCAAAAATCCTGGGGTATCTGAGGCACATAACACGTAGCGCAGGGGAGAAGGCTTTTTTACTGGCTTGGCGTTTTCTGCGAAGAGGCTTTAGCTTGTTTTAACGCGTTTTCCACTTCCTCTCGAATGATATAGCCTCCCATGTGAAGTATGGGTTCTTTTTCTTCTGGGTCTACGCCCATCGTTGCAGTGCACGGATAGCTGTGGTGTGCTTTGGCTATGGCGTCGTAGAGGACTTCTTTTTTTGTCTCTATTCCGACGAGTTTTCTCGCTATGTACCATGAGGAACCGCATGGGGCGCATCTTCTGACAATTGTAGATTCTATGACTTCGCTGTTTCCCCTCTTCACGGTCGAAATCTCCAACAGAGGTCTACCAATCTTAAGTTCGTTCACAAGCCTCGAAATAGTCGGCTTATCCTCAGACGCCCTCAACGAACAGAACGGTTTCGGGAACGCATCTTCCAAGCCAAATTCCACGCATTTTTCTTCCAACTGTTTTCTCAGACCCGACGGAACCTCTACAAAATCTTCAATCGGCACAACCAATCCTTTTATTCCAATATTGCTTATGAAGCGGGGGAGTTCCAGCAGCAAGTCCTTATGTAGCCCAGTGGCTATGCACAAGTCGGCTTTTGGAATATTTTTTGGCATGTATTTTTCTGGTTCGTCTATGAATGCGGGAAGGTCTGAGGGGGCGGGCAGTTCGATCGCGGCGCGGATGTTACGAACGTAAGTGTAGACACCATACTTGCAGGAGTCGCAGTAGAGACCGCAGGACTTGCAGAAGCTGGGATCGTTAATCAAATTCCTTATAACCCGTTCCGCGAACTCGCCGCTGTATATGAACACGAGAGTTAACGGGTTCTTACTGGCTGTAGAATTCATGCCATTATCACTCGAGGTTCAAGTTAAACACGTATTCATGAATGTTATCGTGACATCTAAACGATTATGGCTACGTTTTGCAAACATATAAGCAAATTCTTTTTTTCTTCTAACAAAGCATCTTTAAGGGCAGTTGCAGAACTTTAACTTCTTTTCTCTAACGTTGTCTTTCACATGCTCGTGTAGTGCTTTTTTTTTTTTTAAAAAAAATGCCTTCACAAATCATAGTAATCAAGCAAGGCCTATGTTTGAAAAAGCAAATATATATTTGTTTTATTTGTATTTATAAAACGTCAATATTAATATTTGAAGGGAACGTTATGGAACGTAAAATCATGTCCTTGGGGCGATCATCGCTTGTGATCTCTCTTCCCAAGCATTGGGTGAAGATGAACGAATTGAAACAAGGCGATGTGGTTTCGCTTGCGGTTCAGCGTGACCGTTCTTTGGTAGTCACTCCCAGTGCAGAGGGAAAGAAAGAACCAAAAGAAATCGTGCTCCACATTGACGTGGACGAGAGAGACACGCTGATCGTGCGAAAAATAGTCGGTTGCTACTTGAATGGTTATTCAGGAATCAAAATTGTGTCAAAAAACGTTTTTTCAGTTACACAAAGCAAAGCAATCCGCAACATCGTCAGAATGCTTTACATGCGAATCATGGAATCCGACGCCAAAAGCATGTACATACAAACATTAATCGACGAATCAAAAGCATCGCTCGAATTGGCTATTCAAAGAATGCACTTGATTTCAAGTTCAATGTGCCGGGACGCTTTGAATTCGCTAAAGAACCGAGACGTAATGTTGGCGAAGGCGGTTTTTTCTTTGGATGATGATGTGGACCACTTTTGTTTTTTCCTTCTCCGACTTATCCGCGATGCTGCACAAGATTCTTTCCTTGCAAGCGAGTTAGGCATGAATCCCTTGGATGCTATGGATCATCAGACTCTCGTATACAGAGTGGAGCATACCGCCGACCATTCGGCTAATATTGCAAGGCATGTGATAATGTTGTCAGGAGAGAACCAGCGCATACCGGACAATTTGTTGAATCTCTTATTCACGGCGGGCACGGAAGCAGTTAACCTGTATTCCAAGGCATTCGGTGCTTTTCTCTCAAAAGATATTATAGTTTCAGACGAGGTGTTGGAGCAACAGAAAAATATTGAAAAGATGGATCGAGAAATTGCTTCAAAGGCTTTTATGAGCAAACAAAAGAATCCTCAGATGATTTGTGCCATTTGCTCTCTGCGTGACAGCATAAAAAGAATCGCGGAATGCGCCGCAGACATTGCAGAGTTGGCAATAAACCGTGCTTACCTGATGAGCAGTTAATCTTTTTTAGGTCGCGGATAATTCAAAGTCAACTCAAGTTTGGCGATGGAAAGTTCCCTCTGAAGCAGTTTTCTCGCTGTTTGCAAAGCCAAAGTGTAGTTGTATATTTCTTTGCCGTTGCTCTTTGCCTCTCGGAGAATCTCTTTTTCCAATTTATGCTTTAAATCGCCTATCGTGAGCGCTCCAATTCCAAAAATCCCGACCGCTATTTCTCTCATGTCATCTTTAAGTTCTATTCCTTCAACGCCGAAGGGCGGAATAGCGTTTACGTCAGCGATGACTTTCATTAATTTAAGTTCTTTTAACCATTCCTTCTCTATAACACGCACTCCTCTAGATCCGGCGCAAAACACTACGTCGGCCTTTTTCAATAATTCAATTTTTTTGTCCGCTGTAGGTGCGAAAACGCCTTGCACTTTAACCCCGTATTCATTGTTTAGGAATCTTGCTACGCTTTCGGCATGTTCGTTTCCATCCGCGCGTTCGGGATTAATACTGGCTATAAGCACGTTGCAGCCGAGCTTTGCTAAAAGAACCGCTACTATTTGTCCAACGGCTCCTGTGCCAAGAACTGCACAGGTTTTGTCTTTCAAATCGCCAAGATTATGAGATTTGAGTGCATCTTCTACTTTGGCAACCATAGCTGCTGCTGTTGTGTAGGCGCCTCCTGGGTCGATTATGATACTTGCCTTGAAAGGAGGAAACATCGCGTCTTTTACGACTTTGAAAACTTCTTCGGCTTTTTCAGCATTTTTGCCTCCGATTAAAAAGCACGTGTGTTTAGCGGCTTTCGGGGTTCTAGAAAACAGGGCGTCCTGAACAATCCTTCTTGCGTCTTCCGGAGTGACGTTCTCGTAGGGGATTACTGCATTGTACCCTGCATCGTACGCCATACAAATGTCAAATGGGCTGGCTTTTTTATCGGTATCCAAATAGAACAACAGGTAGGGCGAATCGTCAGAAGTTTTTCCCACGATTGGTTTTACTTGAATCTGCATCGATTGCAAGAGGTTTTCTATTTCAGAAGGAGACGCCTCAGCGGAGGCTGTGACTATTTTTTTTGAAATTTTGATAACTTCAACTCTAACGTCCAAGGATTCCAAAAGCCTCTTCACCGGCTCTATGTGCTCTGGGCTGCTTACGTGGATGCATGTTATTTCATCTTTTTCATTATTAATTTCCTTTGCGTGATCGAGGATGCCCATGACAATCCAGTTTTCCCGTATAGAGAAGTTTATCTCCCTTTCTAATTCTTCAAGCTCATGCTGCAAGCATTGACCATAAGTGACAAGATAATCCTTTTCAACAGAATCTTCACCGTTTTGCTCGGAAAATTTCTCCAACGCTTCCAACACGCGGTCTCGCAATTCTCTCTTTTTATCCATGTTCACGGCAAGGTATGCTTTGGCGTTTTCATCAATATCCACCGGGAACAGCGCGATTTTTTCTTCTCGAAGCATCCTTGCTAAAGCATTATTCTTGTGAAATTCCTTTTCTGTCCGCATACCCAATTCGTCGGTTACGAAATCTGGCTTTACTTTTTTGACTAGGTTTTCTAAGAACCTGCAAAGCCCAATTGAAGGTTTATAGAGCGCATGAGTCTTGAGCGAGTTTGAGTTTGAGGCTGGTTCGGTTATCCAGAATGGTTCGTTGTATTCTTTTTCTAGAATATACACCGTCAATTTCTTGTCTTTAAGCGGAGTGATTTCAAGCACTTTCAACCTTGTAGCCCTCTACCGAAGGGAAATGTGGAAAAGGCGTATATGCTTAGTCGAAATATCTTACATACAAATATATAATGTATATACAAAACATGCTACACTAAGGAATTCTCGAAACACCATGCCACAAAAACAAAAACATCATCCCTCTAAAAACACGGGAGGAAGCATCAATTTCGTCTTAGCCTTAGCCCTTCCATCCTTTGCGTGAGGCTTTCTCACCAGAGAATCGCCACATTTCTCGATTTCTCTTGCTTCTTCTGCAAGCCTCGCCGCTGTTTGGGCAATTTCATGCGCAGAAGCAACGAGGGGAATGAATTTGTCGCTTTCTTTTTCTATAAAACACGCCTGAAAGTTTATTTCCGCAATTTTTTCCGTCAAAGCGTATGCGGCTATGGCTTTGGCTTTTGCGTAGGGGTTCGTGAAGTCGGATCTGTCTCGAATTATGTTTATATCGATTACTAATCGTGGTGGAGCAAGATTCTCGCCATTGCTCTTTATTGCATAAATCAGTTTGTCTATTTCCTGATGCACCATGCGATAGACGCCAGCGATGGCGAGGACTTTGATGATGTTCGAGTTAAAAATCGCCATCTCCAACGGGTCCAGAAACTCTCTTCGTGCACCGATGAGCGGATCGCCCATGATGATTATGTAGCCCAAATCTTGCTTTTCCAAATCAGCCTTAATTCGTTTTCCCGGCGCATCCGTTACAACCACGCCAGGCAAGCCGCTGGCAGAAAATTTTTCTCTAACTTTTGCGGGTCCTGGGAGAGCGGCATTGGGGCATATGAGGACGAGGAGGTTTGGGTTGAATTCGAACAGTTTCGGCAGGGCTTCTTCGACGTCTTCGACGCCCATTTTCGAGCCCGTGGTTACGGTTCGGGTTTTCACGTCTTGGCGATCTGCGAGTTCATCGAGGAGAAGTTCAAACACTGGTGAAGAGGCAATGTTACCACACTTAAAAACTCCGACTTTCACGAACTGTCCTTCCGACAACTCTTTGCACACCTTGCTATTGGTTAGTGATGTTTAAACGTTTAAAAATTGTCATCGCTCCAATCTTTGCATTCGTTTCCCAAAAGTTTTAAACTGAGCCATGGGTTAGTCCTTCCTAAGTGGTTACCGTGAGTTTTAACAAAATAAGCTTCGAAGAATCCTTGGCGAAGCACGTAGTAGCCGCGGAGAAATGCATCAGTTGCGGTGCATGCGTGCTTACTTGCCCTTTCGGTTGCTTGGAGTTGACAAAGGAAACGCCTACCTTGATAAAAGAATGCAAAATCTGCGGCATCTGTGCACATGTGTGCCCTCGGTATTTGTGGTTGCGAGCTGATGCGGAAAAGTTTGTGTTCAATCGAGAACGGAAGACTGATGAAGAGTTTGGAATTTATTGCAAACTTTTGGCTATTCAAGCGAAAGACAAAAACGTGTTAGAAGTTGGGCAAGACGGCGGTGGGGTTACAGCTTTGCTGGTATCTGCTTTTGAAAACGGGCTTATCGATGGAGCAATTGTTGCGGGGCATGGCCGAGAAAAACCTTTTCTGCCTTTTCCAAAATTGGCGACCTCTCCAAAAGAGATTCTGGAATGTGCTGGAACAAAGTACACTTACTCGCCCAACGTTCTCGCTTTGGCCGACGTAGTCAAGCAAAAAAAGACAAGCGTCGCCTTTGTTGGGACACCGTGTCAAATTCATGCGATTCGAAAGATGCAGATGGCTGGCTTGAAAAAATATACGGCTCCGATAAAGTATCTAATCGGCCTTCTATGCTCAGAATGTTTCACCTACGACGGGCTTATGGAAAAGCATATCCACGAAAAATTAGGCATAAACCTAAGTGACATTAAAAAAATGAACATCAAAGGAAAAATGCTTGTCACAACCAACACTGGCACCATAACTATTCCTCTCGCAGAGGCGAAACAGTACGCGAGGGAGAGTTGTCATTTTTGCGACGACTTCAGCGCCGAACTAGCCGACATTTCAACTGGAGGCTTAGGCTTAGAAGGATGGACTTTCACGATTGTCCGCACAGGAAAAGGCGAAGAACTATTATTGAAAGCTGAACAAACGGGCTTTCTCAACGTAAAACCCGTGGATACCGAAACGAACGCGTTGAACTTGTTGAAAAAACTTTCAAAAAAGAAAAGAGAAGTTAGCGCGGTTTCTTAGGGGCGGTTTAGTTTTTTACTTTATGCTTGTCACGATTTTTTGGGCTATTTCTTGTGCTTTTATCGAGTCTTCAACAGTTACGGACGGCTTCTTGTTGTGGAGGATGCAGTCTATGAAATGTTCATCGATTTGACGATGCCCCCAGACACGAGTGCCTTTTACTTCAAGGTTCCATTCCTGTGGCCTCTCCTCCGCTCCATAGAGCATTATTTTGTCGACCCAGATGGCATGAAGGACGTTTGTGTTGTCCCCGTAAACCTCTAGCCTACTAGTGCTTGCCGAAGGAGTAACTGAGGCGCCGTAATGCAGCGAACCCACCATGCCGTTGGCCAGTTTTATTACGCCCATCGTGTTATAGCCTAGGATTCCGCTGTGTTTTTCGATTTTGGCGTAGTTGCCCATCCACTCGACGTCTTTCAATTCAGTCTCGAACATCCATCGGAACAAGTCAAGCGACCACACTGAAAGGGTAAAGTCAGGATAGCCCCCGCTCTGGTTTATGTCCCAAGCCCAAGAGCCCATCGGCCACTGTTCAGCAAGGCTTGCGGCTGGAATAAATTCGCGAAAGTGAAAAGCGATGGGTTTGCCTATCATGCCGGCTTTTATCATTTCTTTTGTTTTCGTGTAGATTGGCGCGAATCGGAACTGGAGAACGGGCATGAGGATTACGCCCGCGTCTTCGGCGGCTTTCTGGAGTTCTCTTACTTTTTCTATGGTCGGGGCAATGGGCATTTCGCATAGAACATGTTTTCCTTTTTTTATGGCCTTCAATGCCGTTTCATAGTGCTGCGGCGTTGGGACTGCCACGACTACTGCTTGCAGTTTAGGGTCTTCCAAGAGTTTGTCGTAGTCTAAATAGTATTTTACGCCGTACTGCTCAGCGAGGGGTTTTACTCTTTTTTCAGTTCTGGCGCACAAGGCTATTAGGTCAGAGCCTTCGATTTTCTTGAAACTGGGAACGTGCGCTTGTCCACCTACAAATCCCACGCCTACGACGGCGACACCAACTTTCTCAGCCATGCGTTTCACCTGCTAGAATCGTTCAAATAACCTTGAAACAATATAAAAATGTTTACACTAATTACCATTCCTGACACAATCTTTCCAATTTGTCCCGTCAAAAACTTTATTTCACCGCCAAGTCAGCGTTGGGAAACGTAAATAAGTTTCTGCTAGTTAAACACGATTGAGGAAACAACGGTGAAAATCGCGGTTTCAGGCAAAGGCGGCGTCGGCAAGACGCTGATTGCTGGAGGAATTGCATACTCATTTGCCGAGAAGGGCTTAAAGACCATAGCCATCGACGCTGATTCTTCACCAAACTTGGCGCTTACCCTCGGGCTTACACCACAAGAAGCACGCAAAATAGTGCCAATTTCTGAAAACAAAGAGTTGATTGAAGCGAAAACAAGCACAGGTTACGGCGGAGTTTATCGTCTCTCTTTCTCGGTCGACGACATCGTTCGCGAGTATTCGGTGGAAACCCCGCTAGGAATACACCTTATAGTCATGGGGACTGTAAAATCGGCGGGCGCCGGTTGCGCTTGTCCCGCGAACGCAGTTGTTCGTGCCCTACTTCGGCATCTAGTAGTCGAACGTAACGAAGCGGTGATTCTCGACATGGAAGCAGGCGTGGAGCATTTAGGCCGAGGCACCGCCAAAAACGTGGACACGATGCTGGTAGTAGCCGACGCAAACATGAAAGCCCTCGAAACCGCCAAACATATTCACGAACTGGCTTCCAACGCGGGCGTGAAGCAGATTCTACTGGTAGGAAACAAAATCGGGAATGCCACGCAAAGACGAACAGTGGAAGACTTTTCCGAAAAACATGACATAAAGACTCTGGATTTTGTGCCGTTTGATGCGGAGGTTGTGGAGGCAGAAATGCGGGGGGAGACTCCGCTCAAGCATAGCGAATTTGAGGCTATGCAGGCGATAAAACGCTTGAGTGACAGACTTCTTGCTACAAAGAATGGCTAATAAGCGAGCAGCAGAATAGTTCACAAGGAGACAATAAACAGATGAAAACCCTAGTGACAATCGGCCGTGGAGGCACTGGAAAAACAAGTTTTGTGGCTTTGACGACAAAATACTTTATTGAAATCGGTGAAACTCCTTTGCTTTTGGTCGACGCCGACTCGGACCAGAACCTCAGCGAGATGGTCGGCGTGGATTTGAAAGAGAAAGGAAAAAGAACAATCTCAGAATTGCTCGTGGAAACCTTTCTCGAAGAAGGCGGCACAACCGTTGGTGTTCCACCGACCAAGCGGATCGAGAGCAAAATCTGGGCACACGGCATGTACGAGGGCGAGTTTTTTGATTTGATTGCGGTTGGAACAAAGTGGGTTGAAGGATGCTATTGTATGCCGAATGCGGCGCTGAAGGGAGCGTTGGATGCGTTAACTAAGAACTACCAGTATGTGCTTATCGATTCGCCTGCTGGGTTAGAGCACTTAAACCGAAGAATCACATCAAAAGTAGACGACATCTTCGACATCATCGACCCTTCCAAAAAATCCTTCGATCACGTGGAACGCGCCCACCGCATAGCCAAAGAAGTCAAAATCGCCTTCCAAAACTTCTACGTCGTGGGAGGTTTCCGATTCCCAGAAAACCTGCAAACCCAAGCCGAAAGCGAACTGAAATTCAAATATTTAGGCAAAGTGGCTCGTGACGAGTTGGTTGAGGAACACGTTTTAGCGGGAAAATCTCTCTTGGACGTGCCTTCCGACTCGCCAGCATACGTGTCCGTGAAGAAAATACTGGAAAAGGCGGGCTACAAGAAACAATAGCCAAAAGTAATTATCATAATTATTTTCAATTCCAGCTAAGCGACAACCCAAGTGTCTGCATCAAGAAAGGCATACATCTGATAGGAAATGCTTCTAGAAAGCTTAAAAAGATTCCATGCTAATCTCTTTATTTCCAAATCCTTAGGTTGTGCAAGGTTTGAATCGGAAAAACGTACGCGTTAAGATTGATGAACTCAAAACTGATGTTGGACTTTTCAAGAACCTTGAACTTTCCATCGGCAAGGTAACCGAAGAAAAGTGGGCCGAACCAATGGGGCCTACGCCGTTTCCATCCGTGACCGCTTTGCGAAATTGGGACATGAAACTCTTGCAACGTTACAAGCCCTTCTACATGCCCTTCTGCGACCTCTGTTGCCTCTGCACCTATGGCAAATGTGACTTGACCGGAAACAAACGCGGCGCATGTGGCATAGACATGGCTGGGCAACAGTCGAGAATCGTGCTTTTAGCATGTTGCATCGGCGCGGCAACCCACATAGGTCACGCACGTCATCTCGTTGAATACTTAATCGAAAAATACGGTCGCAATTACCCTCTTGACGTAGGTGGATTGAACATTCAAGTTGAAGCGCCTGTAACTCGTCTTGTTTGCGGAGTAAAACCTGAAACACTGGGCGATTTGGAAGAAGTCTTAGATTATACAGAAACCCAAGTTACACACTTGTTATCCGCTACACATACAGGTCAAGAGGGAAATAACCTTGACTTCGAATCCAAAGCTTTTCACGCTGGCATGGTAGACCAGGTTGGAATGGAAGTCGCTGACATCGCCCAAATAGCAGCCTATAATCTTCCCAAAGCAGATCCAGAAGCGCCACTTGTAGATTTAGGTTGTGGAACCATAAACGTAGAAAAACCCGTGATTCTTTGCATCGGTCATAACGTAGTTCCTTCTGTGGGAATAATAGATTATTTGAAAGCAAACGGCTTGGATAGTGAAATCGAAGTTTGTGGCCTTTGTTGTTCTGCTCATGACGCAACCAGATATTACAAGCGAGCGAAAATCGTTGGTCCAATTTCGTGGCAACTCCGTTTCATAAGAAGCGGTTTTCCAGACGTGGTTGTTTTAGATGAACAATGTATCAGAATAGATACTTATGATGAGGCTCAAAAAGTCAAGGCGCCTGTGATTGCTGCATCCGAAAAGAATTGCGTGGGCTTGCCTAATCGCACCAACGATCCCCCTGATGAGATAGTAAAAGATTTGGTAAGCGGAAAAACACCCGGTGTACTAATTCTCGACCCCGAAAAAGTCGGCGAAGTTGCCACGAAAGTCGCCGTACAAATAGCTCCACTTAGGAAGAAGTTCAAGACATTACCAGAAATCGATGAAATCATCCAAAAATCAAAAGGATGCAGACAATGCGACGATTGCAGAAGAGCTTGCCCTCAAGACTTGCACATCCCAGAAGCAATTAAAGCGGCGAGTCAAGGAGACTTGACCAAGCTTGCGGACTTGTATGAATTATGCATTGGCTGTGGCAGATGCGAAGAAGCATGCCCCATTGACTTGATGATCCACAGTTTTATCGTGAAAGCTGGAGAGAAGCAACTGAAGCAAGAGACCTACAAAATCCGCTGTGGCAGAGGTGCTATACAAGATGTGGAAATAAGAAACGTCGGCAGCCCTATCGTGTTCGGCGAAATTCCAGGCGTCGTCGCAGTCGTGGGATGCGCAAACTATCCAAAGGGCGGCGAGGAAGTTGCAGAAATTTGTAAGGAATTCGCTAACAGACGCTTCATAGTCGTCACGAGCGGATGCGCAGCAATGTCTGCGGCTATGACAAAAGATGACGAAGGGAAAACACCGTATGAACTGTACACGGGCGAATTTACTGCAGGCGGAATCGTAAACGTAGGCTCCTGCGTTTCAAACGCCCATATCGCTGGCGCCGCAATAAAAATCGCCAACATATTCGCCAAGCGGAATTTGAGGGCAAACTATGAGGAAATCGCTGACTACATACATACCCGTGTTGGAGCAGTAGGCCTTGCATGGGGGGCTTATTCACAAAAAGCAGCATCAATAGCAGCCGGTTTTTGGCGTCTAGGTGTTCCAGTGATTGTTGGTCCCCATGGGTCGAAGTACCGTCGTATGCTGCTTGGAAGGGCAGATAAAGAGGAAGACTGGTACGTACTCGATGCGAGGACGGGTGAAAAAGTGTACGTTGGTCCAGCGCCGGAGCATTTGTTCTACGCAGCTGAAACGAAAGAAGAAGCCATGGTCATGATAGCAAAACTTTGCATGCGACCGAACGATACGACCAAGGGACGGGCTATCAAGCTGACGCATTACATTGACTTGCACAAGCGGTTGTTTGGCACGATGCCCGAAGACATACACTTGTTCGTTCGCACCGTAGCCGACATTCCAGTTACTATGAAGGACGAAATCATAAAAATTCTCGAGAAGAAAAAATGGAAAGAAACAGTCATCCCCGACCCTACACTTTTGCCTAGGCTTGTAAGAAAAAGAAAGGAGTGACAAAAGAAATGGCAACAGCAGAACCTTGGCAAACCGCAGAAGTCCCTGGACCAAAAAAAGCTTTCGTCATTGCAAAGGCTGACGTGGCGGCTAAGATGATAAACAAGGCAAAACGTCCAGTCTTAATCGTTGGTTCTAAAGCCGTAGAAATAGACTTTGGAGACAAGAAACTGATAGATTACATAATCGAATTAGCAAAAAAGGGAAAAATTCCCGTCGTAGCCACGGCCCACATGGTTAATGAGTTCTTAAAAAGAGATTATAAGCCAAAAGGCTGGATGCCCGCCGTAGACATCAGCAACAGGCTCACCGACCCGGAATGGAAAGGACTCGACGGTAAAGGTCAGTATGATTTGGCTTTGTTTGTTGGGCTTCCGTACTACATGGAGTGGACCATACTTTCAGGACTGAAGCATTTTGCACCAAACCTTAAAACCATCACGTTGGATAACACCTACCAGCCACATGCAAGCTGGTCTTTCCCAAACACAAAGGTGAAGGATTGGGCGGAAAATCTTAAGGTCATAATTGACAATCTTGGAGGAGAATAAGGAGATGTCCATGTTTAAAGACATACCCGTCGATGTCGGCGTCATCTACGAAGGCGAAAGAATCCGCAGAAAAGACATGCACGTCGAACTCGGCGGACCCGACATAAAAGAAAAATTCGAACTTGCAAGAGTGCGAAAACCCGAAGAAATCGAAGACGAAAAAGTCACCATCATCGGACCCGACATAAAAGACATGAAAGAAAACGGAAGCTATCCCTTCGGCATACTCGTCGAAGTCGCCGGCGAGAAACTGGAGCAAGAGCTAGAAGGCGTAATCGAACGCCGCATACACGCCTACTGCAACTTCATCGAGGGCCTCATGCACCTCAACCAACGCTACGACATTTGGCTCAGGCTGAGCAAAAAATCGTTCCAAAAAGGCCTCAACTCGTTCGAACTAATCGGCAAAGTCTTGTTCAGGCTTTTCAAAAGCGAACTCCCAATAATCGAAAAAATGCAAATCACCTTCATAACTGACGCGGGAAAAGTCAAAGCACTATACGATGAGGCTCTGCAAATTTACGACGCCCGAGATGCCAAGGCAAGAGGCTTGAAGGACGAGGAAGTGGACAAGTTTTACGGATGCATACTCTGCCAGTCTTTCGCGCCCACCCACGTCTGCGTGATCACGCCGCAAAGATACTCAAACTGCGGCGCTATTAGCTGGTTTGACGGTAGAGCCGCGGCAAGCATAGACCCGAAAGGCCCCGTGTTCACAATCGAAAAAGGCGAACTCATCGACCCAGTCAAAGGCGAATTCTCGGGCGTAAACGAAGTCGTAAAAAAGAAGTCGTTGGGCGAAGTCACGAGGGTTTGGCTTTACACGGCTTTTGGTTATCCTCACACATCATGCGGCTGCTTCGAAGGTGTAGCCTTTTACATACCCGAAGTGGACGGCTTCGGCATCATGCACCGAGGCTTTAAGGACATCGCCGTAAACGGGTTGCCCTTTTCAACAGTGGCTGATTCCACAGCAGGAGGGCGCCAAATTGACGGTTTCCACGGCATCTCCATTGAATACATGCGTTCTCCAAAGTTTCTCAGCGCAGACGGCGGATGGAGCCGTGTGGTCTGGCTGCCAAAGGAAGTCAAGGAACGAGTAAAAAACTTCATACCAAAAGAGCTTGTAGACAAAATTGCCACTGAAGAAGAAGCAAAAACCATTGACGAATTGAAGACGTTTCTAAAAGACCACGCGCACCCAGTAGTGGAGCGCTGGAAAGAGGAAGCAGTTGCAGTTGAAGAAGCCGCGCCAGCCGAAGAAAGGGAAGAAGCACCCGCAATGCCCGTAATCACAGCGTCCACTCTACCCATCGCTGCTGGTGGGTTCAAGATAATCCTGAAAGACGCGAAAATCTATGCCAAAAGGGTCATCATAAGGCAAGAAAAGAGCGAAAAAACCGAGAAAAGGTGAAATCCTTGCCTAAAAAGGGAAAAGAAAAAGACGAAACAGCGTTAGGACTGAAATTAAGCCCGCGTTTGCTGGAGATTCTGGCGAAACTTCAAGAAATCGAGCTTGAAGATTTCGAAATGAACGTCGGAGACTTGGAAATCTGGATACAACCCGGCACAGTCGCCACACCAGTTGCTGCTCCCGGCGTTGCTCCGCCAAAAATGGCTCTACCAGGACTGAAAGCAAAACCGACCCAACTACTCGAAGCCGAGTTTATTCCGCCAGTTGAAACCTACTCGGGCAAGGTTGTTGAAGTCAAGTTGGGCGCCACGAAAAGCGAAGGCGGAACCCGCGGAAAATCGCTCGTAATCGGCGGTGAAACTGCACCCGCGTTTTACAGTTTTGAAAGAACCATGCCTAATCCTCCAGTTGTAACTATGGACGTTTTTGACATGAAGGTGCCCTTGGCTAAGGCGGTGAAGATGCATGTGAAGGAGGTTCTGGAAGACCCCGCGGCTTGGGCAAAGTTGGCAGTTGAAAAGTTCGGCGCCGATATGATAACCGTGCACCTGATCAGCATCGACCCGCTCCTCAAGAACGCCTCGCCTCAAGAAGCCGTAAAAACTGTTGAGCAAGTGGCGCAAGCGGTTGATGTGCCGCTTGTTATCGGGGGATGCGGAGACCCGGTCAAAGACGCCGATGTCTTTGAAGCAGTAGCGGAAACTTTCGCTGGAGAAAGGTTCCTTATGAGTTCAATAACGCGGGACATGGACATCGAAAGATGCGCAAAATTCGTCAAAAAATATGGGCATGCAGCGTTGTCTTTTACCCCCATGGACCTGAACCTAGCGAGAGAACTCAACCGCATACTGTACGATTTTCTGCCGAAAGAAGACATCGTCATGGACTTGACAACCGCAGCCCTAGGCTACGGTCTCGATTATGCTTTCACCAACATGGAGCGGGCGAGGCTTGCGGCTTTAATGGGCGACCCCGAACTGGCGCATCCGATGTCTTCGGGCACCACTAACGCTTGGGCAGCAAGAGAAGCATGGTTAGAGATGACGCCTGAATGGGAACCCCGTGAAATGAGGGGCCCATTGTGGGAAGTAACCACGGCGTTGACGCTTCTGCTTGCGGGCGTGGACTTGTTTATGATGATGCATCCTGCAGCTGTGAAGACGCTTAAGGATATTACGCGTGAACTCTTAAGCGGGAACACGGGTAGCGGCGACAAGCTGGTTGAGTGGGTTTCAATGAAGATTTAGGTATGGAGTGTTTGAGTATGAGTGAACGTGAAGTGAAAGGCAAAGCGGGCATTAAGGAACTTAGTCCAATCGATGTTTACAAGCTTCTTCCGAGGACCAACTGCAAAGAATGTGGTGAAGAAAACTGTATGGCTTTCGCTACGAAGGTTGTGAACCGTGAAGTCTCAATTGACAGTTGTCCGCCGCTTTTGAAGAAGGAAAACGAGAGAGCCTACAAGCAACTGAAAGAAATGCTGAAGCCAGCCGTAAAAGAGATTATTGTAGGCGTAGGCGACAAGGCTGTCAAAATCGGCGGGAAACTCGTCATGTACCGCCACGAATTCGCATACTTCAACCCCACTGCAATCGCCATCGACGTGACCGACGAGATGCCCGAGCAAGAGATACTTGACAGAGTAAAACGAACCGCAAACTTCAATTTTGAATACATCGGGCAAACGTTGAAACTTAACATGATAGCCGTACGCTCTACTTCCAATGATCCGGAGAGATACAGGGCTACAGTCAAAAAAGTAGCCGAAAACACGAACCTACCATTAATCCTCTGCTCACTAAACCCAAGCGTCTTGGAGGCGGGACTGATGGCGGCGCCCAAGGCTCGACCATTGCTTTATGCAGCGACGAAGGACAACTGGAAAGAAATGGCTGAACTCGCGTTGATGTATGGTTGTCCCCTAACGGTTTTTGTGCCCAACAACTTGAAACTGCTGAAATCGTTGAGTAGAACATTGCTTGAGTATGGCGTGGAAGACCTTGTGCTCGACCCGGGCACGTTCCTAAGCGACGGATTGGCTGAGACGCTTAACAACTTTACTATGGTTCGCCGCGCTGCCTGCAAACGCGGTGACGAACTGCTGGGTTTTCCGCTGATTGGTGTGCCCATGGTTGCTTGGATGAACAGAGGCGGGATTCCTGACGAACTTGCAAAGTGGCGAGAGGCTTACTTGGCGGCCATGCTGATTGTTCGTTATGCTGACGTTTTGATTATGCACAACATTGACGGTTGGGCGTTGCTTCCCCCTGTTGTGTTGAGGCAAAACATCTACACAGACCCGCGAAAACCAGTCGCAGTCGAGCCAGGCTTGAAAGTGTTCGGAACCCCCGACGAAAATTCGCCAGTCATGTTTACGACAAATTTTGCACTTACGTATTACACCGTAGCCTCAGACATCGAAAACGCCAAAGTAAACGCCTATCTCCTAGTCGTCGACACCGAAGGCATAGCCGTCGACAGCGCAGTTGCGGGAAGAAAACTCACAGCCGAAAAAGTCGCCGACGCACTGAAGACTGCAGGAATCGAAAACAAAGTCAAACACAAAAAACTCATAATCCCCGGCAAAGCAGCCCGACTAAGCGGCGAAATCGAAGAAATGAGCGGCTGGCAAGTACTCGTGGGCCCAAGGGATTCGTCGGACATTCCTAAGTTTCTGCAAGAGAAATGGCAAGCCGCGCAATAATTTTTTATTTTAAGATTTTTTTGTTTCTTCGTCTTTTTTTGTTGCTTCTGCAAAAAGGTCTTTTATGGTCTTGACAAGTTTTTTTGTGTTTATGTTTTTTTGAAGGATTATAAAGTCTCGTGGTTTGCTGAATTTTTCAACCTCGCCCGTGTCTCTTTTTCTCGTGATTTTTATGCAGTCGTCCACGATGCAACTCAAGACACAAGCGCCGCAGTATACGCAAAGCTCTTCTGCGATTCCAACCTCGCCCGCCTTCCAAAACAAAGCGTTAGTTGGACACGCTTTTATGCAGAGTTTGCACTCCAAGCCTTGACATGTTCTTTTGTTTATGGTTATGTTTCCCTCAGTAAAAAATTCCTTTATGCCCAACGGAGCCAAAAGTTCGGTTCTTCTTTTCTTTTTTTCTTTTTCCTTCGTTTCCGTCAGCATTTGAAAAATGTCGAGGCTTGAGGGCTTGTTAGGTTCGCTTTTTTGGGGCATTTGTTTCATCTTTGTCTTTTTATTACGCATTCATGAAACGTATAATACTCGTGGATTATAATTACTTATTCCAAATCTAAAAAAAACAGAAGCCCGTATAGCCGAGAGAGGAGAATTTATAATTGTTTGATTATTATTAGGTTGTTGGATGGAATCAAAAATGTGCGAGTTTAACGTCATACTTAACGGGAAAACAGTATTCAAAGATGTAGTTTACGCGAAAACAGAGGGAAATAAAGTAACCGTCAAAACCATAATCGGCGAATCTAAAGAATTCAAAAACTGTAAAATCGTCGAAGTCGACGTGAACACCACTCGTTTGACGCTTAAAACCGTGTGAACCGTCAAATCAGCCTTTCGCGTGTCAGCGGGAACATTTAAGATTATATATTGTATATACCTCTATGTGACTAGCGGTCTTTAACCAGAGCAATTGAGGCGCTTCGAGAGTGGGCACTGAAAACCTTGACAAAATTTTCAATCCCCGACGAATAGCAATCATCGGCGCCAGCGACCGCGAAAACTCTCTAGGCGCAAAGCTCCTCAGAAACCTGATTGGCGTGGGCTACAAGGGCGTGGTTTATCCAGTTAACCCCTTCAGACCCACCGTACAAGGCATAACCGCCTACCCAAGCATCACAAAAATCCCATGGCAAGTCGACCTCGCCATCATCGCCACTCCAGCGCATACTGTACCGCAAATAGTGGAAGAATGCGGAAAAGCTGGCGTCGCAGGAATAATAATTGTCTCCGCAGGCTTTAAAGAAACGGGAAAAGAGGGCGAGGCTCTGGAGGCACAAATCCTCAAATTAAAAAACCAGTATGGCATGCGCGTCATAGGACCTAACAGTTTCGGCGTCATGAGACCGAAAATAAAACTCAACGCAACATTCTCCAACCGAACCGCCATTCCCGGCAAAATCGCGTTCATTTCACAAAGCGCCGCGCTTTGCGCTTCTGGGCTGGATTGGACGTCTGAGGCTTATCTCGGTTTCAGCGCAGTGGTTTCGACTGGTTCAATGCTTGATGTAGATTTTGGGGATTTGATCGATTATTTTGGCTCTGACCCGCAGACAAGAAGCATCGTGTTGTACATGGAGTCCATCAAAAATGCAAGGAAATTCATGAGCGCGGCGAGGGGATTTGCACGCGCCAAACCAATTGTGGTGGTGAAGGCGGGGCGGTTCGACGAAAGTGTAGAACCCACATTTTGTCACACTGGTGCTTTGTGCGGAGAAGACGCGGTTTATGACGCGGCTTTTAGACGTGTAGGCGTAGTTCGAGTGGAAGCCATAAGCGACCTTTTTAAATGTGCCGAAACCTTAGCCATGCAACCAAACCCCAAGGGCCCCAACCTCACCATTATCACAAACGCCGGTGGACCCGCAATCATGGCTACAGACTGCTTAATCGCCAAGGGTGGAAAACTCTCGTCACTGAGTAGCGAAACTGTTCAAGCGTTAAAGAGTATTTTGCCCTCTTACTGCAGCTTCACAAACCCAGTCGACATTTTGGAAGAGGCCACTCCGGAAAGGTTCAGAAAAGTCGTGGAAACTTGCTTCAATGATCCGAACAGCAACGGCTTCCTCGTTCTGTACACTCCACAAGGCGCTACGGATCCAGTTTCGATGGCAAAAACAATCGTGGAAATCTCAAAACAAACCACAAAACCTATACTTACAGTGTTAATGGGCGAGGACGAATGCTGGAAAGCACGGCGTGTCCTTCAAAAGAACGGCATTCCAGCGTTCACTACCCCTGAGCAAGCCGTATCCATTTTCATGTATATGTATAGCTACACGCAGAACCTCGAACTCTTGTATCAAATGCCCGAAGAGATTTCGGTGGAATTATCCGTTCCGTCTGTTCTGCGAGAGATTTTAAGAAAAGCATTTAATGAAGGCCGAGAAGTACTCACTCAACCCGAATCATTCCAGTTTCTCGAAGCTTACAAGATTCCAACAATAAAAACTGTAGTCGCAAAATCACCAGACGAAGCTGAAACCTTCTCCTCCGATCTGGGTTATCCAGTAGTGATGAAGGCTCTGTCACCTCAGATTACTCACAAATCTAAAGCCGAAGGCGTCATTCTAAACATATGGTCGCCTACTGAGGTTAGGGCGTTTTTTTATGAATTAGCTGGAAGAGTTAGGAACTACAAGCCCGAAGCAGAATTCCAAGGTGTAGTCATTCAACCCATGATTCAAAAACACGGATATGAACTGCTTATCGGCGCAAAGAGAGACCTTCAGTTTGGCTCTGTGATCGTTTTTGGTGCGGGCGGAATCGCAACAGAGTTGTGGAAAGACACTGCTATTGGATTTCCGCCTCTTAATCAGGTGCTTGCGAGACGTTTGATGGAGAGAATAGCAATTTACAAGCATCTAACGTCAAATGGTCAGTTACCTAATGCAAGAGTCCTCGAGGAAATTCTGGTCAAGTTTTCTCAGATTGTCATAGACTATCCTGAAATAAAAGAAATAGACATAAACCCTCTAATTTTTGACGGAACCAACGCCGTCGCTGTCGACGCGCGGATAGCGATAGACAAGGAGAAAATTTTACATGGATTCCAGCCTCACGAACATCTGGTAATAGCGCCTTATCCTAAAAAATACGTGTCTCAATGGCAGTTAAAAGACGGCACATCTGTTCTTCTTCGCCCCATAAAACCAGAAGACGAACCCCTTCTTGACGAACTGTTCAAGTCGCTTTCAGAGGAAACCATGAGGCTTAGGTTCTTCCAAGTAATCAAAGATATGACTCATGAAACCCTAACGAGATACTGCAATTTAGACTACGACCGCGAAGTCGCCATAGTCGCCGAGGCACAGAAAGACAAAAGAAGACTCATAGGCGTCGGGCGAGTCATTTTAGAACCTGGAGGAAAAAACGGAGAATTCGCCGTTGTTGTGGGCGACCAATGGCAAGGGCATGGGCTTGGATCGAAGCTAATCGATTGCATTATTCAAATCGGTAAAGACGCGGGTTTAGAAACAATATACGGATACGTGATTTCAGACAACACCAAAATGATAAACTTGTGCACCAAAAAAGGCTTCAAAATGGAACCTTTTGACGAAGAAGCACAAAAAGCAACACTAAACCTCGCCTAAAAATTGCCACTTCTTAGCACCCTAGAGAACAGCTTCAAATTTTGTACACTTAAAGAAAACAGCTTGGGCTCATTTTTTGATGGTTAGTGGTTCTTTTACCTCTATAGTAATGAACGCGTCTTTCAGTTCCTGCAAACGATTTTGAACTATCCCTTGAAGTTTTGCTCTGAGTGTTTCGTTGTTTTTAGGGGTGATTGTCTCCATCATTTCTGCAAGTTTAGAATCGCCGAGTGTTCCTTTTATCCATTTTTGAAAGTCTTTTCTTTCCAAATGAAATTGTAGGCATTCCAGTTTTGCGGTGTTTATTTTGTTAAGGAACTCCGAAAGGCTTTTTGCGTTTTCTCCTGTTGGTTTTCCAATGTTTTCATAGAAGTAGAAGGCTTCCTCATCCTTCAACTCTCTAAGGATCTTAACTGCTTGTTGACTCACTTCTAAGGCTTGTTTTCCTTTAACGCTTTTTTGTTTTCTGATTTTCGGGCGCATGGCGGATCGCAAGAACTCAGATGTTGAAAGCTAAATTAATCTTTATGAATGCAAAATTCAGACTTGAAATTCTTAATTACGCACACAAAGCAGAGAATGAGTTGCTGAAGGGCTGGGAAAGCTTATGTCGCGTTTAGTTTAGAAGAATTTGCGTTTCTTTTTTTCGTGGCTTTTTTTGCTTTCGCTTAGTGCTTCTTGTTCTTGTATCATCGGTTCCTCAGGTGCTGTCACTGTAAAGGCTTCCTCTTCCGAGTCTTCCGCTATTGTCTCTGTAGGTTCAGGTGCCGTTTGAGGTTCTTCTGAAGTTTCTGCAGGAGAGACCGGTTCAACTTTGTGTTTTTGGTCGTCTGATTCGTGCGATACTTCTTCCAACCTTTGCTCTAGTTCGCGAATCTTGGATTCCAACTGGGAAATGGACTCTTGCGTTGCTCTGTTGCGGTTTTTAAGTTCTTCTATCGCAATTTTTTCTTCGAGAATTTTTGTTTTTTCTTCCAAGTCTTTTTGACGATCCTGTAGAGAACGCGATTCTTCTTCTAGTCGCGCTTTTATGTTTTGCAGTTCTTCGAGTTGATTTGATGTACTCAACTTTTTCATCCAACCGTTACGTAGCACTAGCACGCATAACAGATTTATGAAAGCGGCGTCTGGATTCAGAATACTAATCCTAACAGTGAAAATCGTGGAGCGTGTTTACGTCATAGTTGTTGATTCTTAGGATTTATTGACCTTGAATAAAGTCATGTGCCTTAATGGTTGACGATGTTTTTTGAAATGGTTTATTGCTACTCTGTGAAGCATAATTGCAGCAAACATAACGAGCGTTAATGAGGTAAGAGTAAGCCACAAAACTGGAAACTCTGGAACTGAATAAGGAATTGAATGAAGTGTTTGCCAATAAATCCATGCTGCTTTTTCCGTTCCATTCTTGTATTTCAACCCTACAAAATCGTTTGGCATAGCGTTGGGATTAGTTTCTTCTTCAACCGTGCGAAGATCATGCAAGCATAACCAGCTGACAATCTCCAAGGGCATATCTTTCGTATGTTCCAAAAACCAAAGCAGAAACTGGACTTGTTCTTGCTCTGATCCGCCTCTTAATAGTTCTGAACTGGTCCATCCTATTTCACTGAAGACAATCGGTTTATCCCCGGTGTAGTTCATAATTCGTGTGTAATAATTAGAAGGCATATTTTCAGGCGCGTCATACCAAGCAGGACCTGGATAACCAAGCATGTATGGGTACGACGTGAAGCCAAATAGGTCGATCTTGTCTTTGTCGAATTTTTCTATTAAGAACCACCCGTTATAAGCATCGATCGTGTCAAGCCTAAAAACTATGAATATCTTTGTCTCTGGAGACACTGCCTTGATGCCGTCATAAGTTTCGCTTACCAGGCTGACATAATTATCAAAGTCTTCTTGACTGCAATTCCAATAGTATGTGTCAACTTCATTTCCTAAACAGAAATATTTTGGGTGGTAATCCCGTGAAATGTTAACCGCTTGCTCTATCCATAATTGACGGAACTCTGGTGTTCCGAGATTCGTCGTTGTAGAGTTCATGTATAAGGGAACCTGCAGAACTACTTTCCCTTCTTTCACAGTCCAAAAGTTTAGCTGAAATATAGGTGTCAAACCGCTTGAGTTTATAAGCCACAAA
>JABFQO010000010.1 GCA_019685575.1 Candidatus Bathyarchaeota archaeon A05DMB-4 | reverse complement strand
TTTATCAATTCTGTTAATTTGGACGGTGATGTTCTACTATTTAGAATATTATGTTCTAATGACTAGAATTAAATAGTGCGCAATGATTTTAATAAAACATGGAGATGATTATGGATTTAGGGAAGTTAGAGAAGGTCATGGTTCTAGTTGTCATAGGGGTTTTCATTGTGTCTTCTGTAAACTCGTTAAGTGGGCTTGGCGATCCGATAACAAGGGAAGAAGCAATAGAGATAAGCAAAAACTCAGAGCTCGTAAAAGAAGGCTTAGCAGTTGCGCATCGCTTTACAATTGAAACAAACTATTACAATTCTTCGAGACTAGAACAATTGAGAAAATGGCATTCTGATGAGATATTTAAAAACGTCCCTAGGGATGCATTCTGGGAAGAAAAAGTGCCAGAGGGACATTCAGTATGGGAAGTAATATGGTGGTTTAGGTACGGAGTTGGTGGCTACAATGTCATCGTTATTGTGGATGCTGAGACGGGAACGATAATCCACGAGACAAAAGGAATCGGATTCGGATAAAAAGGAAAAGGCATTTCTATTATTGATGTTGCTCTAGGAATAGAGAAAAAATAAATGTTAAATCTGGCATTAGAATAACCATTTTTGAGGAGATGTAAAATGCTAACAGAATTTAGTTATGTCTTTTTTAGCCTGGTGCTGACAGCTTATGCCATGTGGAGCTATTTTATGCGAAGAGAAAGAGGCCTATTTTACCTGTCCCTAGGTTTCACGTTTTTGACATCTTCAACAATACTTCAGCTGGTTAAATCGCTCATATGGCTTCACGGCTCTCAAGTAAACATTACTACCTTAAGGCTTATGGAGCTAGGCAGCCTAGCCCTTTTTGCATTTTTCATTATTTGCACTATAGTAGCTTTGAAAAAGATGGCGAAAAGTTCCATCAATCAAGCTGTGGGTAGAGCTTAGGATCAAGAAGCACCGATAAGGATATTTAAATTTAACGTGATTATGGGCTAGTTTTACAAGACAAGAATGACTCCTTTTCCTAAAAAACTAAAATCTCTTAAACTGGGCCAGAGATATGAATCGAGCCTTGTAGTTCATCAAGACTTGGTTTGGAACTTAAACATCCTATAAGCAGACCGAAAAAGGAATTATCACTAACAAAATATTATGTACAGGGGGCTGAACATGGGGAATTTAAACGAGGATTTGAATCTACCCGGGCCCGCTAAACATTTTTCAGTTAAAACATTATCACAAAAACCACTTGCGCACTAGTTTAGTGGAAGGCGTTTTCTGGAATTTATTTATATCCTCCGATTTCGCAAGTTTCTTTCTGATGAAATATGAGCAGCCTAGACTTGTTTGCAAAGATTTCTTCATTCGTTGAGGCACACCTTTTGGAAACTGGAAATGAACACGTTGTCAGCCCGACCGGCCCGAAGTATGTTTTTGAGCATTCTTTACGTGTGGCGTTTTGGTGCTGGAGGCTCGCGTTGGAAGCGCATGCAGACGTAAGTAGGTGCGTGGCGGCGGGACTGTTTCATGACGTTTCCCGTTTCGAAGCGGAGAATCCCGAGGCACAAGCAAAGATGAGCGCTCAAACCGCGAGAGAGTACATGTTGAAAGCGGGGTTTAAGAAAGAGTTTATCGCCGCTGTTATGGACGCTGTACAAAATCGTGCAGACGATTTTGGAAAACATAAAACGTTGGAAACCAAAATTCTGCAGGACGCGAATAAGATTGACGAACTCGGTTATATTCGATTGTTTCTTTTTATGAAAACTTCTGGAGAATCGTTTTCCACATTGAAAGAAAACGCCGAATCTTTTTTGGCAGAGGTTACGAAGATCGAGAAGGACGATTATGGACTAATGTGGACAAGCATGGGAAAGGCTAGAATGAAAACACAAGTAACCACGATCAAGACGTTCCTCAACGGGTTGCTTGAAGAAATAGAAAACACCGAAACAACCATGAGGTAAAAAGGTGCTCCAATTTGCCAACCTCACCATGCATAAAAATCCACAAAACCAAGGGCGAAAAAACGGTAACTCTCCTTAAACAGTTTAATCTCTTCAACCGAAACCTAAAAATCGAGCAAAAAGACGACAGCCTCTACATACCTGTATCAAGAAAGCCAGACGCGAATGAACTCAAGAAACTAAGAAAAAACCTTCAGACTCTAGAAGTTTCTGTTCACGATTTTGCCACTGAAAAACTGCAACCAAAAACTTTCGTAGACCTAATGGAGAAGGAGATGCCGCCGCATCTAATTGCCAGCCTTCCGCACGCGGTGGATTTTGTGGGCGATATCGCGGTAATCGAGGTGCCTCCAGAACTGGTGAGGTATAAGGATAAGATTGGACAAGCAATTATGGCTACGAATAAACGTGTGCACACTGTTCTCGCTAAAGCAAGCCCGATAAAAGGAGTACACCGCACAAGAGAATTTGAACCAATAGCCGGAGAAGCAAAAACTGCCACGGTGCACAAGGAGAACGGGTGTGTTTTTTACGTCGATCTTTCTAAGGCGTATTTTTCACCGCGGCTTTCCAGCGAGCATGCAAGAATAGCGAGCACGGTGAGCGAAGGTGAAACAGTCGTCGACATGTTTTCAGGCGTTGGTCCGTTCGCTATTCAAATCGCTAAACGACACAAGAATGTACATGTCTATGCAGTGGATTTTAATCCAGAGGCGATTGAACTCTTAACCAGAAACATCGCAGCGAACAAAGTTGCAGACAAAGTAACAGCGGTCTTGGGCGATGTTAGACAAATTGTGCACGATCGCCTCAACGGAGTCGCTGACAGAGTGCTCATGAATCTACCTGAAAAAGCAATGGAATACGTTGACGTGGCATGCAGAGCCATAAAGCCAACCGGAGGTATTATGCATTATTATGAATTCGCCAACACCCGTACACCCACAGCGTCCAAACTTCGGTTGATCAAAGCAGTAGAAAAAGCAAACCGCAAAGTGAACAAGGTTTTATTGTCAAAACCCGTTCGCGCCACTGCGCCTTACACGTGGCAAGTTGTGGTGGATGCCCAAATCAAATAGCCGCTTCAGCGATCAACGTGATTGTTGCCGTTTGTTTTGGGTTTTGCAGTTTTTTCACGAAGATTCTGGAAAAGTCTTTTGCGGCTTTATCTGCTCGAATGGCGAGTGTTCGGCTGCAGATGAAGTTGCTTTTTCGCACAACCAAGTCGGTTAAATGCGTGAAGGATAAGTGTGGGCTTCCAAAGGCGTTCACAAC
The DNA here is from genome assembly GCA_019685575.1 of Candidatus Bathyarchaeota archaeon A05DMB-4. GTDB lineage: Archaea > Thermoproteota > Bathyarchaeia > Bathyarchaeales > SOJC01 > JABFQO01. Next base: position 61,879 of record JABFQO010000010.1, on the reverse strand, counting down.
TTCTTTTTCTTCATCAACTTCAATCACTATTGTCAATCGTGCATTTTCTTTACGCACGGTCTCTTTGAATTCTCGGCTTAAATCGGCGGCAGCCTTGTTTGCGTTCACGGCGATTATGCAGTCGCCCCGTTTTGTTAGATGGTTTTCTTTTGTGATTTCGAACGTTGTTTTGTTGGTGGAAAGAATGTTTTCATGACCCTTTGCGTGGATTATTTCGACTACTTTCATAAGAGACCCAACGCGCGGTTATTCCAGCACCTCGACAGAGTCAACTTTCCCGTCGCCGTCCAAGTCAAGCCCCCTAATCACGGTGGCAAAAGGCTCTTCCCCATAATTTTTCAGCGTTTGCTTCCAGAACTTAACAAGCGCGAGCACACAGGCTTTCGTGCCGACGGCTTTGTTACCGGCTAATAGTATGATGCGTTTCTCCTTGTCCCACGGGTTCGCAATCTTGGCAACCACGCCTACATCATCTTCGGTGTACATGTTTTTTGTTTTGCTTGAAACGAGCCCGCCGAAAAGAAAGCCGTGCTTTGAAGGAGTCATGTTGAATCGAATGGGCAAGTAATCGTTAATTTCTTGGGTCAAAAGATTAGTGCCCGGTCCACCCACCAGAATCAAGTTTTCTTTCTCTTCTTTCTCGGCTTTCACGTCCACGTCAAGTTTTATCACAAACTCGTCTGGAAACCTTACGAAACCACCCAAAAAGAACGCCAAATAAGCAGCATAATGCCCATCCCTTGCAACAGTCTTAAACGGACCATGAGGCGTCGGGCTTCCAACAACAATTTTCCCATCAAAGATGCCGTCAGTTCCAAGCGTGGGGCTTAAGAAACGTTTCAGATTAGTGTCCAAAACAGACGGCAACGGCACAGCAACCTTCTGATACCCAAAAGGAAGCTCAACGCCGAAAGCGGGAAAAGTTGGACGATAATATTTGGCCAGAGCCCCTTTCTTGTCTTCCTCTTTCACCAAACTAATCGCACCGGCCTTCAATAACTTTCGAATATGATAGTAAACAATTTGCTCATGAACCTCAAGCTTCCTCGCAATCTCCATGGGGTACATGTCCTTTTCGCTGAGTAACAGCAGAATCTTCCACGTGAGCTTGTTCAAGATTTTTTTCAACTGCTCCGGGTCGTCATACATGGCTATGTCTTTTGCTTCATGAACTGCTTTACCCTTTTTGTCGAGAAGCAATTTTTTCTTCATCGCGAAGGCTTCCAAACTATGGCTTAGAAAGTGCCTTTATAAATATTTTATTAAAGGTTCCAACGGCTACCGAGGAGCGTGTTGAAGTACCGTTAAAAAAACTGTTTTAGGAGTAAGAATTGATACTTAAAAACGTTTATAGACGCACGCGTGTGAAGATAGACTTGCAAAAGGCTTTGCGACGTACATTGAGGTTTCGTTAAAAATGTGTGGAATATTTGGTTGTATACTGAAAAATAGCGAAGTGGCGAGCACGATACATTCTGCTCTAAAGCGTCTCGAGTACCGGGGCTACGACTCAGTCGGAGAAGTGACAATAGCCGATGGGCGACTTTTCATCAAAAAGGACTCTGGAAAAATTGACGAGGTGCACATGCTCCACAATCTGGATGATTTGCCCGGGAAAATCGGCGTCGGACACACGAGGTGGGCTACTCATGGCGCACCGACAAAACAAAACGCTCACCCTCACACTGACTGTGAAGAACAAATCGCCGTAGTTCACAACGGCATTATCGAAAACTTTGCCGAGTTGAAGAAGGAGTTGGAGGACCGCGGACACTTTTTCAAGTCGAGAACAGACACAGAAATTATTGCCCACCTTGTTGAAGAGAAAATGCACGAGGGGCTGGACTTGAAGGGAGCCGTTGTTGAAACCGTGAGGCGACTGGAAGGTTCATACGCGATCGCCGTGGTCTCATCAAAAGAGCCGGACAAAATCGTTTGCGCAAGAAAGGAAAGCCCGCTTACGCTGGGACTAGGCGAAAACGGAGTTTACTGCGCCTCGGACATCCCTGCATTTCTCCCTTTAACCAATAAAGTCGTGATCGTTGAAGACGGCGAACTGGTCGTTCTCCGCGAAAACGGCTACGAAATTTGGAAGATCGCCGACCTAAAGCCCGTAATCCGCGAACCCAAAATCATCGACTGGACACCAGAAATGGCCGAGAAACAAGGCTACCCGCATTTTATGTTGAAAGAAATAATGGAGCAGCCACTCACGTTGCGGAATACTTTGCGTTTGCAGGAGCACTATTTGGAGTTGATGGCGACTTTCTTAGATAGAGCGGGACAACTTTTCCTTGTTGCTTGCGGCACGAGTTATCACGCTTGCTTAGCGGCGTCGTATATTTTTTCTAAACTTGCCTTTCACATAACCAATCCAGTGATTGCTTCAGAGTTTAATGAGCAGCACGGTAAATCCGTAAACATCGATAGCACCATACTCGCCGTCAGCCAATCTGGCGAAACAGCAGACACGCTTGCAGCCGTAGAAACTGCACGTCAACGCGCCGCAACCATCTTAGGATTAACAAACACTATCGGTTCTACGTTGACCCGCGTTTCACGAGTTTACATCGGCCAACAATCGGGACCTGAAATCGGCGTTGCTGCTACGAAAACTTTTACGGCGCAATTGTCAGTTCTTTCGCAACTTGCGCTTAGGTTGGCCAAGATGCGTGGTAAGGTTTCTCAGGACGAGATTGACTTTTTAGAAGAAAAAGTTACGCAAATACCCGACATGGTGGAAACCATCCTAAAAACGCAGATGGAGAAAATTAGACAACTCGCCAATAAATACAAAGACAAATCATGTTTCTTTTTCCTAGGAAGAGGCATAAGTTACGCTACGGCGTTAGAAGGTAGACTGAAACTTATGGAAATTGCCTATGTGCCTGCGATCGCGTTTCCAGCAGGGGAAAGCAAGCACGGACCTATCAGTCTCGTGGAACAGGGCTTCCCGGTTGTTTTCATTTGTCCTAAGGACGACACTCGTAAAACGTTGATTGGGAACATTATGGAAATGAAAGCCCGAGGAGCCCTGATAATCGCTTTGTGCGAGGAGGATGATGAGGAAATTAAACGATTAGCAGACGACTGCATTGAAGTGCCAAAAGGGATTCCCGAGGTTTTGTCGCCTATTCCATATGTTGTGCCTTTGCAGTTGTTTGCTTATTACATGGCGCTGGAGCGGGGATGCGATCCTGACAAGCCTCGGAACCTTGCCAAATCTGTAACCGTAAAGTAAAGCCTTAAGGCGACTTCTCTGCTATGTTTTCTAATCGAGGAAGAATACTTGAATAATCAAGCGTGGGAAAAACTAGTCAACTCATTAATTCAAGAAGGCATTCTCCGCTCTCCCGGCGTTATCCGCGCCATGCGTCTGGTTCCCCGCGAAAAGTTTCTGCCAGACGAAGCAAAATCCTACAGCACTGTGGATGCTCCACTTCCGATCGGTTGGGGACAAACCGTAAGCGCGCCACACAACAAGGTTTTCAGGCTTTGTTGGGCGAAACATGGTTGCGATAATGAATGAAGCCCTCGAACTGGAATTGGGGCATCAAGTGTTGGAAGTCGGGGCGGGTTGCGGATGGCACTCGGCGACGATAGCGGAAACCGTTGCACCCAGCAGCGTGGCTAAGGAAAAATGGGGTCATGTCTACACAGTCGAAATAGTCGACGCACTCGCTGAATTGGCAAAGAAAAACTTGGAAACATCTGGGTTCAGCGACCGAGTAACCATAATTCATGGAGACGGGTCTTTGGGGTACGCGGAAAAAGCGCCTTTTGACCGCATTTTGGCCACGGCAGCCGCGCCTGAGATTCCTCCTCCGTTGATTGAACAGTTGCGGGTGGGCGGGGTTCTGGTTTTGCCTGTTGGTGGCGTACATTTATTCCAAACATTAATGCGGGTCAGAAAAGTAAGCGATGGGCGTGTTGTGAAGGAGAATCTAGGCGACGTGGCTTTTGTACCTTTAACTGGCAGGTACGGGCATCGCGCGTGAAAACGTTAACCGAACCATTTTTCTAACGTTGTTTTAGCCTTGGTTTCTTTCATACCCGCGGTCATTTTTTCTAATGCTTTTCTGACGCGATCTTCTGTAAAGTCTTTTTCTCGGCAGAGGAAATCAACTACGCCTTCGATGTCAGGTTCTCGCCATTCCAACTTGTAATCATCCCTAACCCTAGGATGCAAGAAAACTTCGCGAATTCTCTGCGGTTCTACGGGAAATTTGGCGTCTTTAAGAGTTGTTTCCAAAATTTTTTCAAGGCTTCCATGCTCCTTGATGAGTTTGAGCGCGGTTTTCGGCCCTATGCCCTTCACGCCTTCAGGGTTATAGTCTGTCCCGATCAGAATGCCCAAGTCAACAAGTTGCTCGTAGGTAATACCCAATGTCTTGAGCGTCTTGTCCAGTTCCACAATTTCAGGCACTACCTCAACGTAAACTGGTTTGCCGGGCAATTTTCTCCTTCCGCTTATTGTAACATTGCGGATAAGCAGGGGCGCGCCGAAAAGAATGCTGTCGTAATCTTGGCTGGCGCAAAAGTTTGTCGCGCCTTTCTTAGTCAAATGTGCTGCTTGTGCTTCGCCTTCGCTTGGCGCTTGTATCCATGGAATGCCCATCAAGTTTAGGAGACGTTTGCTGTCTTCAGCCATGTAGTCTTTGAGTCGGCTTGTCATCTGCGCATACGTGCGGGCTTCTTCCATTTTTCCCTCAGCCAAGGCTTTTTCGTACTTGATTGTGGCTTCTTCTTTGATTTGCATGCGACGCTTGATTTCAACCTCTTTTAGGGCGGGTGGGGCGCCGTCGAAAACGTAAACTGTTTTTATGCCCATTTCAGCGAGGTTCGCGGTTCGGTACAATAATCCACTTAAGTGACTTGTGATCTTGCCGCTGCTGTCTTTCAGTGGCGTGCCGTCTGGTTGTCGAATTATGGCGAGAAACTGATACAACGCGTTATAGGCATCGATCGCAATCGATTTGCCGCCTAAGGTTTCCAGCGACACGACTGTCTTCGGAACCAAATCCTTCAAATCTACACCCAACAACGTCACCAGAGAACACTATTCTCTCAAAACACTGAATAAATTTACGCCTCAACGGCCAAAAAGACCTTTATGTCAAGAAAACAAAGACGCCTACTGAACAAAATGAAAACTCGTTCCAAAGCAAAAATCATCGACATCACCCAAAACCCCAAGCATCAAAAATACCTCTACAAATGCCTCGCGCCGGCACCTTTCCGAAAATACAAGAAAAGGCACGCTTACGTAACCAAAGCCCTTCCGAAGGGCTTCCGCAAAAAACTCCTAACCTGCGACGAAAACGTCATTGGACAAATAGAATACGCGCCCGCAGAGGTTTCTGGGTTTCCAATAAATGGTAACAAGATTATCATCATGCATCGTATTTGGGTGCTAAGGAAGGCAAAAGGACACAAGTTTGGAAGACTATTGCTAAACGATATGATAGAAAGTGAAAACAAAATCCACGGCTTCCACAATCGCTCTCGAGGACCATTGGAGCCCATGGATGAAAAAGGACCAGATGGAAAAACTCGGGTTCAAAATGATAGATTCGTTTAAAGTGCGACACAAAACTAAGCATAGAGACCAATGTTTCACTATACATCTTACGTGGTTACCAACAACCAAGGACGCGAAGCCGCCCACGTGGAACAAAACAGAACTTTACGCGGACTCGATTTCTGCAAAGACCATCCGCTTTATCATCCCATGAACTTAAAATTAAAAGAGATTTTTGAGGAGTGCCAACTTTGAAAATTCGTTTAGACAAGTCTTTTTTCGTAAACCAGTTCTGTGTGGTTGTGGTTAACAAAGCCCAGTTCAGAAAAAGCTTCGAGTAAAGGCGTGTGGTTGCACATGGTTCCATAGATTTTGGCTATTCCCTCGTTGTAGCAGTGTCTTTTTAGGGCTCTTCCCAAGTTTAAAGCGGCAATAAAGTTTCCGTCGATATAGCATGTTTGGACGCTGTTTTTCCGCCATGCCCATTTCACTGTGTCATCGAACATGAGCAACCCTTGAATTTTTGATGATTTTTCGTAGACCAACGCCATCTTTCTTTCAATAAACCTCTCCAACGCTTTCGAGTCAAGGGTCATCCATCTAAAAAGAATCGTATACAAGCCGGCAGACTTTCTGAAGCATTCTGAGCCGTCAAAATACCGCAAAACATCGTCAACGTCGGATTTCTCTGCCCAACGAACATTCTCTGACGCCTCGAGTCTACAACCGTCAAGCTCCATCAGAGCCCAGTCGCTAATTTGACTAAAGCCTAGTTTCGCTAACGCGGCTTGAGCGACAACATTAGTCGAATCTGTAATCAACCTGGCAATCTTCGCGCCCTTCTCAACGGCAAATTCTATGCATGCTTTGTTAAGCAGCGAAGCGACTCCCTTGCGTCGGTATTCGGGCGCGGTTCTTGCGCCTTCCAACCATGCCTCACCAGTTTTCAGAATTGTCACGTGAACTATGCCCACCGGAGTATCCTTGTCGGTGGCGACGAAGATTTTGCCCGTTGGGTCGGTCAACCAGTAATCCCAAACGTCTGCGATGTAGTCGCCCCACTCGAAGGTTTGTTCACAAAACCTCAGCACGGCCTCTTTATCAGACGATTTCGCTTCTCGGACAAGAATTTCTTGTTTCATCTTTAATCACCCGCTTTTTATAGCGTCTAAAATTTCTTGGGCAACCGTTTTGTCTGTTTTATTTTTTCTATGTAGGTTTAAAAAAGAGATGCCATTTTTTCTACAAGCCTGTCTGCAAAGGTTTGTTATCGTCTTTCCGAATGGTTCATTGTTTTCCAGCAGTATTACTTTTTTGTAACCCATCTTCGTAACATACGCTTGGACTTGTTGTCCCACGTATTGAATGGTTTCCTTGTCAAGCGGAACCGCAACCTCGTGCTGAGATAACGGATAAACCTCGTCTAATTCATTGGGCACTATGCCAAAGGGCGCAGCGTACGTACAAACATGGATTTGCTTGCTTTTTCCATCAAGCTCCCGTCGTACCTTAGCGATTATGCTTCGCCATTCTCGTGATTTGCTAAAGGGTTTCGTCTGAGTTTGGGGAAGCAAAATTAGAACGTTGGCGTCCTTTGGCGGCGTATAGCGTTCGAGTATTCTTTTTCTGTGACGCACAACTTCGGGACGGTTGAGGCTAACAGAGTTGTAGAAGAATAGTCCGCAGTTTTTAGTTACGGGACTGTGTTTTTCCAAATAGTCCTCGTATTTTTTCAAGTGTTTAACCGCTTGTAGAAGAGCAGGATGCGAGTGCGCATGCATTTCAAGATGCTCCCAGAGTCTTCCTTCTCTTATCGCTTGTTTAATTCGTCTTAATTCCGCGAAGCTTACGTACAAGTTGTGCTCAGCTAATAACCGCTGCTTTTCTTCTCGAGGTTTAGCTAACAAGTCAGCCGGGCTGTTTCTCGTGCAGATTGGGCAAGAACATGGGAAGTATTCGAGTTCATTTAACCTAGCTGTTCCATGTTCTGTCATGTATCTGCCTTCACGAGCGTACAAAATATACGCAGCCGAGTCAAACATGTCGCAGCCCAAGGCAACCGCAAGAGAAAACATAAAAGGATGCCCCGCGCCGAAAAGATGCAACGGTCGTTCAAGGGGCAAGTTAATCTTAGCCGCCATAATCATGTCCACAAGCACGTCGAAAAGATACTGCTCCATGACTGCAGTTGGGTTGCCCAAAGCGTGAATTTGGAACGGCAGTTTTCCGATTTCTTTTGCGGATTTGGCGACTAGTGTGAGATGTTGTCCACCTTGAACCGGCCCAACCCAAGCTATGTCTGGTCTGGTTTTGATTTTCCAGAGCCTTTTGGCTTGATGCAGCGTTTTCTTCACTGTTTTTTCGGCGTATTCTTTTGAAACTTTCCAGCCTGTGGGCGTGTCTAGGATAGTTGCGATGTCGGTGTCGATTTGTTCTTGGAAATGCACGATTTCTTCAGGGTCGATTTGTACGTCGCCGTAAATGAGAATCTGGTAAGCGCCAGAATCCGTCATTACGACACCATTGTAGTCGAGTATTTTATGAACGCCTTTTTCAACGGCTTCTTTGGCATAATGTTTTTTGAGAATGTACGCGTTTGTGATTAATGCCTTGCAACCCAATTTTTCCTGCATGTCTTTGGGTTTTAGGGGTTGGATTCTCGGGTTTATGACGGGCAACAAGACTGGGGTCTCAACGATACCGCACTTTGTTTCAAGCCTGCCGATTCGTCCCAGTATATCTTTTTCTCGAACTTCGAAGGACATTTGAGTCAACTGTCCAAAGCGTGTTTTAATGTTTTAATATTACCTTGCCATCTCTTAACTATTACACAAACCAAAAAAGGAGACTCGCTTCTTGGTCTGCACCGTCGAAATCTACGAAAAACCGAAACTGAACAACCCCGTATTAATCGAAGGCTTACCTGGCATAGGCTTCGTAGCTAACATCGCCACACTTCATCTCATCCATGAGTTGAAAGCAAAACTCTTCGCCGAAATGCATTCTTCCGCATTTCAAGATTTCGCAATCACCGCAGACCAAGGCAAGACGCGGCATCCGGTGAACGAGTTTTATTATTACAAGGGGCGGGATGACGAACGTGACCTCATACTCTTGTACGGCAACACGCAAGCTTTAACCACCATGGGACAATACGAACTTTGTGGGCGCACGTTGGACGTTGCAGAAGAACTCGGCTGCAACTACATCATTACGTTGGGCGGCTTAAGACGAGACGAAAAAATAACCACCCCAAAACTTTACTGCGCCGCCTCGGATAAAGAAGCCTTAAAGGACGCATTAAACATGGGCGCAAGCATCTTGGGCGGACAGATATTCGGCGTTGCCGGGCTTCTGGTTGCTCTCGGAAAACTGCGAGGCTTCAAGGGCTTCTGTCTCCTAGCCGAAACACCGGGTTTTTATCCAGATGTGCAAGCCGCGCACACGGCTTTAAAGCCGATTTGTAACATGTTACGTTTGAACGTTAGCTTGGACAGGCTAGAGGTTGCAGCCGAGGAAACGCGTAAAATACTTGAATCTTTCGGTTTGTTGGAAACTCCTTTGGAAGAAAGAAGAAAAGAGGAATCTGAATATCGCTGGTTTGTTTAGGCTTTCATCTCGCTGACGAACTGATCATAAACCTTCTGCACGCGTTCGGCTGCCGGGCCGCTTCCGGCGACTACTCCTTGTTCGGTAACCTTGATTTTTTCCATGACCCAGATGAAGCCTTTGTCCTCGTACAATTTCACCATTGTTGGAAACACTTTTTCTAAACGTTCGGCCAAGGCTTTCAGGTCGAATGGTTTTTCAATCGCCAAAACTTGGGCTACCACGTTACCATTCAGGAAAACTCTGTGGATTTGGACGCCTTTTTCGTTCTTAGCCTCTGCCAAGACAAGGCTTATCGTGTTCGGGTTTATTCCCGCGAGCGTACCAGTAAACGTTTTTCCATCGGTAGTGACAACTTGAACAAGTTTATCAACTAACGCGCCTATCTCGCCGAAAAACTTCCTCTCAGCCACTGACAACTCAATGCTTCACCTCAATCTTGTCCTTTATGATAAAGCAACTGGTTATTAACAGTTTAGCGTTTTTTTGTCATTTTTTGCGTTCTTCCATTTCTTGTTGGCGAGTTTCTTGCTTCAGACTGATGTGAATATTTGGAGGCACATCGCGATTTATGACGACGCCGGCGCCTATCCAGCTATTATTGCCGACTTTCACGCCGGGCATTAGAGCCGCGTTTACTCCAGTTTTGACTCCGTCGCCGAGAATTACGCCTAGTTTTGTCCTTCCAGAATCTACAATTTCCTCTTTCACCAGCATCTTCACGGGTTTTGCATCAAATCGGTAATTGGCTATTAGGGTGCCCGCGCCCAAGTTGCAGCCTTTGCCTATGACGCTGTCGCCCACGTACGAGAGATGCCCAATTTTAGTTTCGTCCATCACTATGCTGTTTTTTACCTCGCACGCGTTGCCGATGTGCACTCGTTTTCCGATGTGGGTGTAGGGGCGAATGTAACAGTTGGGGCCTATGTCGCTGTCTTCTCCGATGAAAACTGGGCCTTCGATGTACACGCCCGAGCGAATTCGTGCGCCTTCTTCCACTCTAACCAAGCCTATAAGATGCGCCTCGTCCTCGATTACGCCATCAACTTTGGGCTGAACCCTCGACAAAGCCCACGTGTTCGCCTCAAGCAGGTCCCACGGTCGGCCGATGTCAAACCAATCTTTTCTGGAGATTTTCACTCCGAGGATTCGACGGTTTTCTCGAATGAGTAGTTTGAAAGAGTCGGTTATTTCCAGTTCGCCACGCGGCGAGAGTGGCGTTTGTCTTATTGTTTCGAAAATTTCTGGCGTGAACACGTATATGCCCGCGTTGGCGAGGTTTGTGGGCGCTTCGTTTGGTTTTGGTTTTTCTATGACGTCGACGACAAGGTTGTCTTCAATCTTGACTATCCCGTAATGTTCAGGATGGTCAACTTGCACCACGGCCATGCTAACTGCGGGCTTCTTTTCCAAATGCGTGTCTATCAGGGTTTTTAGAGAGTTGGGCGTGGTAAGGAGGTCGCCGTAGACAAGAAGAAAATCTTCTTTCACATAAGATTCTGCGGTTTTTATGGCGTCGGCGGTGCCCTTCATTTCGGCTTGACGCACGCATTCCACACTAAGCCCGTAGTTTGAGCCGTCGCCAAGATGCCTCTCGATTTGTTCTGCCAAGTAATGGACTACAACCACTACTTCGGTTATTCCAGCAGCCTTCACCGTCTCCAGCACATGGTCAATTACTGGCTTCCCGCCTACAGAAATTAAATGCTTAGGACGCGTCAAAGTAAGCGGACGCAACCGAGTTCCTTCGCCGGCAGCAAGAACTACGGCTTTCATTCACTCAACCTCTAGGATTATTTTGTGCACAAGGCTTATGCATTTTTCCATAGTTTGGCTTGCTTCCCGACTGGTTTCGGCTTCCACGTTCAAGCGAATTAAGGGTTCAGTGCCAGAGGCACGTATTAGAACCCAGCTTTTTGGCAAGGTTAAGCGGACACCGTCGATGTTAGTGATTTCTAAAATTTTTGGGAAGATTGAAGGCAAAACTTTGGCGGTTTTCTCAATGATTTTCGTCTTCGCCTCGTTTTGGCATTCAATACTCATTTTCTTTATGGGAAACGATTGTACTTCTGCGATAAACTCGGACAACGTTTTGTTTCTTTGTTCCAAGGCTTCGAGAATCAAAGCAGAAGACAACATGCCGTCTGGGCAATAATGGAACCGTGGATGAATCCATGCGCCGCAGGGTTCGCCGCCGAAAACCGCTCTGCGTCTTTTTATCTCTTCAGCGACGGCTACGTCGCCAACCTTTGTTCTTATAACTTTGCCACCTTTTTGTTGCACTGCTTTTTCCACGCACATCGAGGCTTCTACTGTGGTGATGACCGTGTCGCCTTTATGTTTAATTAAGTGGGCAGCGTACGCGGCGAGAATTTGGTCGAGCGGCGCGAATTTGCCTTTTTCAGTAACCGCGGTCATTCTGTCACCGTCTCCGTCGTAGGCAAACCCGACATCGGCATTCATTTGCTTCACCAATCCGCACAAGACATCGAGCGACTTTTCGTTAGGTTCTGGGCTTCTTCCTGGAAAATGTCCGTCTGGCTGCGCGTTTATTGTGGTAACCTTGCAACCCAGTTCTCGAAAGATTTTTGGCGCGATGTGGCATGTTGCGCCGTTTCCGGGGTCGAGTATGATGTGCCATGGTTTTCGCAAGGTTAGGCTTCTTGTAACCGTATTAATGTAGTCTTGTGTGGCTTCAGCCACGTCGAGTCTTCCTATTTCCTTATAAGTTTGCCGCGTAAAGCGTTGTTTTCTAATTAGTCGCTCTATTTTTTTCTGCTTTTTCTCGCTGTACGCCGTGGTGTCTTTATGGAAAAGTTTGATGCCGTTGTATTGCGGGGGGTTGTGCGAAGCGGTTATCATGACGCCCGCGTCTGCGTTAAGTTGTCGTGTTACATAAGCAAGAACCGGTGTGGGAATTAACCCCAGCTTTACAACATGAGCGCCTCCAGCAAGTAAACCTGCGATCACAGCGTTTTCTATAGTGGTTGCTGAGGTGCGTGTGTCGTGGGCTATTGTGATTTTTCCCGCCTCGGCAGCAGTAGCCACGGCAAGTCCTGTTTGGAGCGCGAGTTGAAGTGTGAGTTCTTGGTTTACTACGCCCCGTATGCCCGAAGAGCCGAAAAGCTTCGTTTCCAACTTTTTCTTCGCCAAAACCCATAATACAACGCTGGCGGTTTAATGGTTTTTGTTGTCTTTCTCGATTTTCGAAAATATGCAAGGCTTGTCTGGATACGTGCATCGCATTTTTGGGTGGTATAGGCACTTCTTTCTGCCCAACGAGTCTATCCAGCCTTTAGGAGCCACGTTAATTTATTTGTTAGAAGCATGTTCGTTTTGTTGTCTATTTATCTTTTTGTAGTTTTTTGTTACGTTTTCTATTTTGCCGTTTTCGAACGCGTAGATTTCGGTCAAGTTTTTTTTCCAGTCTCTTTCATACATTAGTGGGTCGTCGATCCGTTTTTCCGATGGGTCAACATGCATCCATCTTCGCTCCTGCTCGTTCCACACTTCAGTCCAAACGTGGTCAGTCATGTCCAAAACTAATCGAGCACGATAACCGTGTGCCAAGCAAAGAGCAGTGAACAGCGTGGCGAATTCTCCACATCTGCCTTTCCCATACGTTATTATTTCCAGTGGGTCGTAGTGTCTCAGCATGTCGCCTTTTTCCCACTTTACTTTTTCATGCAACCAACTCAACAACTCATCGAGGGAGTGTTTTCTGGCGAAAAGTTTTCTCAACTCAGAAAGTAGAGCGGGGTCTGCGAGTTTTTTGCTGATTCTTCGGTATTTTTCAACTGTGTCGTTTTCTGAAAGCGACATGATCCCTACTCGTTTAGAGAAAACTACTCAGTGTTTGGAAAACACTTGTGAAGCAGAAATCCATATTAGACCTAGGCTTCTGCGTATGTTCAGATTTCTCGAATTTCGCACCGCAGTTTCTTTATGATTTCTTCGGCTTTTGTTGGGTCAACTTTCAGCGTGTAGAGTTGGCTTGTGGTTCGTAGTTTGAGCTTCACGATTTTTGGCAGTCGTTTTATGTTGCAGTAGGTGGCGCGTTCGCTTATTTCAACAAACTTGTCGACGTCAGTGATCTCTTGTGGCACGGTTTATCATCATCCTCCACATATTCGCATAGACAATACGGCGTCCCATATTTTTGTCTTTTGCGTGCAGGCTTTAGACAATCGTGGATAGCCAGTTTGCGAAAATGAAAGCTACCACGTAGCCAAAAAAGAACCAGCCGAACGCGACTAGAACTCCGACGGCTTGCTCCATCTTATTCAATGCCCTTCACAACATCATTTATGGCGGGTGGTTTTCAAAATGCTTATGAAGGCTGAATCTGGTTTGCTGATGCTGAGTCTATCTTTGCATTTGCCGTTCAAGTCGGGCGAGTTTTCGTTTCTTTTTCTTTTCCAAACGTTCTTTTTTCGTCAACGGCTTGGGGCGTTCTTTCCTCGCTTCGCCTCTGATGGCGCTCATAACTTTGCTCCTCCAAACCTCAACTATAACGCGATATTACTTATTTTTGTTTTTCAATAATCGGCGAAGGTGGGCCGGGCCGGAATTGAACCAGCGACCTTCTGCACGTCAAGCAGATGTCCTACCAAGCTAGACGACCGGCCCAACTCGTTTGCAGCGGTAATTCCTATCATCTATTATGACGTTTAAAAGCGTTTTCCGTGGTTGCCTAAGGCTAGCCTGCTTCTCGTTGTTTGGGCTCATGGACAAAGAACAGTATAATCAGAAACGAGGGCGCCAGAAACGCCAAAATCAGCAGAAACGGAAGCTGAGGCATGAATGAATAGATGATGCCCCCGGCGAGAAATCCCAGCGCCATGAGCACGTAGCTCACAAACTGCGAAAACCCAATCACCTTAGCACGGTTTTCTCTGGGTACAAGGTCGGTTTGAAGCGAAGCAAACGAACTGAAGAAGAGCAGTTGCCCAGCGCCGAACAAAGGCATGGCAATGAAAAGTCTTGGCACGTCGCCGTACACGAATAGCAGCACGGCAGGGATAAAAATTAGTTCACTTATCAATAAAGGCACCTTACGACCGATTTTGTCTATGAACTTGCCAACTGGAATCGCCACTAAAATCATGGTTAAAAACAAGGCGCTTGAAATCAACGCCCAATCAAACTCACTGATGTTCAACACGCTCCTCTCGCCGACTACAGCGTAAACGGCAAAGAAAAGTTGACCCATGGAAATAGCGAAGGTAATTATCAAGTTGGCAATAAACAAGAAGAACACTGAACGAGGAACTTTTTTCCAAACCGCCCAGCTTTCCTTAACCGCCTTCGGATAAGACGCCACCAAATCCCTCGGCCTAATCTTCTCATCCGTTTTAATAGTCTCGGTCAACTTACTCCGCAAAATCGCCGCAGTTAAATAAAACAAAACCACGATCGTGTACGATATGCGCATGCCAACCGGACGCGTAAAAACCGCGACAATAACACCAGCCACAATCGGCGCCGGCGTCGTCGCCACGTTAGCAATCAAAGTCGTAATCGAAAACGCCATCCCCCGTCTCTCAGCAGGAGTCGAATCAGAAATCATAGCCATAAGCGCCGGCTGATAAAGCAAGCAAAAGTTGCCAATAATAGCGCCTACAAGTACCCATTCCCAACTCGGCGCAAACACGTAGAACGCAAACGATAACGCCACGCCAAACGTTAGGGTTGAAACAAGCCACCGTCTGCCATAACGATCCGCAAGATATCCCCCGGGAAACTGCACTGAAGCCAAGGCGATGATGGAAGCAAAACTTATAAAACCCAGAATAGCAGGCGTAGCGCCCAGATCATAAATCACCCAAGGACCATAATACAAAGCCGGCAACTCGTTAGCAAAGTCCATCAGAACCCACGTGATAACGAGAATTAGGTAATTACCTTTGACGAACGAGAATTCTTCGCGAAGTTTGGTGACGAATTTCATGGCATTTCTCCAAGCAAGATTCGACAGCATAACTCATAGTAGCTTAATTTACTTTTTGACGGCGACATAACAGTGTCTCATTTAGGCCTATTGAATATTTGCCAATATACGTAAGCGTCTGCTTTCTTTAATTCTACGTCTATATATCGATTTTTTGTTTCTGTTTTTTCCATAAGACTATACATTTCTGTTGCACCTCGAAGCATGACTCGGTTGTGGAGGATATAAAAGGCGACGCACATGCAGAACACACAAAAAGCAGACACAAAATGTAACTACCCCAAAAGCACAGAAGAAATAAAATAGCCCATACAGCAATTACAGAAGAACTATGAAAACCCAGCAAGTTCTGAAGAAAATCCATAACCACATCAGCAGGCATTTCAACCAGCACCTAAAGCAAATCCAAGAGTACGTCCGACAACCCAGCATAAGCGCAGACGGCACAGGAATGAAAGAAACCGCAGAAATGACGCGAGGGTTGATTGAAAACATCGGCGGCGCCTCTAAAATAGTCCCAACCGACGGATGGCCAGTCGTCTACGGCGAACTAAACACTGGCGCAAAGAAAACCCTCATCATCTACGGCATGTACGACGTGCAACCAGTGGAAGAAGAAAAGGGCATGTGGCTAGTCCCGCCGTTCGCTGGCAAAATAGTGAACATGAAACCATTCGGAAAATGTCTCGTCAACCGCGGCGTCTACAACACCAAAGGACCACTTCGCGCCTTCTTCAACGCTTGCCAATCCATCCTCGCAGTCGCGGGAAAGCTTCCTGTGAACATGATTTTTGCCATAGAAGGCGAAGAAGAACTCGGCAGTGCGCATTTTCCCCAGTTCGTCCAAAAATATGAGAAAGAACTCAAAAAAGCCGACGCGGTATTCTTTCCACTTCCGCAACAGAACGTTAAGGGCAAGGTTGTTATGACGTTGGGCGTGAAGGGTATAATCTATATGGACCTGATCTGCAAAGGAGGTAAGTGGGGCGGACCCACCAAAAGAGGCATACATTCTTCCTTTCACGCGATGGTGGACAGCCCTGTTTGGCGGCTGATCTGGGCGCTTAACACGTTAAAGTCGGCTGACGGAAAAATAACCATAGAAAACTTTTACGAGAACGTAAGTCCGCCGAACGAAGAAGAAGCGCAGCTGTTGAAGAAGTTGGAGAAAACTTTCGACGAGGAAGCAATAAGAAAAGAACATGACGTGTTACGTTTTACTGAAGACTTGCACGGTATTGAACTCTTAAAACGCTACCTTTACGCACCCATAATCAACATCGACGGTATAACCGCAGGCTACACAGGCGAAGGCACCAAAACCGTTCTACCCCACACGGCCAAAGCAAAAATCGACATCCGCCTCGTGCCCCAAATGCGGACCGATGAAATCATAAACAAACTCAAAAAACACCTGCGCAAAAAAGGCTACCCCGATATAAAAGTGAAAATCCACGACTGCTACCAGTGGGCGCAGACATCGGTTAAAGAAGAATGCGTCCAAGCCATGATACGTGCTTATAAACAGCACGGACATGAACCGGAAATCTGGCCGAGACTCGCCGGTTCAGCGCCCTTCTACATCTTCAACCAGCCTCCTTTAAACCTGCCCTTCGTCATCGGCGGACTCGGTCACGGCGGCAAAATGCACTCGCCAAACGAATACTTCGTGGTTGAAGGCATCAAGAACAACGAAAAATCAATCGTAACTTTCCTCTACGAATACGCAAAAAGTCGCAAAAGAAAAAAGGGAAGGATAAGAAACGCTGCAGGAAAGTCTACTTCGTCCTTGCCAACGCAAAGATTGCCTTTATAGCCAGTATAATCGCCGCCGGAGCAGCGAAGGTGGCAATGAGTTTTACGATCCACGTGATCATGTACCCTAATGGGTCTGCGATGTTGTTGATGTAAGTGAAAGGAACATTCGAGTTCGCCACGATTAATGCAATCGCCGCGATCAGAAACGGGGTCGCCTCTTTTTCAGTGATCGAGACAAGGCCGATGATGACACCGAAAATAACCATGAGCAGGTAAATCCATCCTGGATCCCATCTGTCTGGGCTAACAAACGATGTTACGGACTCGTTATAGCCGTAGGCTATTCCAGCCACTACTGCGATTATGATGAAAGCCAAGAAGGCGTATTCGCCGATTTTTTCCATACCAAAGTTTTCTGGCATTTTTTTCTCAACATGTGCATGGTATTGAAACGGATGTGTTATAAGATTTGTGTTTGTACCGACTGGTTTTAAACTTTCAACGAACATGGAAGGTTCAATTTTAAACCCTGTCGACATCGAATGAGCCAGAAAAGACATAATTTATCTAATCGAACATCAAATATGCAACGCACAGAAGGACGCAGAAGAAATGACCCACGATAAAGAAAAACTAGTCGAAATGTACACGAAAATGTTGGAAATCAGGTTTTTCGAAGAAAAAGTCTACGAGTTGTACGGTCAAAACCTTGTGCCCGGCACGATTCATCTTTACGCCGGAGAAGAAGCCGTCGCTGTGGGGGTTTGTTCGGCACTTAGCCGCGAAGATTACATCGTCAGCACCCACCGCGGTCACGGGCATTGCATCGCGAAAGGTGCGGATTTGAAGAAGACCATGGCTGAAATTTTGGGCAAAAAAACCGGCTACTGCAAGGGCAAAGGAGGCTCGATGCACATCGCTGACTTTAACATTGGCATGCTGGGCGCGACGGCGGTCGTTGGCGCGGGGGTTCCGATAGCCTCGGGGGCTGGTTTGTCCATTAAACTTAGGGGTACGGATCAGGTTTGTGCGTGTTTTTTCGGTGACGGCGCGTCTAATCAAGGCACGTTTCATGAAGGAATTAACCTTGCTGCGACGTGGGCACTTCCGGTTTTGTTTGTGTGCGAAAACAACCTTTACGCCATGGGGACCCGTCAATCGCAAGTTATGCTCATAGAGAATGTTGCTGAAAGGGCTTCGGCTTACGGAATTCCGGGGGTTACGGTTGATGGAAACGATGTCTTAGCCGTTTATGAGGTGGCAGAAGAGGCCGTGAAGCGAGCCCGCGTAGGAAAAGGACCTACCTTGATAGAATGCAAAACTTATAGGCATAAGGGACATTCGAGGGTTGACCCCGCTACTTATCGGCCAAAAGAAGAGGTCGCAGAGTGGCTGAAGAAAGATCCGATTATTCGGTTTCGAGAACAACTTTTCAAAATGCACGTGCTTACGGAGGAAGAGGCTAAAGAAATCGAATCCAAAGTGACCGTCGCAATCAACGCTGCTGTAAAGTTTGCACTTGAGAGTCCTTACCCTGAGCCCGAGGAGGCATTAGAAGACGTTTATGCGTAGGAAGGAGCCGTGAAAAAATGAAGGAAATAGCGTATCGTGACGCGCTTCGCGAGGCTTTGCGAGAAGAAATGCGACGTGACCAGACGGTTTTTCTGCTCGGCGAAGACATCGGACGCTTTTGGGGCGGCGCGTTTAAAGTTACAAACGGCTTGGCTGAGGAGTTCGGAGACGAAAGAGTAAGAGACACGCCCATATCCGAATCAACAATCATAGGCGCGGCGGTCGGAGCCGCGATCACGGGCATGCGTCCAGTAGCAGAGATTATGTTCGGCGACCTAACCGCACTCGCCATGGACCAAATCGCCAACCAAGCAGCAAAAATAAGGTACATGTTTGGCGGTCAAGCCAAAGCACCTATGGTCATTCGGACGCCGTTCGGCGGGGGCGTTAACATCGCTTCGCACCATTCCCAAAGCCTCGAGGCGTGGTTTATGCATGTTCCCGGCTTGTACGTCGCCGTGCCCTCGACGCCCTACGACGCAAAGGGGCTGCTGAAGACTGCTATACGGGGCGATAACCCTGTGTTTTTCTGTGAGCATAAACTTCTTTATCCGTTGAAGGGCATGATACCCGAGGAAGAGTACACTTTGCCTTTTGGAAAAGCCGACGTTAAACGCGAAGGAAAGGACGTGACAGTTTTTGCGACCATGTTTATGGTGCACCAAGCCCTTACTGCCGCTGAACGTTTAAGCAGGGAAAACATAAGCGTCGAGGTTATCGACCCGAGGACGCTCGTTCCACTGGACAAAGCCGCATTACTGGCGTCTGTGAAGAAAACTGGCAGAATTGTTATCGTTTCTGAAGACTGCAAAACCGCCGGCGTAAGCGCTGAAATTGCCGCCATAGTTGCTGAAGAAGCCATTGATTATTTAGATGCACCTATTAAGCGAGTTGCCGAACCTGACACTCCGATTCCGTTTAGCCCGCCACTCGAAAAATTCGTTATACCCGACGAAAACCGAATAATAAAGGCTGTAAAAGAAATTGTCTAACCATAAAGGTGAACGCGTTTGGTGACGAAAGTTGTGATGCCGCGGCTCAGCCTCACGATGAAAGAAGGCTCGGTGATAAAATGGTTCAAGAAAGAAGGCGACCCCATAAGCAAGGGCGAGCCACTGGTCGAAGTGCTTTCCGAAAAGGTTACCTTCGACGTGGAAGCGCCTGAATCTGGAATCGTGCGGAAAATACTGGTCGAAGAGGGCATGGACGCGCCAGTCAACGCGACTCTAGCCATAATAGCCACGCCCGACGAAGAAATCTCTACAATCGAGGCACCTTCAACGCCGATTCTCGAAGAAACAAAAGAAACCACTGTCGCAGAAGCAAAACCCGAAACGATAGAAAGCATCGAGCAACGAGTTCCCGCTTCTCCGGCCGCCAAAAGACTGGCGCGAGAACATGGCATAGATTTAACTCAGATAAAGGGCAGCGGGTCGGAAGGCAGAATCTCAGAGGAGGATGTACGTCGCTTTATCGAAGAAACGCATCGGTCCACCCCAAGAGTGAAGGAAATCATACCGTTAACTGGGATTAAAAAGACCACGGCTGAAAGAGTCTCCAGAAGCATGAAGACCGCGCCCCACAGCGCCGTTGTAATGGAAGTCGACATGGCAAACGTAGCCAAGGTTAAAGAAGAAAAGCAAGTGTCTTACACTGAACTGCTTGTTAAAGCCGTGGCGCTTGCTCTGAGAAAACACCCATTCTTGAATTCCACCTTGACCGAGGACGAGAAAATTCGGGTTTACGAGGACATTAACATCGGCGTGGCAGTTGCAACCGAGCAAGGCTTAATCGTGCCCGTCATCCACAACGCCGACCAGAAGACAGTCACAGAAATCGCCTCCGAACTAAAAGAACTGGCAACCAAAGCGAGAGAAGGCAAACTGACAAAAGAAGACGTCACAGGCGGAACCTTCACCATCACCAACTTGGGCATGTACGGAGTAGACTTGTTCACGCCCATAATTAATCCACCCGAAGCCGCCATTCTCGGCGTGGGCCGAGTCGTAAACAAACCTGTTGTTGAAGGAAAGGAAATCGTCGTCAAACCGATCATGATTCTAAGCTTGTCTTACGACCACCGAATCGTCGATGGCGCTCCGGCGGCCCAATTCCTGCAGGAAATCAAAAAAATTCTAGAAACCGTTAACATTTCCTAACGAGAAAAAATCACGTGGTCTTCGCCGTTGGTGTTTTTTCTTTTGCGAAACGGTTGGCCACGATTCCGCCTACGTTGAGGATTGCGCCGATTATCCAGTAGATGAATGTTGCCATGATATATTCTTGCGGGTCAGTCGGTGGAGAGGCTTGGTATCCCATGTTGAATATACTCCAAATCGCAACGGCGTAGGGTATGTTCGCAAGCAAGTGGATTGTAAGCGCGTGGTAGTTCTTGTATCCTTGCACCACGACGCCGTTGATTAAGACGATTATGCCCACTATTATCGCAGAAAAGCCACGTGAGACTAGTATGCGAATGTTTGCTTCCACGTGTTCGGTTGTGAGCGCCCAGTAAACGCCGTAAAGCACGAAAACGATGCCGACCAGCATGATTGCCAACCCGAGCGTTGTTTGTTTTTTCAAAACGTCACCTCCAGAAACACTGGTTTTCTTCAAGCGTCTTTCGCAAAAGTTGTTGAAAGAAATAAATAAGGTTGTTGGGCTAACTTTGTGCTTTAGGCTTTTTTCTTTGGTTTGACTTCCTTTTCCTCGGGTTCTTCTGCTTCGGCTGTTTCTTCCGTTTTTTCTTCTTTCGGTGCTTTCGTGACTTTCCATTGAATTTCTTTAATCAACCCGACGCCCTTGCCCATGAGAACGCTTCCTGCGTAGACTAAGACTACGAAAAGCAGAAACGTTGGAATAATGTTGAGCAGCGGGAAGGCTTCGGCGATGACTCGCGCTATTTCCGCGGCTGAATCCGTGCCTGTAACTGTGGGTTTTTGGACAAACGTTGGGATAGGCATGTTGCCGAGCAAGATTTGTATGGAGATGAATATGGGGATGAACAGGATGATTAGTCCAATTATCAGCAAGACGTAGCCGGTTAGTCGGTCTGGTTTTTGGATTTTCATGGTCAAGCCTTTAGTTTCTTTGGATAAAAGTTTTTTGGATGTAAAAACTGGAACAGACAAACCAATAAAGTGGACTTTCGTGGAAAGCCTTAAGGCTTAAGTGCGATTTCTCTTCAAAAAAGAACCGTTGGTTTGAGCGTTGAGGGCGGCAGTGTATCGTAGTTTGGATGACGTGCGTGTCGAAGAAGTCCCGAAGCCTAGAATCAGCGCTGACGAAGTTTTAGTCGAAATGAAAGCCTGTGGAGTCTGCGGTTCGGATTTGATGGAATGGTACCTAGAGAAACGTGCACCTCTGGTGCTTGGGCATGAGCCCGCGGGCGTGGTTGCCGAGGTAGGAAATAAGGTCAAGGGCTTCCGTGTTGGCGACCGTGTCTTTGCGCATCATCATGTAGCCTGTCTTACTTGTCATTATTGTCGCCGTGGCGCGTTTACGATGTGCGAAAAATTTGGCAAAACTCATCTGGAGCCTGGCGGTTTTGCAGAGTTTTTCCGTGTACCTGCGGATAACCTACAAATCGACACTTTGAAAATTCCCGACGGTGTTTCATTTGAGGAAGCCACTCTCATCGAACCCGTCGCTTGCGGAGTTAGGGCGATGAAGAAATGTGGAATTGAATATGGTGATTGCGTAGTGGTTGTTGGTGCGGGTCCTGCAGGCATCGTCAATGTGGCGTTGGCGAGGCTTTCTGGTGCAGGTATGATTGTGGTGGCGGACATGGTGGATTATCGTCTTCGAATGGCTGAACAGTTTGGCGCTGACATCGCTGTAAATGTGGAGCGTGAAAATTTTGTGGAAAAAGTTAAAGCCGTAACCGGAGATAGGCACGCGGACGTTGTGGTTGTGACTGCGCCTAACGTGAGGGCTTACGAGTCTGCCTTGGATGTTTGTCGTAGAGGCGGGACTGTTTGTGTTTTTGCACCTACTTCGCCCGAGCAGAGTCTTTTAATCAGCCCACACAGACTATTCTTTAACGAGATTAGGCTAATTCCGTCTTATTCAACGAGTCACTTGGAAACGCGAATGGCTTTGGAGCTGATTCAGTCCAAGCGAATAGACGCGAAGGGGTTGATTAGTCACAGGTTTCCGTTGAGCCGTGTGGGCGAAGCGTTTCGGACGGCGGCTCGAAGCAAGGAGTGCTTGAAGGTGGTGGTTTATAATGAGTAATAGTGGTGGGACGATGCTTGCTGCGATGATTTACGGCGTTAGGGATTTGCGTGTCGAGGAAGTGGCGAAACCCGAGGTTAGACATGGTGAAGTACTAGTCAAAGTCAAGGCGGCGACAATGTGCGGAACGGATTTGAAGATTTTTAATCGTGGTTACGTAGAAGGCGTGATAAAACTACCGACCGCATTTGGTCATGAATGGGCGGGTGAAGTAGCAGAAGTTGGCGAAGGCGTTGCTTGGCCAAAGCGTGGTATGCGTGTGCGGGCGGGCAACAGTGCGCCTTGTCTGCGGTGTCGTATGTGTCAGCGCGGAAACTTCAACCTTTGCGAGGATATGTTGTGGCTTTGGGGTGCTTACGCGGAGTACATTAAGGTGCCGTCGCGGATGGTGCTGGTGAACATGCAAGAAATCCCAGCGCATGTCTCTTTTGAAGAGGCTGCCATTACAGAGCCTTTGGCTTGTGTTCTGCGTGGAGCAGAGAAAGCAAATGTCAAGCTGGGCGACACTGTAGCAATTATAGGCGCAGGTCCCATCGGGCTGTTGCATCTGCTTGTGGCTCGACGGTTGGGGGCGGAGCGGGTTTTAGTTGTGGATCTGGTTGACGAACGGCTGGAGTTTGCGGTCGGGCTGGGCGCGGACGAGGTTGTAAATGCGGGGCGTGAGGAAGCGGTTAAGCGAGTGCGGGAATTAACAGACGGCTACGGAGCAGACGTTGTGATTGAGGCGATTGGGCAGCCGAGCACTTGGGAGCAAGCGTTTAAAATGGCGAGGAAGGGCGGTACGGTTTTGGAGTTTGGGGGTTGCCCGCCGAACACCGAGATTCGGGTGGGTACGGAGATGCTTCACTACGGCGATTTGACAGTAGTAGGCGCATTCCACACAACACCGACACACTTCAAACGAGCATTAAACCTTATAGCCTCAGCAACCATCGACGTAAAACCATTGATAACACAAAAAATGCCCTTAGAAAAAATAAAAGAAGCATTCGAAACACTAACAACATCAAAAAAAGACATAAAAATAGCCATAAACCCGTGAAAAGTTCATCACCGAACTGTCTCACCAAGCATTTGAGGAAATCATAAAACATTGCGAAGCGTAAGTCTTGATGCGGCGACGGTTCAACATGAAGACTTGAAGAGACTGCTGCAAACTCTAGAACGCAACAAGCATGACACACACCTCATAGCAGACGCCGAAAATCCCTCCCAGTGAAGCACATAAAAACACGCGACGCCAAACCTTCTGCGAAAAATGCTACGAAAAACAATACCCAAAAACCCAAAAAAGTGAACTGCTGGTTCTCTGTTCATATTTGCGGTATATTTGGAGCCTAATAGGATCATATATGGAAGAGGGCCTAGAGAAGCGAGCACACAGCACACAAAAAACAGAAGACAACCAACACTTATTCTCAATACAGATTACAAAATCGCAACCATTAACACCAAAACTCGCTCTTACACTGTCACACGGTGAGAAGGTTGAATGACACTTTACTCAAAGCTTGCAAAGAACTAATCGACGACGCCAAAATGAAATGCGCAGATTTAGTTTTCAAAGAAATCTGCCTCGAAATTTTGGCTCGAGCCAAGCATGTGCTAAACACTACAGAGTATGAAACCCTGATACGTTATGCAGCAGAACGCATAGAAGAAAACACACAGGCACATGCCGAAATCGAGTTGGAGGCAAAAGCACTCGAGTGAACAGCAAGTGACATAAAATTCTGTTTTAAACCAAGCCAAGGCGTCAATTGCACGCCTTCTCATCTTCTACTCTGTTTCTAATACACAAGTAACCACGTAACCATGTGCACTCTCTTTTTCTAACAAAACCACACTTCTTTCTATTTCCTAGTGAACAAGCATTGAAAAAAGAAATCACACAAACCGCAAAAAACCTACAGTTCGGCGACTTGATCGAAGTAGATTGGTTAGACGCAAGCGAGGCATCAGGAAGACTCGAAAGCGGAAAATTCGACACTCCCGTGAGAAGCGTAGGATACTTTCTGGGCTTAAAGGGTCGCAAAACAAAATATTTGGTAATCGCCAAAGAACTCGTCCGAACATGCGACGCCTTCCACTATAACGTCATCCCGCTGGGCATGGTAGAGACCATAAACATAGTCGCCAAAGAAATTCTAAACCTCGACAACATCAGCATCCTGAAAAAGTTCATCCACAGTTTATTGCGACGTCCACGACAAAACGACGGCTGGATATACTTTGAAGCAACTATTAAGAAAACTATTCACTAAAAAAATTGCAATCCACAGCGAAAAAGAAAACAAGAAAATAAGGTACACAACCATACCGCCAAGCGAGCGGCTCGTAACAGGAATAATTTTCGCCATAGCATCGTTGACAGGGCTAATTGTTCTAGCAATCGCCCACCTCGCATTCCTCAAATCATGGAACAGCGAAATCTTCGCAGCCATCACTAGCATAATCGGAACCATCCTAGGCGTATTCATCTCACAAAAAACCTAACCAGCATTGCAACCTCTAATCAGAAAACACATCTGCCCCGCCATTTTTTTCTATCACAATTTTTTACAAAGAAAAACAAATCAAACATATCATCTCATTCGGCAATTTCATCCTATAAACCAGCCAACCTAAACAGCGTTTGAAGAAGAATGAAACGCGAATTCTTCAAAATAATCCGCAGCGTAAAAAAGTTTAACCGAGACACAAAAAAATTCTGCATAAACATTAGCTACGAAACCGCAACGACCCTCACGCCCAGAACTCTCGCGGTATCCGAAGCCTTCGGCTTAGGTGTGGACGCAAGTCACAAACAAGTATTATACGACAATGTCGAATTACAAATCGGCCCCACAGACATATTTTACATAACCGGCGAAAGCGGCAGCGGCAAAAGCGTCTTGCTTACGCATCTAGAAAAATTGCTTCAACCAAACGCCATAAACGTACAAGACGTAAAATTTGACGCTTCCAAACCCGTAATCGAAACCATCGGTCGAACGTTTGAAGAAGGCTTAACGCTACTCTGCAAAGTAGGGCTAAATGACGCCTTCATTTTCCTCCGCCCTTACAATCAACTAAGCGACGGACAAAAATACCGCTACCGTCTCGCAAAACTTATCGAAACAGGTAAACAGTTCTGGATAATGGACGAATTTTGCAGCACGCTTGACCGTGACACAGCAAAAATCGTTGCATACAACGTGCAAAAACATGCAAGACAAACACGCAAGGCTGTTTTAGCCGCCACCACACACATCGACCTGCTAGAAGACTTGGCGCCGACTCTTCATGTTCACAAACGCTTCGGCAAAGAAATCACAATCAAATACTTCCCAAACATGCCACCAGCCCAATGCACCATAGCAAAACATACACGGATAATTGAGGGAACAATACTCGACTACCACAAATTGTCACAGTTTCACTACCGCGAATCACGAAGATTACCGCCCCCTAGAAAGATTTTCACGATGCAACGTACAGACATGAAAGAACTCGTAGGCGTGATAGTTTACAGCTACCCACCGCCCACATGTTTCGGAAGAAAAAAAGCACTTGCAAAACAGAGACTATTAACGATGAAAGAGATGAACCAACAGCTAAGCATCATTAGCCGAGTGGTTTTGCATCCAAAATACCGCACCATCGGTTTGGGCGCACGGTTGGTGAAAGAAACATTGCCTTTAGTAGGCACTCCTTATGTGGAAGCAGTTGCAGTTATGGCGAAGTACAATCCTTTCTTCGAAAAAGCCGGCATGATTAAATTTGCAACACAACACTCGGATGCTTCTTGTAAAGAGGCAATACAAAGCCTAAGCAAAATCGGCTTCAATCCCCACCTAATCGCCTCAGAAAAATACAACCAAGAAAAATTGGAGAACCTAAATAAGGAACAAATAAATGAAATCAAGAGCATTTTAGGAAAAATCAAAAATCATCGCTTAAGAAGAATCTTCGCAAATAAACCATATATCAATAACAAAGCCTTCCAAACAGCCATAACAAACACAAACTTAACCAAACTCACCAAGGCATTACACATACTAAGTATTCTTTTGCAAGAAAAAATCTATCTATTTTGGACACGTACGCAACAATAATCTTTTTAAATCTAACCCTCAATTAATGACACTGGGAGGAATGGACGGCCAAATGATTATTCTATCCCTCTGCCAACGACGGCAAACCGAAAAAGGCTACGTAACTCCTTTCCCATATTATCGTAGTCTTCTTCCTCCCCCCTGCTGTAACGCAAAAATCAACCGCGTTCAGCATCCCTAAGGTTTGCAATCGTGGCAAAGGGCCGTCCGTTCCCCCAATACTACTCGCTAAACGACAAATATGGAGAATTTTTATAAACCACGCCGTTTTTTGAATTAAAAGATTGTAAAATCAGAATTGCATCAACTAATGTATTTTTGAGTGGATTTTTCGAAATCCTTCACAATTTCCATGACTCTTTTGGGTGCTTGAATGGCGTTTAACGGTATTCCTTCCAGAAGTGTCCATGGTCCCTTTTCAGCAAGTTTTGTAACGATGCTGTCTTTGCCAAACGATTTTTCAGCGATTTCATTAACCATAGGTCTGACATCACTCTCTGCCACATAGCCTAACGCATGTAGATATTCATGAAGTAACAATACGTAGACAAACGCGTTGACAAGTTTCCTAGATTTTGTCGCAGCCTCAACGACCTGGACAAGCGCTCGGTTGAGGACAATATTATTTGTGCCAAAAGGGTGATACGCGCCTATATTGAGTGAAAGGTCGTCCAGAAAAAGCATAATTCCAACTCTATAAAGACCTAAGGAAGAACGCGTTGTTTCCTTAACAATCTCCCAAATCTCACTGTAATTTTGCGCATTCTCCAAGCGAGAAGCATAATCTTCAAGCTTTTTTCTTTCCGCGCTCATTATCTTCACTTACGAAGCAAAGATTACTAACTAAAACATATAATTCACTGTTTTGGTGAAGGGAGGAAAAAAGAAGGGGAGTTAGAGGCTGAAGAGAAGGAGTTTGAACACGCAAGCAAAATTTTTAGTCTCTAACTCCAGTCCTCCCATCTTATTTTATTTTGTATAATAGGTTTAAAAATCTTTTGTTTTATTTATTGATTTAGATTCTTTTTCTGATAAAAACAAAACATAAAAACCATGGCTGTCAGCCGCTCGTTTTCAATTTTTTTATGGTGTGCTTGTTGTTGTACGTCCATTTGTTTTTTTCGAAGAATTCGTATGACACTGTTTGGCGTTTGTAGAAAGAAACGTCTAGGAGAACGTGGAGGAAACGGGTTACGTATCGCGTCTCTATAAGCGTGTTCAGAGTGTCTATGAGTTTGGGGAATTCTACCTTTGGAACGTAAAAGTGGCCGATCAGTTTGTATTGTCCTATTACTTTGGAATAGTTAAGCACGAAAGGTTTGTTCATGAGCGAATTAACAAATTTTGCAAGTGTTTCTTTGCTTTTAAATTCTATAACAAAGCTTGACAGTTCAGAAGATTGGTGCGGGTAAGGAAAGATGGAAATCTCATAATCGGCAATTAATCCACGTTTAAGAATGTGGTTCTGAAATCTGTATCTAACCGCCTCCGGAGTCATTCCTGCAATCTTTGCTAACTGTTTAAATTCTATAGTCCCGTCTTTTTCCAACTCCTTCAAAATCAGCAAGTCAACATTGTCCACCATGATGGGATATGTTTCAGGGTCACGAAGCCTGTTGGGGAGTGCTTCCGATGCTTCTTTTATTTCATCCATCCATTGTTGCCATTTAAAGGTCCAGCTTCGTCTTTTGAAATTGAACCATGCAAAATTGGGAGGTATCTCGCAGAAATCGGTAACCCAGAAAAGAAGATAGTCGTCCAAGATTTTTTGTTTGGCTGCTTCTTTGAAATAGTTTTCAAATTCATTCCTGAATTCGGCGGGAAAACTAAAGAGTGCATAAATCCCATTTATCTTTCCAAAGCACCTCGCCATGTACGTCCAATATAACGAGTTTTCGACGAGATTTTGCAGCATTTTTTCTTTGCCTGGTTTTGCTTCGGCAAAAACAACTGCTCGGCTTAATCCGAGTTTTTGATAACTGAGGCGTGCTCTTGTTTGAAGCCCGCTTTCTTTGACAAGTTTTGAGATTCGGAATGCTACGGTGGTGGGTGACAATTTTAATTCTTTGGCGAGTGCCGAGATGTTTCTTGGGCCGTAGTTTCCGAGGCCCTCGAGTATCTTTGCGTTTATGTCATCTAATGAATCCAGATATCGAATCATCCATTTAAAGTCTTCAACGCCGCTCGTAGCACTCGCCTCGAACTTTTTTATACAACGGTTGCGCGTGTTGTTCTAGGTCTGGGATCCTGTATTGGGTCGCCGTAAGCATGTTGAGGCGGGCTAGGTGCCATCGGAATAATGTAATCCACGCTTGTTCTTGGGAGAGTTTCAGAAGGACTTAGCGCATTTACGAAGGTAGCGATGCCTGCATAAGCTTCTGAGACGCTGTAGAAGGCGAAGCACAAAGCGACGAGAACCATGAAGAGAACTATTTTCTTCATTTTTACACCTCTCGTTTCACCCTTTATCTATGTATTCGTGGCTTTTTTCTTTTTTGTTTTTTAAAGAAAAATCAGTATCTCTTGGCAAAAAACCAACATTTTCGTGGGTCTTGCGTGAGTAAACGGCACAAACGGTTGTTACGCTTTAAACCATTTGAAGATAAAGTATCGCATCTTGTTCTCGAGTGGCGTGGCGATTATGAACCTTTTTCTCACGGTCGTGGCGAGTCGTCCTACTTTTACGATTTCTGTTGCGGTTATTTCGTCTTTTGCTTTCTTTACTGAAACCATAAAAGGCGCGTGCTCCAAGCCGGGACCATGCTTGTATACGGCGAAGTCGCAACCGAACTTGATGCCTGGCGTTACGATTAAGCCATGATTACGTAAATCTTTGTAGACCGTGTATTTTAAGTCAAAATCTTCATATAGTTGACGAGCGCGCTTCAATAATTCTTTCAATCCGATTTTCTTTTCGTTTTGTTTCACGATTATTACTTTTTTTTCTACGAGATATAATCCTTCCATTAGGTCTAGGATAAGAGGCACATCGAATTCGATGAGTTTGGGTTTAGGGATTCCAACAGGTTTCCCGTAGAAGCCCATTTTATAAAGTTGTGTTCCTTCCTTAGGGTTCCAGATGACCAAGAAGTTTTCAATAAACTCGGCTTCGATTTTTTTTCTCATCTTGCTCTGGGTCCTTTTAGATGGTAAATGATAAGATTCGTGCGGCATCGGCGGCGTCTTCTGCTTTGTCGGCGGCGTCTTCTAAAAGTTTTATTATGTCACGCAAAAGAACGAGAACCGGGATGGTAAGGTTTGCGCTGATAATTTTGAGTTCTACTTCACGGTAGATTTCGTCCACTGCGCGTTCAGCGATTTCTACATCGCGTGCCTTTTCCAAAGTTTTCGCTGATCCATAGTTTAAAGTAATAGTGGTTTCCCTTAATTTCAAAACTGTTTCCAACATAGCCTCAGAAAGTTTGACAAGATCCTTTTTAATATCGTTGGGCACTTTCCAGCCGCGTTCTATTATTTGAAGCAACCAAAAAGCTATTCCTTCACAAAAGTCGGCGATTTCGCTTGAAAGGTTGGTGAATCGTAGAAAATCTTCTCTGCTTATGAGGATGGCGCCGATTTCTGCTAGTTCTTGTGAAACAATTCTTCTTGCGCTATCTACTTCTTCCTCGTTTTTCCTGATTTCCATGAAAAGACGGCGTGCTGTATCTTTGTCGGATTTGGTGAAGCAGTCGAACATTTGAGGAATTTTTCGGGATAGGTCTACAACTTTTCGTAGATGGTCCTGACAAACGGAAAGTGCTCGACGTTTTACTCTTTCTTCTGTTTCTACGGGAAGGACCATGCTCTCGCCCTCAAAAATCGTTTGTGGCGTTCATCACTATAGCGTTACAAGTATTAAAAAATATAGCGAATAAAACGATAAGCCCGTGCTGTGTGTTCTTTATTACTTAACCGGCGTGCCTAGTTCTTCGAAGCGTTTGTTGTTGTGGAAGTAATCATGTAGTGTGCTGATCAATCGTTTTGTGCTTGTTCTTACCTGTTTCCGTGTGTCTCGGTCGCGGATGGTTACAGTTTTATCCTTCAGCGTCTGATGGTCGATCGTGATGCAAAGAGGAGTGCCAATCTCGTCCATTCTTGCATATCGTCGTCCTACGGATCCAGAGTCGTCGTATTCCACTGAAAAGCCCGCGTCGAAGAGTTTTTTGTGGATTTTTTGGGCCTTCTTGAGAAGTTCATCCCTGTTTAGTAGTGGAAAGACGCCAATTTGGATGGGGGCTATTTCGCGTGGAAGCTTTAGCACTGTGCGGTCTTCTTTCTGTTGGTAAGCATATTCTAGGGTTATATAGGTAAGCCGATCTGAGCCGAAGCTGGGTTCCACTACGTGCGGGATGAAGTGTTTGCCTTTTTCTTCGATTTTTTCTTTTGAGATTTTTACGTGGTCGGGTAGGATTTTGAATGATTCAAGCATGATGAAGCCTTGTTTTTCCAGTGCGGTTTCTGCGTCTTTGGGGTTTATTTTTTGGAGTAGTTGGACGATTTTGGCGGCGTCTTTTTTGAATGCTGGTCCGAGTTTCGCCATCACGGGTTTTATGACTGTTCTTTCTTTGGTGATAGGTTTTTCGTATTCTTTGTAAACCCGCATGTCAACGCCGCTGGATTCCATGTGTCGTGAAAGGTCATAATCGGTACGGTAGGCAAGTCCGGAAACTTCGGTCCAGCCCCAACGGTCAAGATAAATTTCTTGGTCAAAACTCTGTAGCGAATAGTGGGCTTTTTCCCATTCGAGTTTTTCTATGAAGCGTTGTTTGTCTGGCGGGACGCCGAGTTGGGTGAGGAAGAGTTTTGCTTGTGCCATGAAGAAGGCTTGCCACGGGGTTTTTACGTAGCCTTTTTCCATTGCTTTTTTTATGGTGGTTTTGATTGGTTTTTTTATGTTTTTCTTTTTCAGTTCGGCGGGTATTATGTGGATGGTTTCGTTTTCTATTTGTTTTATCCATGGGCATGGTTCTTCGGGGTCAAAGAAGTATTCGACGTCCATTATGGTGAATTCTCTGAGGCGTATCAATCCTTGTCGTGGGCTGATTTCGTTTCTAAGTGCATGGCCGATTTGTGCGACGCCGAACGGCATTTTTTCTCTTGCGTATTCGTAGAGTCGTTTAAATTCGACGAATATGCCTTGGGCGGCTTCGGGTCTGCCGTAGCCTGTGGCTTCGCTGTAGGGGCCGATGGTTGTTGTGAACATGGTTAGGAATTGTTTTGGGGTGTCGAAGTTTTTGCTGTGGCATTCTGGGCAGTGTATGTCTTTTTCTTTGAGGGTCGTTTCGAGTTCTTTGAGGCTTAGTTTTTCTGTTTCTGTATCGCTCATTTTCGCCTGTTCCTGCAGAAGATGATCTGCGCGGAATCGTTTGTGGCACTTCAAGCATTCGACGAGTGGTTCTTTAAAGTGTGCAAGGTGGCCAGATGCTTCGAAAACTTTGCCAGGTGTGATTATTGATGATTCGATTTCTTGCATGCCAAAACGACGAATAAAGAAATCGCGGAATTTATCTTCTATGCGGCGTTTTAAAATCGTGCCCAAGGGGCCGAACGTTACGAATCCAGCGACGCCGCCGTAGATTTCGTAGCTGGGCCAGAAAAAGCCGCGGCGTTTTGCGAGTTCAGTTATCTTTTCATATTTGTCTTGGGTTTGTTTGGGTTCCATGACGTTTTTCCCTGATTTGTTGGGTTGGTGATACTTTTTAGTGTTTAAGCGTTTTTCTTTGTTAATAAAGCAAACGCCTGCGTGATTTTTGATTGCTGAGTGTGTTTTTGTGGCTGTGTGCTCGCTTCTCTAGGCCCTCTTCCATATATGATCCTATTAGGCTCCAAATATACCGCAAATATAACTCAAAATATGTTTGCGTGTTTTGGTGTGATGTTTGGGTTATTTTTGTTTTTGTAGTTGTTCGGCTTGTTTGCGTTGTTCTATTTTCATGAGGCATTTTGTGCAGAGGCATTGGTTGGCGACGAATTCGTGTATGTCGATGGATTTGCCGCAGTTCGCGCATCGTCTTGTGCTGCTGCTTGTTGACTGCATAACTTCGCGCGCCACTTTCCATTTTTCTACATCTCTTGACATTGATCCTTGTCTCATTTCATAGATTATGTGGGGTGTAGTGGTGCTTAAAAGAGTTTTGAGGATTGATAGAGAGTTTTCATTTTCAGATTCTCTCTTTGAACATAATATTTCCTATTCTAGATGCTTTTTCAGCCCATAGAAGCCCAAATATTCCTTAAAATTTATTCTTTTTCGTGTTTTTTGCAGTGTTGTTTTTTATGTTTAGTTGTGTCCGTGTTTTCCGTTATGTTTAAAAGTTTCTCGTTGTCATGTGTATTTCGTATTCATGTTTGAAGGCTTTGACATGGTTGATGTTTGGCTTCCTTACGGAAAAACTGAAGTTTGCGCGCGGATCCCAACCCGAAACCTCCTCGGCACAATTGAAGGCAAGGAAAAACCCGGCGTTGCAGACGTGAAAGCCGAAATTCTGAGAGCACTTAATGAACCGATCGCTTCTAAGCCGTTAAATGAAATCGTCAAGCCCGACCACAAAATCGCCATAGTCGTTGACGACATGACCCGCCCCGCCCCCACTAAACAAATGTTGCCCCCGCTACTAGAAGTGCTCAACCAAATCGGCGTCAAAGACGAAAACATAACCATCATCTTTGGTTGCGGCACTCACCGCGCAGTGAAGCCTGAAGAAGCAGTAAACATTCTAGGCGCAGACATAGCCAACCGCTACAGGCATATTAGTCATGATTGCCGCGCTAACGACCTCGTTTACATGGGCACCACTCGAACGTTCCACACGAGAGTGTCTGTCAACAAAGTCTTCGCCGACGCTGACGTCCGCATACTCACAGGCGACATAGAACTCCATTACTACGCGGGCTACGGCGGTGGAAGAAAAAGCGTATTGCCCGCTGTTTCAAGCATCGAAACAATCCAAAACAATCACGCTAACATCCTTCACCCCCATGCAAAAACTGGCATACTCGATGAAAACCCGATACATCATGACATGGTGGAAGCCGCCCGGCTAGCTAAAGTCGACTTTATCCTTAACGTCGTCACAAACAGCAAAAACGAGATTATCAAAGCCTACGCAGGCGACCTCGAAAAAGCCTTCTACGAAGGCGTCAAACTCGTCGAAGAAATGTACAAAGTACCCATCGAACGCCGCGCAGACATCGTCATCGTCAGCCCCGGCGGGCACCCCCAAGACATCGACCTCTATCAAGCATACAAAGGCGTCGACAGCGCGCTTGAAGCCGTAAAACGTGGAGGCGTCATAATCCTCGTCGCCGAATGCCCAGAAGGACACGGACACGAAATCTTCTACGAATGGATGAAAAAATACAAAACGCTAAACGAAATGGAAAAAGAAATCAAGAAAAACTTCGTCATGGGCGGACACAAAAGCTACTATCTTCTTCGAGCACTGCAGAAAGTACAAATAATATTGGTCTCCATCATGCCCGACTATTACGCAGTCAACGTGTTTAAACTGAAAACCGCCCGCGCAATCAACGACGCACTCAACGAAGCCTTCCGTATAACTGGGCACGACGCAAAAATATGGGTCATGCCTCATGGAAACATCACGCTTCCCGTCTTAACGACCACGCCGGAAGTCACGGCATAAAACTGCGTAATCTTTAATTTCCTAAACATAACCCATTAAAAAGCATCATAAGAACAAGGCGCAAGAAAACATGCAGACCACCTTCAACCTCAGACAATTCGAACCCGGCGACCTTGACAAAGTCATGCGCATAAACCAAACATGCCTTCCAGAAAACTACAGCCCCGACTTCTTCATCGACCTTCATGATCGGTTCCCAGAAACCTTCATCGTCGCCGAAGAAGACGGCAGAATCGTGGGCTACATCATGTGCCGCATCGAAACCAACTTCTTCAACCTTACAAGCGGAGGAAAAAAAGGCCACGTCATAAGCATCGCCGTATTACCCGAACATCAACACAAGGGCATCGGCGAAGCGTTGCTTAATGAGGCTTTAAAGAACATGAAAACTATTTACCACGCAAAAGAATGCTATTTGGAAGTCCGAGTGAGCAACGTTCCAGCCATACGGCTTTACAGAAAACTTGGCTACTACATAAAACGCACGTTGCACGGCTATTACGCAGACAACGAATCGGCTTACATGATGACCAAAAAACTCTAATCACACACGGCCTATAAGCCCTTTTAAACAATAAATTTCTCCTAGTGCACACTATGGGAAAATGCCAAATCTGCCATGTTAACCATCCTTTAATTGGCCATAACCTCGGCATCTGCCTAAACTGCATACGAACCCGCCCAGAACAAGCGCTACAAATGGCCAACCAAATCCACACAAAAACCCGCGTACGCTTTAATCTTCCACCAACACCACCCAACGACGAGAACGGGCTTTTCTGCGGAGTTTGCGCCAACAACTGCAAAATAGGCATTGGCAAAAAAGGCTACTGCGGACTCGTCGAGAACAAGGAAAGCAAACTTGTACGTCACGCCGGAACCCCCGAAAAAGGCATTTTGTCATGGTATTACGACAGCCTTCCAACAAACTGCGTCGCATGGTGGTTCTGCCCAGGCTGCACAGGTGCCGGATATCCAAAATACGCGTACACTGCACACGTCGAAACAGGCTACTACAATCTCGCCGTTTTCTATGGAAGCTGTAGCCTCGACTGTCTCTTCTGCCAAAATTGGCACTACCGCAAACACGCCGCACGATTACAACCCATTGTAAGTGCACAAGAATTAGCAGAAAAAGTGGACGAAAAAACGTCTTGCATTTGCTATTTCGGCGGCGACCCGTCCACCCAAATGCCCCACGCCCTCAAGACCAGCCAACTAGCCGTAAAAAAGGCTGAGGAAAATAAACGAATCCTACGCGTATGCTGGGAAACCAACGGTTATATGAACCCCCAGTTAGCCGACCAAGCCGCCACACTGGCACTCAAAAGCGGCGGAAACATCAAATTCGACCTTAAAACATGGGACGAAAACCTGAACCAAGCCCTGTGCGGCACGTCAAACCAGCCCACAATCGAAAGGTTCAAGGAAATCGGCACAAAATACTACGATAAACGTGCAGAGTTGCCCGTGCTTACCGCAAGCACCCTGCTGGTCCCTGGCTACGTGGACCGGGAAGAAGTCGAAAAAATTGCCCAATTCATCGCGGAAATCAACCCCGAAATCCCCTACACGCTTTTGGCTTTTTATCCGCAGTATGTGATGAACGATTTGCCCACGACAAGTCGAAAACAAGCAAACGAATGTCTCGAAACCGCAAAAAACCATTTAACCAACGTACGAATAGGCAACATACACCTACTTTCATGAAACCCTAAAACACCAAGTTCACTGCACCCTAACCATTTGCTTGCCAAAGTAGTTAAATTTTAAACAGTAAATAATCTCTGACAATTTCATTAGGAGAAACCGTAAAATGCAAAAACTTTCCACCAAAGACATAGCCCTCATCGCTGTTTTCGCGCCTTTGTACGCGATTTTTTGTTCATGGAGCCTTTTCCCGCTAATCGGCGCCTCGGGAAAGGCTATTACAGCCTCTGCAATTTTGGCACCAATAATCGGTCTCATCCTTGCCCCATACCTCAGTGTACTTGCCGTAATTTTAGGCGGCGCAGTCGGCTTATCGTTCGGCTACTTCAGCCCGTTCAGCTACGGCGCGGGCATCGCAGCGGCTTTCCTCGCAAGCGCCCTCTACAATCGAGAACAAGCATTGGCCACACTAACGTATGTAACTTTTCTTTCTCTACTAGCTCTGTACCCGACGATAGGTCCAGCTTGGCTTTACCCGAATCTGCTCTGGCTTCAAATCGTCGGTTTATTCGTCCTTGCGTCGCCGTTGCAATCCAAAGCCATTGTCTACATGCGGAATCGGTCGTCGCCTTCCCGCAAGCTAATGTTCGGCGTCGGTGTAACAGTCTTTACTGCAACGATGTTTGCGCACGTGGTGGGTTCGTTGCTGTTCGAGATGCTTTCATGGCCCTTCTTAATCTCTAACGTTGAAACTTGGGTAGGCGTCTGGCAAAGCATCAGTCTTGTTTACCCGTTTGAACGGTTGACGATAGCGGCTGTAGCAACGGTTCTGGCTACTGGCTTGATGAAACCGCTGAAAAAATGGTAAAAACGACTAAACTCTCTTCTTTTTGTTAACGAGTTTTGGCCTGAACGCACCCATATAAATGCAATCCTTGAACGCGATTTTCATGGTTTCCGCATTAATCCTGTTCATAAATGTTACTGGTGCCTCGCGTATAATCGTCACTGGCGTGTGTTCATCAGCTTCGCTCATCATTAAATGTGCTGCAGAAGCCAAATCGTCTGCGACTGCGTGGAGAGTTATGATTATTTCTTTTCCGAAAAGGTCGCGTCGCCGCCTATAATCTTTAACTGGCTCGAATCCTGCAACCCCTATGGCGAGTCCTCGCGTGCCCCAACGTAAAGGCTCCACGGTGCTATCAACAATCAAAACTCCGACCCGTTTTCCTACCCGCCGAGCAATTTCTTTTCGGATGCGTTCTGCGCTTTGCTGTGGGTTTTTCGGCCATAACACTGCGTAGCCTTTGGGAGCGTTTTTGTTGTCAATTCCTGCGTTTATAGTGAAAACGCCGTTGTTTAGTGTTAGAACTGCTTTCTTTACTCCGCCCACTATGTGGTCTGCTTCTTGGAGGACGAGTTCGGCGAAGGCGGGCGCTAATGCATATTTTTTGGCTAAACGCTTTGCTTTTTCTGAAGGCTTGCTTTCATCTAATTTAGCTAGTCGCCCCTCGGCAAAAGAGACAATTTTTGAAGAGAAAGCCACGATATCGTCGTCCAAAAACTCCAGACCTTGCTTTTTCATAGCCACGAGAATTGTTCCTACCAAATCGTCTCGTGGTTTAATCTGAGGCGTTTTTAGCGCAAACACTTGCATCGTCGACACCAAACTTGAAGATAACTATATGGTTAAATAATAAGTATGCCTTCATCCGCCGTGGGAGACTGAGATCAAGACGATCTTATCCCTATCTTTTAGCCGAGTCTTCGTTCCATTCAGCGCGCTTATTTCTTTGCCGTTGACTAGGATTAGTAGGGCGGGATGAAGTTGGTTTGGTTCTGTGTCGAGTAAATTGCGGTTTGCGATGGGTGATGTTTTCGCGAGTTTTACTATGATCTCGTTTACCGTGGGTGGTTGCGTAAACTTTAGGCTTGTTTGTTTTTTCTTGAAAATTTCGTGAAGGACTCCGACGAACTCCACCGTTATGTGGACTTCTTTTGGCATCACAGCACCACGATTACTGAAATGTCGTTAACGTTCGTACCTGTTGGACCCGTAAATATGAGGTCATTGATTTTTGAGAAAAAATTGTAGGAATCATTTTCAGCCAAAAACTTCTCAGCGTTCAAGTTCATCTTCCCAGCACGCAACAAAGTTTTACCATCCACTATAGCGCCAGCAGCATCGGTTGGTCCATCAACGCCATCTGTACTTAACGAAGCCACTACTACACCATCCAAACCCTTAAGCCGCAACGCTGCCGCCAAAGCAATTTCCTGATTCCTGCCACCTTTTCCCTTCCCCGTGACATGCACCGTTGTTTCGCCGCCAACTACTACCGCCGCAGGCTTCGGCACAGGATTACCTGACGCGACTATTTCTCGGGCTATGGAGGAAAAAATCGCGCCTGCTTCTTTTGCTTCTCCTTCTAAAACCGATGTCAGCAAAACCGCATTTAACCCTGAGGATCTTAATGTTTCGTACGCTGCTGTAGTTGCAGTGCTGCAGTTTCCTACGATAACGTTGTAAACCTTCTTGAACGCCTCGTCGTCTGCTTTGGGAGTTTCGGGTATCGCTCCTTTTTCGCCTTCCATCAAAACTTTCTTCACCGACGCCGGAGTCGTCTCCCACAAGCGGTATTTTTTCAAAACATAAACCGCATCTTTGAACGTTGTCGAATCAGGCACTGTTGGACCAGAGGCAATAGAGTCCAAGGGGTCACCCAGCACATCGGACAACACCAGGTTAAGAATAGTAGCAGGGTAGGCTCTTTTCGCCAGCCATCCGCCTTTGAAGTCAGAAATGTGCTTCCTTACGGTGTTTATCTCGTTTATCGTTGCGCCACATTTGAGCAAAGCATCGGTGACTCTGCGTTTGTCGGCTATGGAAATGTCTCCCCGAGGGAGGGGCATGAGACTCGAGCCGCCCCCTGAAATCAAGCATATAACCAAGTCATCTTCTTCGGCTTTTTCTGCAATCTCAATCATCAGTCGTGTTCCTTTCACGCCTGACTCGTCGGGGATTGGGTGGCTGGCGGTGTGGAGTTTTATGATTCTTGTTTTGTTTTTGGAGCCTTGTGGGACATTAACAAGGCTGTCCGTGATTCGGGCATCTAAGATTCTTTCCAGTGCTTCCGCCATGGTGCCGCTTGCTTTGCCACCGCCCACAACATAGACGTGTTTAAATTTCTCCAAGTCGAAAGAATGTCCGTTTATCTTTAGCACGTTATTTTTGAGGGAAAGTCTGGATTCTATTATCTTTCTCGGGTCAACCGCGTTTATCGCGTTTTCGAGGCTGTTTAACGCCAAGGCGCGGGCTTTTTGGTTCTGCGGTGTTCGACCGTTTTTGACGAGTTCTTGTTTGTTCTTTATGCGAATCATATTTACTTCCACGTTGCACGTGGTTAAAGTTCTGCGTAAACGTAATAAGCAGACGGTATGCTAATAAAGAATTCCACCAAAACAGAACAGTGTGAACAAGCCATGCCAAAACCGAAAGTTTACATTACACGCGAGATTCCCGACCGAGGCTTAAACAAGATTAAACAGTATTTTGACACGGAGGTTTGGCCCGAATATGCGCCACCGCCTAAGAAGATTATCATCGAGAAGGTTAAAGACGCGGACGCATTAGTTTCGCTTCTATCAGACAAGATTGACTCTGAAGTTTTTGATGCAGGCCCAAAATTGAAAATTATTTCACAGATAGCCGTGGGCTTTGACAACATCGACGTCAAGGAAGCCACTAAACGAGGCATTTACGTGACAAACACGCCCGAAGTTTTAACCGACACGACCGCGGATTTTGCTTGGGCGCTTCTCATGGCAGTTGCAAGACGAGTGGTTGAAGCCGACAAGTACGTGCGAACAGGCAAATGGAAGGTCGCATGGCATCCAGAAATGCTACAGG
Source organism: Candidatus Bathyarchaeota archaeon A05DMB-4 (assembly GCA_019685575.1). Taxonomy (GTDB): domain Archaea; phylum Thermoproteota; class Bathyarchaeia; order Bathyarchaeales; family SOJC01; genus JABFQO01. Next base: position 21,930 of record JABFQO010000010.1, on the reverse strand, counting down.
GCAGAGACATATGGAGCGCAACAATCGGCGTCGTCGGCGCTGGAAGGATTGGATACGCTGTGGCCAAGCGAGCGACTGGATTCAGCATGAAGATTCTCTATTACGACGTCATTCCAAGACCTGAAATCGAACGAGACTTTGGCGCAAAAAAAGTGGATTTGGATACGCTTCTGCGAGAGTCGGATTTTGTTTGCTTGCACGTGCCTTTAATGAAGGAAACTTTTCATTTAATCAATGAAGAAAAACTTAGACTGATGAAGAAAACAGCCTATTTAATTAACAACGCACGCGGACCCGTAGTAGACGAGAAAGCACTGTACAAAGCATTAAAAGAAGGCTGGATTGCAGGCGCAGGCTTAGACGTATTTGAGCAAGAACCAACACCCACGGATAACCCGCTGCTTAAGCTGGACAACGTAGTGGTTGCGCCACACATTTCAAGCGCCAGCTACGAAACACGGTCACAAATGGCAGAAATGGTTGCAGACAACCTCATAGCCTTTTTCCAGAAAAAGAAACCACCCAACCTAGTTAACCCAGACGTTATGAAAGTAAGACCACTTTAAGAACTTCTTATTTTTTCTGGTCACGATACATTTTTAGCCTAGCGGAGCATCTTTGGGCTAAAAGTTGGCTCGATAATGTTCAAAACTCTAAAATGGTTCGGCGTGGCGCTTAGCATAGGCGGTGTTCTTTTCGGGCTTGATTCTTTAAGGCGACTTTTGAACCCCCAATCAGTACTAAACAGATTTTACTCATCTTAACAGTCGCAGTCATTTTTGTCCTAAGAAATATGTGACGCTGGTCTTTTTCAAAGAAATACGCGTCCGCCGACAACTCTAATCTCACGGTACAAGACATTGTAGCATTGTCAACCCACAACCAAGAATAGATCATGCTGGTCACACAAACCTACAGCTTGCTATCGGTCATACTTCTCATCAGCAAATTTTTGCTTTAATAAAACCAAATACACGCTCAATTGACGGGTAATCGTTAAATACTTCCATTGCCTCACTCTACTTTCCATTTCAAGTTTAGGTGATGTTAGTTGGTTCTCTCTTTCGCGAAAAGAATGGAAAATCTCGGCACCGAAACCGCGTTTGAAGTACTCGCAAAGGCAAAAGCCCTAGAAAAACAAGGCAAGCACATAATTCACTTGGAAATTGGCGAACCCGACTTTGACACGCCACGAAACATAAAAGACGCTGCCGTAAAAGCGATGAACGCGGGCTACACGCATTATACGCCAGCTGCGGGCATCCCTGAATTCCGCGAAGCCATTGCGGAATACGTTAGCAAGACTAGAAAGATTGACGTAACCCCTGACGAAGTCGTCGTTACTCCAGGCGCAAAACCCATCATCTTCTTCAGTATACTGGCCTACGTAGACCCAGGCGAAGAAGTCCTTTACGTAAATCCCGGTTTTCCCATGTACGAATCCGTTGCAAATTTCGTTGGCGCCAAAACCATTCCAATTCCTCTTTTGGAAGAAAATGATTTCAGAGCTGACCCTGAATACATTAAGAGTAAGATTACAAAAAAGACTAAGATGATAATTATCAACTCTCCCGAAAACCCGACTGGCGGAGTGCTCACGAAGGACGACTTGAAAATTATCGCCGACAGCATAGCTTCACGCGATGATATACTGGTGCTTTCTGACGAAATCTACAGTCGCATAATCTATGAAGGCACGCACTACAGTCTCGCCTCGTTCCCAGGAATGAAGGAAAAAACCATAATCCTCGACGGCTTCTCCAAAACTTACGCTATGACTGGCTGGCGACTAGGCTATGGGGTCATGCAAAAAGACCTTGCGCAAAAGGTCACACAACTAATGATTAACTCTAATTCGTGCACCTCGGCTTTTACGCAGATGGCGGGCATCGAAGCCTTGCGGGGACCACAAGACGAAGCTGAAAAAATGGTCGCTGAATTCAAACGACGCCGTGAAGTAATAGTCGACGGCTTGAACAAAATCAAAGGCTTTAGCTGCAAAAAGCCCCACGGCGCATTTTATGTGTTTCCCAACATAAAAAAGACAGGCAAAAAAGGCAAGGAACTTTCGGATTACCTACTCAACACAGCGGGTGTCGCTACTCTATCAGGCACGGCGTTCGGCGCATACGGCGAAGGCCACTTAAGACTATCGTTCGCAAACTCGATTGAAAACATAAAAGCGGCTCTTAACCGCATACGAGAAGCTGTAGAAAAACTATAGCTCCTACACATTTATTTTTTTACGAAAACCTAGCCATGCCCGTCTTTTTCTCCTGTAAACAATTCGATTATTTCTTCCGCGATTTGGACGAGGCCGTCTACGTGTTTGATGGCTTTTTTCACCTCAACATCCTCGGTTTGCGAGATTTGTTGTATCGAGCGTTCGATTTCAACAAGACACCGCAGCACGGGGTCATTAATGGCTTGCTTCTTTCCCAGCGTCTGGTGCACGATACCTTCGATGAACGCCGGTTCGCCTAAACTATAGTAGATGGCTACCTGTGCTTTCCTCATGGCCTCAACTATTAAGCCTGGCGCCATGTACGGCATCTTTTGCGCCGCGGTTAGTTCTGCTTTGGCTTCGCGTAAATAACGTAATGCCCACCCTTTTCTGTAGCCATCAATCATAACCAATTTTCAGTACGCCTCTGCTTTGTTATGAATAGTTGAGAAGACTTTTAAAAATGTTATTCAGCCTCTTCTTCAGAAATATGTGCTTCCTCTGCTAGTCCGGTTTCTGTGGCTTCAGCGTGTTTGGCTATGACTATCAAACGTGTGACGTAGCCTGCTATTCTATTCTTCATTCTGGGCGAATAAATGCGGGCAAGACGTGAAATGGTTTTTTTGTTTTCCTCAAAATTTGTGCTGAAGTAATCGGGGTAACGTCTAACTAATTCTCTGGCTATCTTTTTTACTTGTTCAGGTCGTACTTTTCCCAAGCCCGTTATTCTCCTTCATATCAACCGTGTGCTTGATTGTAACCTTTAGGATGGTGTATTCTGCATCCTTTAACTGCCTTTTATTGCTTGTGGTTGGGGGAGGCGTGTTTTTATTGTTTAGGGTTAAGTTTTGGTGCGAAGAAGTCGATGGCGTTTTGGTATATTTGGTGTGCGGTTTCGTCTTTTTTCAAGTTTTTCAACTCTGCCACAAAGTCTATGATCGCTGGGATAAACGCGGGAGTGGTAGTTTTGCCTTTGAAAGGCTTTCCCAAATAGCGTACTGGGCCGTCTGTTTCTGTAAGCAGATTAGCCAGTGGGGTTCTTCTTATGATTTCTTGTGTACTCTTTGAGTAGGCAACTGGTGGGCCCTCGGTTATGTAGTAGCCGCGACTAATGATTTCTGGAAGTAGTTCTAGAGGTTGACTAAACCAGTGTAGCATAACTCGTTTCACATTATACGAAGGAAGAATATCCACTATCTGCATGGTTGCCCCCCGCGAATGTATAATGACTGGCAAAGAAGTTTTCTCCGCAGTTTTAAGCATTTCATGAAAAACCTTATGCTGAAGCCCCTGTAGTTCAGTTTTGTTTTTGACTTTTTCCAAGTACTTCGGATCCAATCCTATCTCGCCTATCGCTATGGTTTTTTCGTCTTTTGCATTATCGAGGATTAGTTTGACTGTTTCTTCTAGTTCGTTCGATGCCAACTCGCTAACATTCCAAGGATGGATTCCCAACGCGGCATAAACAAGTCCTCGATGTTTTTGTGCAAGTTTCAGGTTTTGCATGCTGGTTTCGAGGTTCATGGAATTTGAGATTAAGGCGACAACATTCGACTGAATTGCGTCTTCGATTAACTTATCCACTGTACCAGCGTATTCCGGGTCAGTTAAGTGGATATGTACATCAACAAATTTTAACTCAGTGATTCTTCGCACTTCCTTACCAGCTAGATTGCATTTATCTTTATATCTCAATTGCACTGATAAGCGATTGCCATCTTGCGAATAGCATCAGCCACTTCTTGGCCATGTTTCATCTCGTAATACGTTTCAGCCACTCTCGCCGCAAATGGAAGCGCTATCTTGCTAATAAGTTTGTAAAGCGTTGGACTGCGAATTCGGTCCAGTAGAAATGTATCTCGCCAGATCCTAATATTATATTCCCAGCAACGTGTTATAAGCTCCCAACGTGCCTTGGTAAGCGAGTCGATTTCTGCGCCGCGTTTGTTCATTAGTAAACAATTCTCCAGAGGAACGAAAAGCAAGGGAACGTAGAAGGCTTGACGGTCTTTTAGGTCATCCATTAACTCGAGCGTTTCAATCACGTCTTCTTCATTTTCGTCGGGGAGACCAACTATTAAAGTGGCAAGTGGATACCAACGATTGTCGTTCAATATCCCGAAAGCCTCGTTAACGATTTCTTTCCACTGCTCAGGCTTAAAGGGAAGCATCTTACCAGCCATATACTTCCGCATAAGCCTCACACTTCCCGTCTCGATGCCTGTTTCAGACGTCACAATGGGCTTTTTTTCATGGCGGTACCAGTTATACTCTATTAAAATCTCCGCAACTTCCTTAACCATCGAAGGATCATAGACAACAGGCGCCAAGGACATATGCGCGGGTTGGATGGCCTTAACATTAGGGTTAGTTGTTATGTTTTTGATAAGACTTAAGACTGCTTTCTTGTTAGGAATAAATTGTTTGTCTTTTGAGCCGTATAGAAAAAGGTCTTCAGTTGCAAGCGTAATTTGAGAACAGCCTTCTCGTGTTGTTATTTCCACTTCTTGCATAACCCTTTCCAGAGGCACGTCACGTTTTATCTGCATAGTAGGCGTACAAAACTGACAGTTTCGACCGCAACCTCGAGAAATTTCTATGCACCCATGAATCGCAGCATGTCTAATGCGCTGTATGTTTTCATTTTTTAAATTTTTCTTAATTCTAACTACGCGGGGGAGAGGTTCTCCGTTGACGGCTTTTTCAAAGATTTCTTTCACAATTCCTTCTCCCTCGCCGATGACTACGCAATCAACGCCGTAACTTTCCGCTACTTTCTGGCGTTCAAGTTGCCATGCGCCAAAACCGCCCACGATCACTTTTGGTTTATGTTTTTTTATGCTTTGATGTTGCACCAGCGCCTTGAATTCGATGGCGTTCATGGGCATACCGCCGCCAATAATTGACGAGTATGTTTTGCTGACGTAACCCATTCCGGTTGGATCCATCGCTGATACGCCGACTGCTTTTGTGTTGGGGCCGATAAAGGCGTCGAGGTCGAATGGATGAACTAACGCCACTTCTGATTCATCAAAACCGTTCTCTAAAAGAACTGCCTCTATTTTTCGCAACCCATACGGCGCATACTTTGCTCTTCCGTCGCTTGTCCGTTCCACCGGCGGATATAGCTTCTTCCTAACAAACCACAACGGGAAAGGACCCTTGGCGAATCCCGCAACAAATGCCATGAAGGGACTGTTAAAGAAGTCGCTCATCTCAGTAGCGGAAGCAGTAAGCACTATTTTTACGCCTGAATTTTTAGCCACGTTTCTTCACTTGAATAAGCGAAAGATGCTTTACTGTGTTATAAAAAAATATCGTTAAACGGACAAACCAGCCATAAGGATTAACACCAAAACTTGCGAAACAACCAGAAATCGTTGTTTCATGCAAAAAAAGAAACACGCATGCGGGTTGATGCCGTCTACAAAAAGAATAAATTTATTACTTTGTTGCCCATAGCGATTAGACAAATACGTGAGGCTTTAACAATGGATTTAAAGTCAAAACTAAAAATTGAAAGCCTGCCAATTTTCACATTCTTAGTATTTTACGTACTCGCCGGAGTCGCTAATCTATACATACTCATAGTTAACGGTGCCGCGATGGCGCACACTGCCATAATTGCAGTCTTAAGCCTAATCACCGCTTTTGGCTTGTACAAGATGGAAAAATGGTCATTGTGGCTCGTGGTTGTTTTATTTTTCATAGGGAACACGTTTGGCATAACCACCCTTTATACGTCAATAACGAAGTATGGCTTTGCTGGAACTACGGATGTCTTGTTGCTTAATTTGGCCTTTGTCGGATACCTCATTATGACATGGCTAGCCACAATTTACATCGCGGCAAAAAAAGACCAGCTAAAATAAACACACAGTTACTTTTTCTCCAGCGTCGACGAATTGGGTTTGTTCGTCAATCTCAATAAACCCATCCGCTTTCGCTAACGTTGTAATCGCTCCAGACTGCCCGGTGGCCACGGGAAAAGCTCGCGCCTTGCCTGATTTGTCTTGTACGAGATTCACTGTAACGAAGGTTCTCCTCCCTCTTGCGGAAAAAATTCTTTCTCCAGCAATCGCCTCAACCCGCATATACTCTGGCTCCTTTATTCGTCCTGCCATCGCAAAAAGCACAGGCTTTGCTAAAATATGGAAAATTAAAAGCGCGGAGGTAGGATGCCCTGGCAAGGCGAAAACTGGTTTTCCATCAACAACCGCTATTGTGGTGGGGTTCCCGGGTTTAACGGCTATGCCGCAGACAATTACCCCTGATTTGCCTAAACTGTTCAAAACTTTGGGCATTAGGTCTTTCGGGCCAACTGAAACTCCACCAGAAGTTACCACTGCATCGGCACCAGCTAAAGCCTTTCGCAAAGTTTTTTTCAAATCCTCAAAATCATCTGGAACAATACCAAAATAAACGGGTTCGCAGTCGCACTCGGAAACTGCAGCGGTTAAGGTGTAAGCATTAATGTCATAAATCTTTCCAGGCGATAGTGGTTTTCCTGGTTCTTGAACTTCGCCGCCTGTAGAGATCACCGCTACTTTGGGATGCTTAAATACTGCGATCTCAGTTGCGCCAGTTGCAGCCAAGGCACCTATTAAAGGCGGGATAATCGTTTGACCCTTTTGGAGCAGAACATCACCATGCCGTATGTCCGAGCCTGCTTTCATCACGTTCTCGCCTTTTGCAACCGCACGGTATATCTTTAGCGTGCTGTTTTTTCGTATGGTGTTTTCAAACATCACTACGGCGTCGCCGCCTTTGGGAAGGGGTGCCCCAGTTGCAATTTCTACTGTAGTGCCCGGAGCGACCTTTATGGTGGTTAACTGTCCGACTTGTGCTTTTCCAACGACTTGAAGTGAGATCGGCTTGTCTTCCTCGGCGCCGAATGTGTCTTCTGCTCTTACTACGTAGCCGTCGACAGTCGAACGATGAAAAGGCGGGACATCCATAGAAGCCTTAATATCCTCAGCGCAAATTCGTCCGTACGCGTTCAAAAGCGGCACTTGCTCAATGTCTACAGGTTTTGGAGAAAAATTTTGATAAAGAACTGTTTGTGCCTCTTTAAGAGTCAGCAATTTTCTAAACAAATTTTCACTCCTCCATTTTTACGCTGTCAAAAAGATGTGCGAGGACCATTTCGCCTTCTTCCAAACCCTCACGGTTTTCAGGAATCACTACGTATCCATTTGCTTTTGTCATGGTAGAAAGCATGCCGGACCCCGTCACACGGATAGGTTCGGCAAAAAACTCGTCATCCTTGAAAGAAACGAGAACCCGCAAAAAGACTTTGCGTCCCAACGCACCTGCTACACGTCTGATAAGCTTTGCTTTCACTACATGCCTCTGCTCATTTTTTACTCCCAACATCGACAAAACCATTGGACGAACAAAAACCTCGAAACCTATCATTGCCGCCACGGGGTTCCCTGACAAAACAACAACCGGCTTGGCGTTAACCAAAGCAAGCGCAGTCGGCATACCAGGACGCATTGCGATCCCGTGAACGATTATGCCAGGTTCGCCAAGTTTGCTGATTACCAAAGGAACCAGATCTGATTCCCCAGTGCTCGTGCCACCAGTTGTGAGAACCATGTGTGCTTTTTCTAAACCTTGTTTAATCTTAGAGCCAATTTCATTTTCGTCATCTTTTGAAATGCCAAGATTCACGGGCTCAGCACCGAGTTCTTGACACATGGTGGACAGCACAAGACAATTGGTGTCGATGATTTGATTCGTCTTTGGCTTTTTGCCGAGTTCCACGAGTTCGTTTCCTGTCGCTAGGATGGCGATTCTTGGTTTCTCAACAACACTGATTAAAGAATACTCCAACGCTGCAAGCAACCCCAGATGCTGAGGTTTTAAACGCGTCCCATCTTTGACCGCAACTTGACCCTTTTGAATATCCTCGCCTTTTTTTGAGACATTTTCTCCAGGCGTAACTTGCGTTTCCACTTTGATTTTATGATCTAAGCGTTTAACATGCTCCAGCATTACAACAGCATCTGCACCGTTGGGAAGCGGTTTTCCCGTCCATATCGTTTTAGCTTCGCCTTTACGTATTGTTTCCTTGCTTGTTATTTGAAGCGTTTTTGGGTTGAATTGCGTCGCATTCGTGGTGTCAGTGGCTTTTACCGCATATCCGTCCACCGCCGAACGGTTAAACGAAGGCAAATCCTTTTCAGCTATGATGTCTTGGGCCACTACTCTATTGAGCGCTTCACGTAACGGAACCATAACAGCGCCGAGACGTTTGGGTTTAACAGTTTCGAAGTAAATTCGAAGCGCTTCGTCGACTGAAGTGAGTTTTTCGAACCCCTTAAGCCTTGCCATTTTGAGATCCCAACAAACTGCGAAGACGATGTGAAACTTATTGCTAAACTACCTTTTTCCCTTTTCCATCTCTCTGTACAGAATGTTTTGCATTTTCTTAGCGTCAACATCGAGCAACGGGCTTTCGCATATTACAACCGGCGTCAAACCAAACTCCACGATCACACGAGCAAAGTCACGAAATTCTGGACCATAAGTGATTTCATCCAACACGTGGTGACGCACTTCGCCCTTTTTCGAAAACTCCATACGCGTGAAGTGGCAGTGCAAGTTTTTTGCTGCGTCGGTGCCTAGTCGCGTTTCTATCATGTCAATTATCTTTGCAAAGTCACTACTCGTCCTAAGACTGCCGTGTGTTCTTGCATAAATGTGTGCCCAATCTATGACAAGCTCTGTTTGCTCAACCCTTTCGCAAATCGTCAGCACCTCATCAAGGCTACCCAACTGCGATATTCGTCCCGTGGTTTCGGGCGCAAGTTTAACTTTTACACCTCGGCTTTGCATGATTTCAACAACTTGATTCATAACTTTGATTAGAGCATCTAAAGCCTCACGCGGAGACCGACGCATATAAAATCCAGGATGAAAAACTACGCAATGCGCTTTCATCCAATGCGCCGCTGTCGCACATGCTAAAAGCCGTCGTTTGCTTGCTTCGGCGACTGTCTTGTTGCCGATTAAGTTTATAAAGTATGAACCATGCATACCCAACCACACATCGTTTGCTCGAGCATTTTGACCGAGCTTTTCTGCGTTTTCCCTTTTCATTTGGGTTGTCTGTCCCCATCGACTTGCTTGATATTCAAGCGCATCGAGTCCTTCTGCGCATAGAAAGTGAGGCAGTTCGGCGATTGGTTTCTTCAATAATTTAAACGCGTACGGAGTGCCTGCTGGTCCAAATCTTGGATGATTTCCCATGTTTTCCATAACTCGCTTAAAGAGAATGCTTGAAAAGATTATTTGCTTCTGCGAACCGGTCGGTGTGCAATTTGTCCATAATAAAGTGCAGTTAATGCCGCAGTCCAAGCGGCGACATTTTGGACGAGGACATATTTCCCGACAAGGTTCAAATCCACAAGCGGCTTCACGAAAGGAGTAGTAAAGCCAATCACTGCGTTCCTGAAACCCGGTGCGCTTGCCGCCAATCCGTTGATAATGTTCGCTGCGATCCATCCGATGGGCGACAAAGCTTGACCAATCGCGTTTGCGGCGTTAATCGTTCCTATCACAAAGTCTTGAAAGGCAGAGCTACCTCCTCCAAGTAACCAGTTTGCTGCGGCTGGAATTAATTGCGGGTAAACGATTAAGTATATCAACACAATCAGAGCGGCGAATGATAGTATTATTGTCCATGCACTTTTAATGACGGCACGCCTTAGAAGGTCGGCAAGACGATTTTCAAGAAACGCTTCCTTGATTCTTCGTCCAATGTCTCCGATTTTCTTGCTGATCTTTTTATACTGTCGTCTTAAAGTTTTGAATCTGAGCTTCTCAATTTTTTTCGGTGGAAGAGGGCGAGGTTTTATCGGTTCCAGTTTGCATGGTGGGAAGGCAACGTGTTTGGTAAGGTGCATCCAGCTTAAAACAAGGACAAGCATAACGCTTAATGGTAAAATGTGAAAAAGCGGGCTGATTGTTATGGTTAACGACAACACTTGCCAAGACAACATGTTGTTGTCTTCGAGCCCAAAGGAGATAGAAGAGTAAACTATTAAGTATTCAAGCAAAAATACGATTATCAAAAACACGATTATTGAGGCTAAACCTTTCGGAGTAGTCCATTTGGAAATCCGTTGTTTCCAACTAATCTGAGCCTGTGTCGACAAGACATTCCCTGCCAAAGTTAAAAGTAATCCGCTATTTAAGAATATCAACTTTATGATGCAATGGCAAAAGCTGGCTATTGCCGTATTGGTCTCGAGTTTTTTCCGGACGCTTGTTAACAAAGATAATCGACTGTGATGTTAACATTTAGCCGCTTTGGTCATGCAGTACCCACATTTTTCGATGTCAAGTGAAGGATCCAACGTTCCATGCAACTCGCATATTAACCCCTTCGCTCTAATCTTTACGCAAACCTTGCAAAATTCCGAAATGAAATCTTTAGGTGTTAATTCCTTTTCAACCAGCGAAGCCGAGAGCTTCTTGATTAATCTTCTGACTTCGCTTTCCCTTTCCAAGTCAATCGCTTTGCCACGCATCTTTTTATAGTAGAGGCTTACGGCGGGCTGGCTGACACCGAGAATTTTGGCGATTTCTTTTTGTTTTAGGTGATATGTGATTCCGAGTTCTTCGGCTATCAAGGCTCGAATGACGGGTAAGACGCCTTTTACAGCAACTTCGCAAGGAAGCAACAACATGTTCCCACCTCATTAATTGTGGAAAGACATAAATATACTTTATTACAATTGTAATAACGACGGAGACGAACAAAAATGAACTGGCGGAATACTATTGAAATTTCGAAGGGCGTTTATTGGGTTGGCGTTAGGGATTGGAATCGCAGAGTGTTTGATGCGTTGATTCCGCTTCCTAAGGGAACGACTTACAATTCGTATCTTGTGGTCGGCGAGGAAAAAAAGGCGCTGATTGACACTGTGAATCCGGGTTTTGAGAAAGAGTTGGAGGAACGAATTGGCAAAACCGTAAACCCTAACACGATTGACTATGTTGTTATGAATCATGCGGAACCAGATCATGTAGGAGCCATCCCTTATGTGATGGCGCTGAGTGACAAGGCCCAATTATTGACGACTAAAACTGGCGCAAAGATGGCGCAAACATATTTTAAAGTTCCCGAAGAACGAATAATAGTTGTCAAGGATCAAGATGCCATCGCCCTTGGCGGCAAAACTCTTCGTTTCATCGAGGCTCCCATGCTTCATTGGCCAGAAACTATGTTCACTTATCTTCAGGAAAACAAAATTCTGTTCCCATGCGACTTTTTCGGCTCCCACGTAGCCGATGGATTTTATGACGAGGACTTGGAGGATTTACTGGTATACGCCCAGAAGTATTACGGCGAGATTATGATGCCATACTCAAGCATGGGCCAAAGAGCGATGGAAAAAATTAGAGGGTTGCAGATTGAAATGGTAGCGCCAAGCCATGGACCGATTTACAAAAACCCAAGCCGCATTCTCGATTCATACAAAAAGTGGGTTGCCGGCGAAACCAAGCGGAAGGCAACGATAGTTTATGTTACGATGTGGAATAGCACGAAAAAGATGATTCAGCCGATCATGGAGACATTGTCATCCGAGGGCGTTGAAATCGTTCTGCACGACTTGGTTTCTGTTGACGTTTCAGAGTTGGCAAAGGGTCTTGTGGATTCAAGAGCCATTGTCTTAGGTGCACCTACAGTATTAGGCGGGGCGCATCCCTTAGCCGTATACGCCGCCCATTTGGTGAAAGCGCTTAGGCCTCCGGCAATGTTCGGGGTGGTTTTGAGTTCGTATGGTTGGGGCGGGGGCGCTGTGAAACAATTGCAGGAAATCTTGGCATCTTCAAAAATTGAAATTGTCGGCGCGTTGGAGATAAATGGGCCACCTACGGAAGAAAACGTGGGACGAATCATTGAATTGGGGAGAACTCTTGCCCAAAAGATTAAAGAACATGATGGAAACAACGAATAATCCTTTAAGATTGGACGAAAAACAGAAAAACTGTCGTTAAATAGTAACATTCGCATAATAGTTGCAAAGATGGTGAGCGTAATGAGCGAAATTGCAGAGCAGAGAAAGAAAATATTAAAAGAAATAATTAAACGGCTGCATGAAGGGGCGTCGCCTGAAGAAGTGAAAGAAAAATTTAAGCATGTTTTAGAGGGCACCAGCCAAGAAGACATTGCAAAGGTTGAACAAGAGCTTGTAAAAGAAGGCATGCCGAGGGAAGAAGTTCGAAGGCTGTGCGATGTGCATTTGGCCGTTTTTAGTGAACAGTTGGAGAAAAGAAAACTGCAAGTACCGCTTGAGCATCCGGTTGGCATTCTTATGGAGGAACATAAAATCATGTTGCAGCTGGCAGAAAAACTTAACACTATAGCGGAGAAAGTTTACGGCGCGGAAGATGCAAGTTCTGTAAGCAACGATTTACCGCACATTGAGCACATTTCTAATGATTTTACAGATTCGGAGAAGCATTATTTGCGAGAAGAAAACGTGCTTTTCCCATTGTTGGAGAAGCATGGGATTACTGAGCCTCCGGCAATTATGTGGATGGAGCATGATAAGATTAGAGCCGTGAAGAAACAGCTTCGCGGTTTAGTTGAGAAACGGGGAACTATGAATTTCCAAGATTTTAAAGAACAGTTGCACGAAACCGCTAAAACTTTAGGCGAATTTTTGTCAAGCCACTTTTTCAAGGAAAACAACATTCTCTTTCCCGCAGCGATGCAGGTAGTTACAAGCGAAGAATGGGAAGAAGCGAAAAAAGAATTCAGCGAAATCGGCTACTGTTGCTTCACGCCTCCGACGGCGACGGTTCTGACGCAGCCCAAAGAGATGGGAAAAGCGAAAGCTGAGGGGTTGTTGCAGTTCGAAACAGGTGCTCTTTCAAAGGAGGAGTTGGAAGCCATACTGAACACGTTGCCTGTTGATATAACGTTTGTCGACGCGAACGATCAAGTTAGGTATTATAGCGAGGGCGGTAAGCGGGTTTTTGTTCGTACGAAGGCAGTAATTGGGAGGAAGGTGCAGTTGTGTCATCCTCAGAAGAGTATTCATATTGTGAATAGGATTTTGGAGTCTTTCAAGTCGGGTAAGAAGGATGTTGCTGAGTTTTGGATTCAGATGGCGGGACGGTTGATTCACATCAGGTATTTTGCGGTGAGAGATAAGAACCGTAAGTATTTGGGCACGATTGAAGTTACGCAGGATATTACGGATATCAAGAAGATTGAGGGTGAAAGACGGCTTTTAGACTGGAAAGATTAACAGTTTCTCTGTAAACTATTTTAGCACTTTCCCTGTTTCCATGTACCATAAATACAAATCTAGTTCTGCCAAGTTGAGGTTGGTTTTTTTTGCGATTTTCTTCAGGGAAGCTTCGATTTTTCGGTAGGTTTTTTTGTTGAGTGTTTTTGGTTTTTCGATTATCTTGCATCGGGCTAGAATGTTGATGATGTGGAAGTCGAGGATGGCGAGGTTGGTGTATCCAATGTTTCTTAGGAAATGGCTTGCTTCTTTGTATCCTATGCCTTTGATGTTTTTCGCGAGCCATTCTCGTTTTTGGTTTTGGCTGGCTGCGGATGTGATTATGTTTTTTAGTAGATCCTTGTGTTTTCTTGCTTCGACTATGTATTTTGCTCGTGTGTTAGGGAATCGGTAGCCAAGGGTTTTGAGTTTTTTTGCGAGTTGTTTTTCAGGCAATGTCAAGAATTGGTTGCCGATTTGATTTTGGATTTTTATGGTTTTTTCGGCATTGTAGTTTGCGGCGAGTATGCAGAAGCAGAGTTCTTGGAAGATTTGGTCGATGGGTTTTTTGCGGTTTTCTTCGAATTCTCTCGCGCGGGCTTTTATTGTTTTTTTAATGTTGCTTTTTTTCAGTTTTTCTATGCAGTCAAGTAATTTTTCCATTTTTTGGTTCATCTTGTTTAGAAAGAGCAGTGGATGGAAGAAAAAAGAGTGTGGGTTTTTTGGTGGGTTTATATTTCTTCGTATAGTGTGGTGAATGTGTCGTGGTGTTCTTCTTCGTCTTCGAGGATTTCTTTGAAGATGAATGCTGTGGTTACGTCGCCTTCTTTCTGTGCCACGTCGATGATTTGTTTGTAGAGGGTGATGGCGTTTTGTTCGTCTTTAATGTCTTGTTTAATCATCTCTTTCAATGTTTTGCCGACGTTGATGGGGCTTGGTTTAGTTGTGGGGATGTCGCCGAGGTAAAATAGGCGTTCTGCGATTTTTTCTGCATGTTTCATCTCGGTTATGGCGATGTTTTTGAGTTCGCCTTGTACTGCGAAGCCTTTTACGCCGATCCATTGCACATGCTGCCACATGTATTGTATGGAAACTTGGATTTCTCGGGCGATTGCGTCGTTAAGCATGCCTAGTAATTTTTTCGATGCCATTTTTTCACTTCCTTGTTTGTGTTCTTTTTTGGTTGGTTTTGGATTTAACACTTGCTATAATTCGTGTTTTTCAGAGCGTAAGGAAAATCCTGTAGAATTTGTTTTTGAAGTTACTCCGAGTGTGACGCTTGGCGCTGGCTAGGCCCTCTTCCATATATGATCCTATTAGGCTCCAAATATACCGCAAATATGAACAGAGAATTTGTGGTTCGACTAAGTTGGGGCTTTGGGTTGGTATATTTGGGGTTTAGGTTTTGTTGAGTTGCTCTAGTTTTGCGAGTGTGTCTATTGAAAGTGATATCCAGTGGAGATAAGAGTTGATGATTGCTCGTAGAGCAGATGAGTCTTTTGCTTCAAACTTTAGTGTCAAGACGTCCTTTTCGCGTTTAATGCTAGCTTTAGAGCGGACGGTTAATGGTTTTGAGGTTTCGGGTTCTAGGGATTTGGATATGATTGCTGCTTGTTTTTTTGATGGAAGTTTTAAGCGGAGGATGGCTTGGGCTTTCATTTCGACCTCTTGCTATCCTTCGCTCTCTAATTCCTTTGTTGCCTCTGCTTCGAGTGCAAGTCCTTTTGCTGCGCGCCTAGCTACTGTGCCCAGTTTGGTTGATGGTGTGTAAGCGCCGCCGGTAAATGTGAAACCGCATTTTCTGCAGTTCCAAACGCCCACGCTTTGGCGTCTCACGCTCTTTGAACTGCATTGGGGGCATCTTTGAGGAGTTTTCATTTTAGAAATGATTTCGATGTAACGTTTGCGAACCGTTGCGCCGTAGCGTGCGCCTAAGCCGCGTGTTGGGCCTACTTTTTTTGTTTTGGGCATTATTCTTTCACCACGAGTTTGCGGATGTCTGCGGATTTTTGTTGGCCGATTTTTGCTGCGTCGAGTATTTGTTGAACCGTGAAGTGTCCGATTCCGCCTTTTTGAATGGCGCAGATGTTTCCATCTTTGTCAAAGGTCATTGTCAACCTTGCGTCCATCACTTGTTCTTCTTCGAGCCACGGGTCCACTATCATTTTCCCGTTAATCTTCGCAAAAGTGGCGGGTACGGGGTAGTTTCGGATTGGCAACGGAATGTAACCCGGTTTCTTCTTAACTTCGCCATTCACAATTTCGTATTTTGGCATTTTAGTGTTCATGATGGCTGCTAATGCTGCTAAAGCAGATGCGTCTATTAAGTTTCCGTCGTGGTTGAGCACGTAGACATCGATGAAGACTATTATAACTTTCTTTCCGGGCTCTAAGCACAGTTCCTCAGTCGCAATCGCCTTTGACTCTCTTATTCCTCGGTCAACTATGCGGGCGAGTTCGATAGAGTTTTCGTCGGGCGGACCCGTCTCGAAGCTAGGAGAAGCCAAGGGGACGAGTTCTGCGTTCACAGTGAGCACACCTTCTTCTGGAGTGTCAGGGAAGGGTTCGCCAACATCGACTTTGGTTCCGACAAGAACCTCTGTGTTGCCGATTTTAACTCGCGCTGATCCTTCTGCTTTCTCGATTACGCCGACTTCGATTTTTATGGGTCTGTAATCGTTTGGTTCGCGTCCGTCCAATCGTTTTCCGTGAGCGATTAGTTGGGCAATCTGTTTTTGCTTTACTTTCACCATTACTGAGGCCATTATTCTTCTGCAACCTCCTTTAACGCCACGTATTTGGCTTTTAACGCTTCTTTTTGTATTTTGTATATCTGCTTGCATCCGTTCAACGCCATGTTTACGGTCTGCTCGAATTCTTCCAAGGTCAAGTTTCCATCCATCTGAAGCAACGTTACAGCATCTATTGTCGGCATGTACGCAACCGGCAGGTCTGCCTCGCCGAGTTTGTCTTCAGCGTCAGATAAATCCAGCACCAATTTGCCCTCCACCTTCCCAGCCGCACAGGCGACAACCAAATCTTTCATGGGAATACCCGCGTCTGCAAGCGCTAGTGATGCCATTGTTATGGCGGCTCCGCGAGTTCCACCATCCGCCTGCAGCACTTCGATGAAAAGGTCAATAGACGTTCGTGGGTAGTACTCCAGAAAGACGGCGGGTTCAAGGGCTTCTCTGATGACTTTGGAAAGTTCGATTTCTCTTCGCGACGGTGCTGGCGATTTTCGTTCTTCAACAGAGAACGGCGCCATATGATAACGGCATTGAAGCAAGGCTCTATCTGGTAAGGCTAAATGTTTCGGATGAGTCTCTCTCGGACCGTAAACTCCGGCTAATATTTTGCATTTTCCTTGCTCGATGTATGCTGAGCCGTCAGCGTTGCTTAGGACGCCGACTTCGATTTTTATGGGTCTTAACTCGTCTGGATTTCTTCCATCTATTCTTTTTCCTTCTTTATCAATTAGTTTCTGTTTCTCTTGTGCCTTTGCTGGCATTTTCATCACTTCCTTTAAGTTTCTTTAACATCTCGGTTATGCGGTCGGTTAAACCGCTCGTGTGGGATTCTTCTTCTATTTTACGAATAGCCATCATAGCCAAGTGTTCGTTTTCTGGAGTTTTTCCGCTTATTAGGATGACTCCGTTCTGTCCAAGCACTATGTGACAACCTGTTTGCTCCTTTATCATTGAAATCATCGAGCCTTTTCTGCCGATCACGCGTGGAATTTTTGTCGGAGTGATTTCCACGACTTGCCCGCGTGTTACTTTGCCTAACCCTGGTTCACGAATAGTCAGTTGGGGGTCTCGTGTTCGGTCGTAGGCGATGATCTTTGCTATTATGAGATCACCTATGTCGAAGACTGATGGCAAGTCGTTTCGTTGCGGTTTGTAATCTCTTTCAAAGATCTCTGAGGCTCTTAACATGGCTTGCTGTGGCGCGTTTATGTCGATCAGCCAACCGGCAATTGTAAGTTCCACGACTTTGCCGATTACGGTGTCGCCAGCTTTAGGCGAGTAGAAGGCTTTCAAGGCGACCACGTTAACTGTTTTTTCTGCAACATCGACAATCCCAAGTCGAGTCGCGTACAGTTTGTCGCCTTCCTTGTAAGTATTGTCTCCAGCAAAATAGTCTCCTTCAGCGAGCAAATCACCTGGCGTAACGATGTCTCTTTTTTCGAAAAAAACTGGCATGCAATCTCACCTCAAATTTGACTTGATTTGATTTTCTTTTCATTTTATACTATTTTGGCTTCCGCAGTGCCGCGTGTGATTTCCCCTAGTTTTTCCAGAAGCGGAGCATAAGAGCCTGCGGCCATCTCGATAACGCCGTGCCAAGAACCGTCTGCGCGCCATTCTTCCCTTTTTATCGTGCCGAACCCCTTGACTGCCCCGTAGGCTCTCGCCGCGTATTCCGTGGGCAAGCGGACTTCTACGCTGATTTTCTCCATTTTTATGGGCAGTATCGGTCGGAGGAGTTTGATGATTTCGTTGGCTTGTTCTTCGACTTCCTTGAACGGGTCGATAGAGTAGTGGATGTGTTCCATGGCTTGTTCTATGCGGATGGGTGGGTGGGGCAGGTTGGTTTTCGGGTCTATGCAGTTGCGGGAGATGAAGGTGATGATTTGTTTTCGTTTGTCTTCGGTTAGTTGTCTCCGTTGGTCGGTAGTGAGTTGAAGTTGTCCCTTTCTGAGTATTAACTCGGCGATTTTCAGCACGTCGAGTGTTCCGAAGGCTTTTTTGAGTTTTTCTTCTGAGGCTTTGGTTCCTTTGTTTGCGTCTGTGAAGATCGTGTCTATGGCGAGGATTTCAGAGATGGTGTGGCCTTTGCCCATTCGGAAGTCTAATGCGGGTTGTGGTTTTACTAGTATTTCGAAGTGTTCTCCGTCTCGGGCTATCCGCGCGACGGTGTAACGGTCACTCATTAGAAGCCGCTGCCTAAATCTGCTTCATGTATTTATCGATTTCTTCGTCTGTCAGCATTTTTAATTTCTTTGTGGCTGCCGGAATCACGGCGAGTTTTATTCGTGGTGCTTCGTTTCGTGCTTCGAGTGATTTCACTAGGCATTTTGTGCAGAGTTTTATTAGTTCTTCAAGTGTCATGTTTTCTTTGTATTCTTCTTTCAGAATGTTTTCCACGGTTTCTCTTCCGATGCCCACGGCGATGGCTTTGTAGGCTCTGTAGGAGCCGCTTGGGTCTGTGGAGAAGATTCTGCTTCCGGTTTTGTCTACGCCGCCGAAGATGATTGAAACGCCGAATGGTCTTACGCCTGCGTGTTGTGTGTACAGTTGTTTTATGTCGCCGACGCGTTTGGTGATTATTTCTACGTCGATGGGTTCGTCGTACATTAGTCGGTTGCTTTGTGCGTAGACTCGTGCTTGGTCGATTAGTATGCGAGCGTCTGAGCCGAGTCCTACGACTGCTGCTCCTAAGTGTGAGTCAACTTCGAAAATTTTCCATGTGAACTGGGGATCTTGCAGTTTGGATTCTATTTTTTCTTCTGCGCCTAGTACTATGCCGTCGGCGCTTGCGATTCCTACTATGGTTGCGCCGCGGTTTACGGTTTCTAATGCGTATTCTACTTGGAATAATCTTCCGTCTGGGGAAAATACTGTGATTGCTCGGTCGTATGCTCCGGGTGCTGCGAATATTGACATTTTTTACACCTCTTGTTGATGATGTGTTCTTTTTTGCTTGTTCAAGATGTGGTGTTGCAACTAAAAACCTTTTCGTATAGTTGTTGTTGGGGTTTTGTGGTTGGGTGTTTTGGAGTTTGTTCGGTGTGGTGGTTTGATGGTGGTGGGATGTAGGTTTTGGAGTTGGGTGTTGCTGGTGTGTCTGCTCGGCGCGTCTCTAGGCCCTCTTCCATATATGATCCTATTAGGCTCCAAATACACCCCAAATATGAACAGAGAACCCGTGGGTCGAATTCCTCGGCACTTTCTCAATTATAATTAACAATTCTTTTAAAAGTATGAAGAAAAGTAGCGGGCCAGAAGTGAATGCTTAGGACAGTTTAGTCAGGCAATGCGAGTCCAAGCTGCCGCTTCAGACTCTTATAACGATTACGCACCGTAACCTCAGTAACACCAGCAGCTTCAGCAATATCCTTCTGCGTCTTCTTCTCGTTATTCTGCAAACAAGCAATGTACAAAGCCGCCGCTGCCAACCCCATAGGATCCTTACCAGCCGCCGCTCGACGCTTCTTCGCGTCCGTAAGAATTTCAATAGCCAAACCCTGAGTCCGCCCGGAAATCCCGGTCCGCTCAGCAATCTTGGAAATATACGTCAACGGATCAGCAATCGGCATCTGAACACTAAGCTCACGCAACAACAAACGATAACAACGAGCAACATCCTTCTTATCCACAAGACTCGCCTCAGCAATCTCCCGCAACGTCCGAGGCGTCCCAGTATTCCTGCAAGCCGCATAAAGCGAAGCCGCAGCAATCGCCGCAATAGAACGACCACGCACCAGCCCCTTATCAAGAGCCTTACGATAAACCACCGCAGCCTTCTCCTTTACAGAAGGCGGAATATACGCCTTATCAGAAAGCCTATCAAGCTCCGCCATCGCCTGGGCAAGGTTTCGATCAACAGAAGAATGAACACGAGACCTAATCTGCCACTTCCTTAACCGCCACATTTGCAGCCTAGTTTGAAGCGGAAGTTTACGACCAAAAGCATCCCTATCAACACGGCCAATAGCCGTCGACAAACCCTTATCATGCACAGAATAAGACGTAGGAATACCAACACGACTACGAGATTCCTTCTCTTCCTGCGTAAAAGCACGCCACTCAGGGCCTTTATCCATCATCTGCTCATGAAGAACAAGACCACAATCACCACAAACAGTCTCACCCGTATCATAATCATGCACAAGGTTTGCGCTGCCACACTCAGGGCATTTATCAGCGAAACGCTGATGAACTATTCTCTTTTTCTCGCTCATAACTGACACCTCTCCAAAGGAGGCTCCCTGCTTGCCGTCACAAACGATGGTTCCTCATCAACGCCTTTCGGAATCAGAAACCGTTCATCTGGCCCGCCAAATTCATTTTATGGACGAGACTTACTATATAAATATTTCGATTCGCACATAAAAATCACGACAAAAGATTTTGAATAGGACTTACACATATTGATACCCCAAAAATAGCCAAAAACAAGAGCCAAACTAACAATCAAGAAATGACCGAAAAATGTTAAACCTCGCTGAAAAAACCCGAAAAACGCTGGAGAGACTGGTCAAAAACCTAAAAACACAAGAATCAGTCTCAAGCGTAAGCCTTTTCGGCAGCCAAAGCAGAGGAGACGCAGCGGCTTCCAGCGACGTGGACTTGCTGATCATCGACAACCGTGAATTCGATTACGAATACGTTGAACGCACAGAACAAAACGGGCTGCTCATCGACTTGAACCACGTCCCTCAAAAATGGATAACCAAAACTGTCCCACCCGAGATTGATCAAAAAATTTTCGAATCATACGTTCTCTATGATAGGGACTGGACGTTGTCAAACGTGAAAGAACAGATAACAAAATCCTACTATACCCCCGAGAGGCTTGGCATTCGCGCTGACGTTTACCTCATAGATGCAGACATCTTCCTTAGCCGCGCAACATCCGCACAAGCAAGAGAGGACTATGAAAGCGCCAAAGCATTCGCGGTTATGAGTGCACAGTCGATTTTGAAAACAATAATCGAAGCATGTAAGTTGCCCGTTTCGAACAGTCGTTATGTGGAAACTTTGAAAAAGGCAACGGAACAATTGGACGTACCATGGCATTTTACGAGTTATCAAACGATCGCAGGACTTGACAACCTAAGCCAAGCCGTCGTAGAAGCAAGGTTGAACGGCTTTAAGACGGTTTGGGACGAAATCGCCACGTCGGTTAGGACAAACAAGCCTTCCATGGATTCTTTGCATTTTAAGATAAGAACAAAACTAGATTACTACGTTACACCCGCATTCTTGCAGGGTGTGATTCTGCGGTCGCAGGCACTGCTAAACGAAGGCGCGCTCCCAGAAGCCGCGCATTATGTTTTCAGTGTTCTCGTGGACATGTTGGAGAATTATGCTTGGCTCGAGGCGTATCGGCAAAACGTGAGACTCGACTACTCGACACTGTTTCGTTCACTTAAGGGACTAACCCAAAAGCCTTCTCCCATTCACAGAAACGCCGTTGCAGCACTCGGCTTGGCAAACGTAGACGCCGGGAAAGTCGAAAAAATCGTAGCGTTAACAAGGCAGATCGTTCTGGATGTACGCACTCGAAGAAAAGCACTGTTCAACTTAAGAAGGCAAGAAACTTATTAAAGACAGAACACACAGCAACAAACCGCATAAAGCCCGTTTCATGAAGCCCGGTGGTGTAGCGGTCAAGCATAGGGGCCTCTGGAGCCCTCGACGAGAGTTCGAATCTCTCCCGGGCTAC
>JABFQO010000009.1 GCA_019685575.1 Candidatus Bathyarchaeota archaeon A05DMB-4 | reverse complement strand
CATCCATAGTAATGTCTATCGGGTTATCGTTGCTGGATATATCGCCACTCCAACCAGCGAAAGTCCAGCCAGGCTCAGCGGTAGCCGTTAATGTGACCGATTCACCATAAACATATGTTGCCTTGTCAGGGTTCTTCTCCACGGAACCAGTGCCAACAATATCAATCGACAGCGTGTATAGGTCTTGAGTAAACACTGCTGTTATTGTCTTGTCGCCGTCCATGATTATTATCGCTGGATTTTCGCTGCCAGTCAAGTCGTCAATCCATTCCGAAAATGACCATCCCGCGTCTGGAACAGCTGTCAGTTGAACTACGTCACCATAGTAGTATGGTCCGTTATTGTCGCGATTTACTATACCGTCGCCGATAGTGTTGATTGTTAATGTGTATTCGTTTCGGGCAAAAGTTGCCGTTATAGTATGATCGTTATCTACCGCGTAGAACGTATAGGATGTTATTAGTCCTTGAGGTTCGCCGTCAACTACTACGTCTACAATGTGATAGCCAATGTCAGCTGTTATCGTGAAGGTTTTGTCTTCGCCGTGAGACACAACTACTACGCCTGATGGTTCTATGATTCCTCCTATGCCACTTACTGAAGCCGTAATAGTGTATTGTTTGACTGCAAAGTGGGCGGTAATAATCATGTTCTTGGTCATCGTTATGTATGCGGGATTGTCGGCTCCTGTAAAGTCTCCGCTCCAGCCTTGGAATTGATAGCCATAGTCAGGTGTTGCTGTTAGGGTGACTATTTCGCCGTATGTGTAAGAGGTTTTGTCAGGGTCTGTTGTTACCGAT
Organism: Candidatus Bathyarchaeota archaeon A05DMB-4; assembly: GCA_019685575.1. Lineage (GTDB taxonomy): Archaea > Thermoproteota > Bathyarchaeia > Bathyarchaeales > SOJC01 > JABFQO01. Next base: position 70,892 of record JABFQO010000009.1, on the reverse strand, counting down.
CCGTGTTCAGCAATAACGACTGTTAACACGTAGGCTTCTTCGAATGTTTCCTCTGCTCCTACGCTATAGAATGTTGAGGGGTTGAGCTGGTTGTTGTAGCTTGTGAGTATCCAGCTTGCTGAGCGGGCTGGGTTAGATATGGTGATTTCGTCTAAAGATCCTTTGAGGTATCTGGCAGTGTTGTAGGTGCATCTTCCGATGTGCAGTGGGACTCCCACGTTATTGTAGATTGAGGCTATTGTGGAGGTGCCGACTGTTGAGACTTGGGCTCCGTTAACGTAGAATTTTGGAACTGTATTTGCTTCCCAAACAACTGTTATGTGATACCATACGCCCGCCGCTGGAACAAAGGAGGCACACCATTCTCGGTAGTTGGTTCCGTCCTGGGAAGCGTAGAAGCCGAAAGGCCTAGTTGGGCGGTCGACTGGGTTGTATTCGATAAACCAGCCACGTTGGTTCGTGGCAGTATTGTACTTGTTTAGTATAGCTTGTCTTCTTGTGGTGTCTTCTAGTTTGATCCAGAAGCTGGCAGTAAAGGCTTGAGTATAACCTGCCAAAGTGTTGCTATGGGGCACTTCTATGTAGTCGTTGACTCCGTCGAAGGTGTCTGCGCCGTCAATCTTGCCTGCTATGCCTTGAGCTACGCCGTTGAGTGGTGTGCCATTGTTGCCATTCGTTGTAGAATCGTAGTGTGTACCCGTTTTCTCGTCAAGGTGTAGAACCAGCTTGTAACTTGAATCCCAGACTGCTACTGGGTTTTGCTGGTTTCCGCAATTCGGATTACCATAGTACATGTAGAGCATGGTATCTGTGGTTGAGGACAGTGAGGGTATGTGGACCCAGACGATAAGGCGGCCTATGCTGTTGTCGTAGAGTTCTATTTCGTGGTCGAGTTTCACGTTGTTTGTGTTGGTGAATAGGAAATCGTCGCCATCAGGTTGAGCCTTGCCTACCAAACCGCTGTCGATAAGTTCGATTAAAACTGGGAAGCTTGTTTGAGTGCCGCTTACTTTTGTGTGGTCTATTGTTATTGTTCTTCTGTATTTCCAGTCAATGCTTAACCATTGGTTGTTAGTGAATGTGGCTGTGACGGTCTTGTTTCCTGTCATGGTGACCGTGGCGGGGTTTGTGAGGCCTGATAGATCTCCGCTCCAGCCGCTGAAGGTCCAGCCTTCTGCTGGGGTTGCGGTTAGTTCTACTGTTTCGTTGTGTGTGTAGAATGTTTGGTCGGGGGATCTAGCTACGTTGCCGCTGCCGACGATGTTGATGGTTAGTGTGTACTCGTTTTGGGCGAAGGTTGCAGTTATCGTGTGGTTTCCATCTATGGCATAGAATGTGTATGAGAGTTGTGGCCCGACAGAGAGGTCATCGATTAACACGTCAAAAACGTGGTAGCCGACGTCTGGTGTCATGGTGAAGGTTTGGTTTTGTCCATGTGTTACGATTATTGAGCCTGAGGGGCTAATGCTTCCGCCTATGCCGATCACAGAAGCGTTGATTGTGTATTGCTTCAAGCTGAAGCTTGCTGTAACGGTTTTGTTTGCGTTGATAATTATTGTTTCTGGGTTGTTATTTCCTGTTAGGTCTCCGCTCCAGCCGCTGAAGTCGTAACCGGTGTTGGGTATGGCTGTAAGCTCGACTACTTCGCCATAAGTGTAGAATGCTTTATTGGGATTTTTGGAGACAAAACCTCCGCCGATCACGTTGACTGTTAATGTGTATTGGCCCTGAGAGAATACGGCTGTTACGGTTTTGTCTGAGGTTATGGTGATTGTTGTTGGGTTTTCGTAGCCTGTTAGGTCTCCTTCCCAGTTGCTGAAAACCCAACCTTCAGCTGGAACAGCAGTTAAGTTAACAACTGCGTCTGAGGCGTATGTGGCTTCGCTTGGGTTTCTGGTGACTGTGCCGCTACCTGTCGTGTTGATTGTTAGTCTGTATCTATTTTGGGCTGGTGAGAAAACGTTGTCTACGTAGAAGTCTCCTCTTGCGTCGCTGTCTGCTGCAAATGTCATGTAGGTTACGGAAGTTGGCGTATAACCGCCATATTTTGCAATGTTGGCCATTTTGAGTATGCCGTTGACGTAGACGTCGTATTTGCCGCTGGTTGCGTTGATTACGATTTTGATTGTGTACCATGTGTCATAGCTTAAACCTGTAGTTACTTGTATCCATTGAGTGGTGTTGCTCCATGATTGAGTTGATAGTGTTCGTGCTCTTATTTCTAGATCGGTTCCTGTTGTGCCAGGGGTTGGGTCATAGAACGCAATGCATACGAAGCGTTCATCGCTTGTGCCTGTTGGTGCGTTTGTGGTGATTCTGTCGTCTCCTATGTATATGTGGCCTGCGCGGTCGTAGTTTGCGTTATCTTCGATTCTGTCAACGAAAATGTCAAATGATATGGTGAACGTTCCAGTTACGGCGGATCGGAACTCCTGAGTAAGATAAGCGTTGCTGGCAATTCCATAATTCTTCAAAGCAGCTTTCTTTCCAGCATCGCCACCTATATCGTTTGCATCTAGAGTAAGTAGAGTGGGGTCGCCACCAGAAAATGCGCTCCGACTCTCATACCAATCCTGACCCGCGCCGTTTGCTCTCAAATCGGCGTCGTCCACACTTGCGTTGAAGTCAGAGTCTGTGAGTAGAGGACGTGAATCTCCAAAGTATAGGTATATGCCTTTGGTGGCGCCAGCGCCCCAGTTCATCCAGTCTGTAGAGGTTAGTTTGCGGAGTGGAACCATGGTTTTGAGTTCGTCGTGTGGATGTTCCATGCTGATTGAAGGTTCCACGCCAAGTCTGGAACGCACTTGGGCACATGCGTAGCCTGTCGATGATCGTGGGCAAGATTCGGGCCAGTATGTGGCTATGGCGTTCATGAAGGCGATTTGTTCTGGGTCGGTATTGTAGGCTGGGGCTAGGAACATGCAGTCTCGAGAGCTTCCAGCACCTTCAATGTTTACTGTGCTATGCAAATCTATGAATGCGTTGGGTTTCCATGCTTCTATGTCTTGGTATATCCATCGGATTTCGGGCTGCATCGAAGCAACATCTAAGCTCCATTGCCTGTTGAGGTCGTATTGGTATCCGCTTCTGAGTGGTGTGTATCTGCTTCTGCCGTAGTATGCGCCGTCAACATTTACTATGGGCACTATTTTGAAAATGTAGCTTCTTCTCATTGCTTGAGCGGTTGAGTCGGTTGTGTTGAGTAGGAAGCGTATCATGCCTTCTGCAACCCAGCTTGAGGGCACTTCGCCTGCGTGTTGCTGAGCAATTATGTATATTCTGTATTTGTTTTCGTCACTGTAGGCTGGGTCAGTTATCGTCGCCTGTTTCAGTGGTTGTCCGCCTGGTGTGGTGCCGAGGCTTGTGACAGTTAGATATGGGCTTGATGTGAACTCTGTGAATAATGCGTCTCTCATGGCGGTAGTGTAAGGTGGAATCGGTGCCAGCCAAACTTTGTTTTGAGTTGGTGTTATCGTCATGGTGAATGTGTAATCCGTGCGGTTGGCATAGAAGTTTGCGAGCGGGAGTCTTTCCCAGTCTATGTTATTGTAGCTGTAGACTGGTTCGATGTTTGGCCATCTGCCACTGTCGCCTGTTGCGAAGTCTTCGGACCGCAGGTTGCGGAGTTGGATTTTGATGGTTTTGCCTGTGGCGTTTGCCATGCTGAAGTAGAACCACCAGTGCTTGTCATTCTGATTTATGCCAGCGCCCGGGTCATAGGCTGTTGAATAGTTGACCGTGGCTGTGTAGTATCTGTAGCCTGGTGCGCCGCTTTGGTATTGGACGTTGATGAGGTTGCCCATTTCGAAGCTGCTGTCGAAGATTATGTCGTCTGCTGGGGGTGCTAGTTCAGTTGTGAAGCTGAAGGTTTTCATGGTTGTGTGTGTGCCGTCTGTGACGGTTACTGTCCAGTTGTAGGTTGTAGCGGAGGCTAAACCACTTATTGGAACGGTGTATCTTCCGTTTGGAACGTTTATCTGTGATCCAGAGCCGATGTTGGGGCTTGTAGTGACCGTGAAGTTCATCAAGTCATTTTGGTAGTCGGTTAGGTTGAAGCTTAATTCGCTGAGCGTTATCGCTACGTTTGTAGCTCCTTTGGCTGGGTAGGGGTCTGATATCATTGGCTCGCCTGGTAAGGATTCTTCTGGTCCTACGGTGTAGAATGTTGAGGGGTTGAGCTGGTTGTTGTAGCATGTGAGTATGTAGCTTGCTGAGCGAGCTGGGTTTGAAATGCGGATTTCGTCTAGTGAGCCCTTGAAGTATCGGGCTGTGTTGTAGGTGCATCTTCCGATGTGAAGCGGAACGCCTACATTATTGTAAATGGAAGAGATAGTGGCTGTGCCGACTGTTGAGACTTGCACGCCGTTAATGTAGAATTTGGGAATGGTGTTGGCTTCCCAAACTACGGTTACATAATACCAAGTGTTGGCTGCTGGAACAAAAGAAGCATACCATTCACGGTAGTTTGCCCCATCATAAGAAGCGTAAAAGCCAAATGGTCGAGTTGGCCGGTCTACTGGGTTGTATTCTATGAACCAGCCACGTTGGTTTGTGCCTGTGTTGTATTTGTTTAGTATGGCTTGTCTTCTGCTTGTGTTTTCTAGTTTTATCCAGAAGCTGGCAGTGAAGGCTTCTGTGAAGCCTGTTAGTGTGTTGCTGTGGGGGATTTCGATGTAGTCGTTTATTCCGTCAAATCTGTATCCGCCGTCTATTTTGCCTGATACGCCTTGGACTACGCCGTTGTAGAGTATGCCGTTGTTTGCGTTGATTGTTGAGTCATAGCATTGTGTCGATGGATCGTATGTGCGGATATCTTGTATTATTGAGGGTGGATTATTTTTGGTTAGTGTTATCAGGTTAAAATCGTTTAATGATACCCAAGCGCCTTGGGTGCTTGTTGGTGGTTGTGATGCAATGGCTGAGTATTCTGAAGTGTAATAGTAGTAAAGGGTGTTCCCTTTGCGGAAGCCCCACAGTTTTGTGCCATCTGTTAGGAAGAAATTTAGTGCTCCTGAATCGAGTTTGCTTATGGCAGTTACTGCGTCGGCTATTCCCATCTCGACGTTCCAGTTATTTTGCTCGATGCATTTTAGAATATAGAGCATGTAAAGGTCTGAATCAACAACGTCTGGGTCGTTCCAGTTGGTGCCGACGGTGGGCGGGTTTTGCGCCAGGTATTCTGGGCCTATCAGGTTCTTGAGTATGGTTTTTGATAGGACTCCGTTGTGCCCGAATGCCCACCATTTTCCACCTTTGTATCGTATGAATGGGTGCGGATTTGGGATATCGGTAGCGCCGGAAGTTGCTCTTCGGACGTGGCCTACAGCAATCTGTGCGTCGCTTGTAGCTACTTCTTGGGCTGCTAGATCAAAATTGGGGTCTGTGTATGCTGGCGGTTCTCCTCTTAGAACTGTGGGTTCTGCACTCATGTAGTAAGCGAGTCCCCAGCCGTCGTTGTTGTTCTGTATGCCGCCGCCCAAGTTTTTGAGTGAGTATGGTAGGTTTATTAGATGGTCTAGTACGGTTTCTTCTGGAAGTGTATTTGCGATCATTCCCCAGAGTCGGCATTCGTGTTCATAGTTTTCGTTTAAGTGTAGTACTAGTTTGTAGCTTGTGTCCCAGACTGCTGTTGGGTTTTGTTGGTTTTCAGCTGTTGGGTTGCCATAGTACATGTAGAGGGTTGTGTCTGTGGTTGAGGATAGTAGGGGCACGTTTACCCATGTGATTAGGTGTCCTGTTGTGCTGTCGTAGAGTTCTATTTGGTGGTTTAGTTTGTTGTGGTTTTGGTCTGTGAATAGGAAGTCGTCTCCGTCTGGTTGTGCTTTTGTTTTTATGTTGCTGTCTGTAAGGTCAATTAGGACTGGGAAGTTTGTTTGGGTGTTGCTCACTTTTGTGTGGTCTATTGTGATTATTCTTCGATATTGCCAGTCTGTGTTGTACCATGGTGGGAGGTCGCTGGTTGTGAATGTGAATGTTTTGGTGTTTGTGTTTGTGCCGTCTGTGGCGGTTACAATCCATGTATAGGTTGTGGAGTAAGTTAAACCACTTACCGGGATAGTATACTTCCCGTTGGGTACGTTTTTGCCGCTTCCAGTGCCTATATTCGGATTTGTGGTGACAGTATAGTTCATTTTGTTATTTTGATAATCCGTTAACTTGAAACTCAATTGTGAAAGTGTACTCGGTACGTTTGTTGCTCCATCTATTGGTGAGGGTTCGGTGATTTGTGGTGCTGCTGGTCCTGGTGGGGGTACGTATTCCGCGGCTCCGGTGTGGCGTTCGCTGTAGAATTGTATGTTTGTTCTTGCTCTTGGGGTTGGTGTTGGTGCTGTCGTGTCGTAGCATCTGACTGTTCCGCCGGTTGTTGTGACGATTAATTCGTTGTAACCGTCTCCGTCTACGTCTTGTACGAGTGTGAATGCGTTGGCTCCTGGAGTTACGGAATCGACAAGATTATAGTTTTGGCTGATTGCATTGTAGCTATAGATGTATATTCCCGTGCCATTTGCTGCGATAATGTCCATTTTGCCGTCGCCTGTAACGTCTCCGACTTTTGGTGGCTCGTAGGCGGTTACGGGAAGAGTGACGTCCAGTTTCCAATTATATAAATCCCAGATGTACACACGAGAGTTATCGCGACATGTTATTATCTCTAGGTTTCCGTCTCCGTCTATGTCGTAGATGGTAGGTTGTGAGTGACTTGAGTATCCTAGGCTGAGGCTTTTTCGGTATATGCCTCCTGTGGTTACAACGCTTCCTGTGAACGCGTTGTAAACTGCGAAGCCTCCTCCGCTCTGACTGGCCACTACTACGTCGAGGATTCCGTCTTTGTCGACATCTGCAAGCATGGGCGCTTGGCTGCTGCATAATATGCTTGAGTCGTTCCATAGTGGTGTTAGTGTGTGGGCGTCGAGGGCGCGTATTCCCCATCCGCCATATTTGTATGGATCTGAAGCAGGATTGTAGGTGAGACTTCTGTCTCCTTGGAATAGAATGAAAGTTCCATTAGAGGCAGGATCACTTATTGTTAAGCCTCCATAGCATGGATGCCATGATAATGTTTGGCGTAGTATTTTTCCGTCGTAGCTTAGCATGGTTATGTAGTCGTAGCCTTGGGATGGTCCTCTGCCGCCGCTAACGTAGATTTCCATGTATCCGTCGCCGTCGACATCAAGTATTGCGTTGTAGTGTCCATCTGGAGGTGTGTCGCTGTTTGCGGCAGTGTTTCTCCAGTATGTGCTGCCGTTTTTTGCGTGCAACGCTAGTGTTCCCATGTTTAAGGTGGAGATGACTATTTCGAGGTTTCCGTCATTATTTAGGTCAACAATGTCGAATGGGCTGTGTAGGGTTATTCCACCGGGCGTAACTTGCCATATTATGTTTCCTGTAGCGCCATCTAGCGCGGTTACTCTGCCGTCTGTGGTGCTTTGGCCTGAGCCTCCTGTTACGACTATTTCCATTTTTCCGTCATTGTTAATGTCGGCTGCAAGTGCGCCGATTGTGGTTTGGGCGTATTGTCCGAGGCTTCTCGTCCATTTGAGTGCAAGTCCTGGTGACGCAAAAACAGGTTCGATGTTTACAAATAAGGATGAGATGTTGAGTAGAAGAATTGTGATGAATATCGAGCTTAACAGTTTTCTGTATACACGTTTATTTATGAGATTCATACTGTTCACTTTCTCTTTTGTATGTCTTTTAGTTTAACTTGACTGTAATTCATTTAGTTTAGTCTTACTGTACTAAATAAACGAGTATGGAATAGAGTTCTAGAACAGTTTTATATGTACCTATTGCGTATTTGTGTTGGACATAAAGGCAGCAATATTTATTGATTCGTAGGTAGTACTACACAAGATAGGGTTCGAATTTGGAACTCAGTGACTCTGTAAAGGTGGTACGGATCGCTTGTCTAGTGGTTATTCTTGTCCTTTCTATAGTTTCGGTGAGTGCTAGTTTGCAGTCCTTTAGCAGTGTTTCTTCTGCTGGCGTGGTTAGTTACTTGCCGCGTGTGGATGTAACAGTGGATGTTAGTAAGGTGATAGGTGTGAATAATTTGAGCCTTGGCTTTCAGCTTGATTTTGAGTGGAAGAAGTGGCGGGACAGTGCTGTGCGCAGGCAGTTGGCGGGTGATGTTGGGTTTAAGCTTGTTCGAATATTTGATTGGAGGAGTCAGAGTGGTGCCAGTCCGGATCCTTGTGTGTATTGGAATGAGACGACTAGGAGTGGGGTTTTTAATTGGGCTGATGTGGATTTGCTTGTTACGAGGATTTTTGAGGTCGGTGCTGAGCCGTTGATTACGCTTGGGGGTTATGATATGCAGCCTAAGTATCTTCCGAATGGTATGGCGACGAATCCTGCGACTGGTTTGCCATATTCAGATAGTTGGGCTGCTTATTGCGAAGCATGGGTTCAGCATTTCAAAGATGTTGGTCTTCCAGTCAGATTCTACGAAATAGTAAATGAAGCGTGGACCTATTATGGTTGGAATAATTACACGAGGATAGGTTATTTTATGAGCCTGTTCAATACTGCTACTAATGCTATGAAGTCGGTTAGCTCAAAGGTTATGGTTGGTTTTGATGGGGCAAATAGGAAGCCTGTGTTAGATTATTGGTTAGCAAATGGTGGGGCTGAGCTTGATTTCATATCTTTCCACAAGTATGATTCCGGTACCATTGGAGAATATAGTGATGAAGTTATGCTGAATCGTGCTGAAAATTTTCAGATTGAGACTTCTTCAGGGTATTATGGCATTCAAGATGTGCAAAGAGTATATTTCAATGCACGTGGCAAATGGGTGCTTGTCATTAATTCTGAGAGTAATTTCAGTAGCGCTTGGGAAACCGGAACTGATCCGAAAATACAGCAGATGGTAGGTGCTGTGTGGGAAGCGCTTGTTTTGAGAAAAGGCATTTTGGAGGGGTTGAATTATAATGTTTATTATTCGTTTTCGAGTAGTGCTTCTTGGGAGAAGGCTAATAAGCAGTCTGGAGGCGTAGGTTTCGGAATGATTAATGATGACGATAACAAGCCATGGTACCCTTATCACGTCCAATGGATGATTGGCAACAATTTGAGCGTTGGAGATCAGATTGTTGAAGCAAACAGTTCTTCGGATAACCTGAAAGCACTTGCATGGATTAATGAGGGTAAATTGAAGATTTTGTTGATTTGCAAATCTAATGAACCACTTCTTGTCTATTTTCAAGGCATTACAGAAGTTTTGACTTTAATAAGAATTGACAGCACTATTCCGTGGGAGACTCCGGTTTTGCAGGTCAATCAGATTAACTCAACAGAAGCTTTAGTTTTACAGGGATATACCGTCGCGTTATTGAGTATTTCCTATTGAGCGGCTGTATACCGCATAATAGTCGCTTGAGTATATACGGTTGAACTTGGGGAGTATCATTTCATTATCCATGGTTTGAAGAAGGCTTTTAGGAAATTCAACTCCGTTAAAATCAAACTCGTCTCGCATTCCTCTGATAATAGCGTCTGATTTGTTTATAAGATTACCTTGTGATAGCAGTAGTTGGGTCGAATTTCTGCCTATTGCGTTCAAATCCAAATACCAAAGTCGTAAAGTTCCATGAGATGCGTTATAGTTGAAATAGGCAGAATGAACTGCAGTGCGCCATGAGACTAGGTTTACTGTTGAATTGTGATCATATTTGAAGAAAAACGACAACGTAGACAACTCTGATGGATGATCTAACTCACCATAATAATAATTTCTTTCGAATCGTAACACCATAACTGCTGCAGACAAGATAACTATGTTTAGAAGCAAAAAGCTTACCAGTGCTTTCTTTCCCAGTTTTGGCATGCGTAACGATATTTTTGCTACCTTTTTTGCAACCAATTTGTCGAGAAGCATAAATGACGCAAAAGCCGCGGGAAAGGCAGCGAAAGAAGTAAACCGTGGAATTCCCCAATCGGGTAGAAGAAGAAGACTAAAAAGAATGACCAGCGACATTGGAAGAAGTGATGCTAAAGTGATAGCCATTTCATCATTCTCACGCTTAAGAAAAATTTTGTACAAAATCACAATAAAAGCAAAAGAGGCAACGATTAAGAGCGCAAATAGAGTATATTTCAGAAAATCTCGAAAAACAACTCCCCACCAAGGCAGAATTTCACTTGTTGCCAATGTTTTAGCAAGAGGAGCCACATACTCTGGAGAGAGAAACGTCTTAACTCTATCAATTGTATTTTGAAATGTTAAAGATCCATTGAATAAAAACCATCCGACGAATGCAGAGGTTAAAAAGACGACAAAACTTGTTCTTTTTATTCTAGGAGCAAGCACAAAATACGAAGTAGCAAAGCTTATCATGGCAAGCGACTGAAAGGGGTGAGTGGTTAATACCGCCACAGCTATCATCAATTGGAGCAGATAACCCCGTCGACCTTTGAAGCAGATAAATGCAAAAAAGAAAAATAAAAGAAAAGTGAAGCCCAAAGCCGTTCGCGAATAATGATGGAAGTTATCGAGAAGATTGGTAAAGAATAAGCTCAGAAATAGAATTGCGCTGTATCCAGCCAGTCTGTAGCCATGTTTTTCTAATGCCTTTGCAAATGAGAAGAGAATCAAGGCGAAAACAATGATTAGACTCAAGTACAGGATATAGTTCGTGTTAATTAGGTCAAGCCCAGAGACAGTAGATAACATCCCATGAAGATCGAAAGAAGCCGGCCAAGTTTCAGGGGCAGGATCCTTTGGATACGTTATTTTCCCATTCACTTGTATAGTTTTAACTGGGGCGGCATGAAGATAAACGTCGCGGATTGTAAGGTATGGATAATTGACTAGTTGAATAAATGGAAAATATAAACTAAGTAACAAAACATGATATAGCGAAAACTTGTTTACAAATATGGAAAAAAACACCAGTGCATAAAAGACTATCAGATGGAAAATTGCGTTCGGCGTCATAAAAAAAGTATCATAAAACTCGAGTGATGTTTTTGTCAAGTCAAGGTGCCAAAAAATAGGAATAAGAATAAGCCATACGAGAAGGATTAGATTGACCAATGTTCCGATCTTAATTCTCAATTAGAGCCATCCATAGTCAGATTTCAAAACTTTTATTGTTAGAATTTCTTACGTGTTCGGGCTCGTTCGAGCGATTGTTTTGCCGCAAATAGTGCTTCCTTTCTTATTTCGGGCTTTTTAATGGAGTGCCCATAACCTTGGATATGACCCCTCAAAAATCCTAAGCACCAGCTTATGCTTATAAAAAAGCATAGGAAAGGAATAATAAAGGCTTTTTTTAGGTGATATTGGTTATACGCCTTTTTTGATAGTTTCAATCCCCATCCAAAATAATAAGGAGGCAGTCTGTAGGGGATTTTTATAAGACCTTCATACTTGTGATAAAGAAAATGATCGCCGTGACCATACCAAGAATATTGCTTAAAAAGGTTTTTCAATGTGTCCTTAGGAATGTGGAAAAACTTTGCCTCCTTGTTAATCGTTGATTGCCAACCTAGTAAAAGTATTCTGGTTTTGATATCTACATCCTCAGCGGCTCCAATCATTCGTTTGTCAAAACCGCCTACCTGTCTTAACACTTTGGTTTTGCAAATTGTTGCTCCAAAATATACGATATCAAGCGTACTAAATAAAAGATTTTGGACATCGCCAACAAAACCACCTGACTCAGTGTACTCACCTTTCCCTCGGGCCAATCCTACGAAGGGTCTTTTTCGCATAAACCTTAATTGTTTCTTCAGAAAATCGTTGGCTAAAATAACGTCACCATCTACCCACAATATATAGCTACCTTTTGCATTGTCGACTACTTTTTGTCTGGCGGTGCTTAACCCTTTGCCTTCATCAAAAAGTACACTTACTTTGATTTTTGTGTGTAGAATGAAATCTCTTATTATTTCAAGCGTTTCGTCTTGACTACCGCCGTCCACAATAATAATTTCAATGTCTTCTTTAGGGAAATCTTGGGATACAATGCTCTCTAAGGTTTTAAGCAATGTTTCTCCAGAGTTTTTAACGCAAAGTCCTACAGTCACAATAATTGTGTCCAATTTAGACAATCACCATGTTTTAGTGACTGAATTGCAAAGCTTAGAAAAATCTTTCAAGGTCATTTGATTTTCAAATCTACTTACAAATGCTTCTTTGTTTTGTTTTCCAAGCTCCTTTACTTCCTCCCTACTCAAACCTTTTACAACACTTATCGTCTCAGCAAGTTGTGCTGCATCACCAGCATCTAAAAGAAAAGCTCCTTTGCAACCTTCTACTGCCTCAGGTATACCTCCAATTCTCGAAGCGATAACTATTCTGCCTCTCAAAAGAGCCTCCGCAACAACGTACCCAAAAGTCTCACCCAAAATAGATGGCATAATCACTGCCTTAACATTCCGATAAATTTGATCCATTTCGTTACTCCCAAGCTTGCCATACAAAACAAAACCCAATTCCTCCAAAAAACCAGCAAACCGTGGATCAATGCCAGAAAACTTAGCCGCGTGCACGGTAACAGGATCAAGTCCTCGCAATTTCCGATACTTCAACGCCTTCAACAGAACATGAAAGCCCTTGAGATAACTAGAGCCGCCAAAATATCCAAAGTCATCACCATCTATTGGCACAGGCGATAACTGAGGTAATGGATCATAAATAACCTTGATCTTCCCGCCAAGCGAGGGAGCATACCTGACCAGCAAATCCCTCTGAGCCCGAGAAACACAAACAACAGCATCACTACACTCAATAAACCCCCTCAAAACAGGCCACACAGTTAAATTCAAAAACGTAGACCCAAGAGCCCTACTCAAACCCTTCCGCCTACCACTCTCATAAGCATACACACAACCAATACAACCAACAGAACAAAAACCCCCCTTTTGACAAACACCATCAACCCTAGAATCATACAAAACAGTCAACGGACAAACAGGAATATAATCATGAAGATGCACGATCACCGGCTTACCTAAAGCCTTAGCCAAAGGAATTGCGGAAAACCAAAACCGCGGAACATAAACAACATCAGCCCACTTAATCCACCTTCGCATAAAACTAGAAAACAAAACATCAAAACGTTGCAAAATCGAATACTTAATGCCTTCCCTCCTCTTCAGCAAAGGTAACCTATAAACAGTAAAACCTTCATTCTTTGAAAACTCTGGCTCGCTAGGAAATCGATTCGTAACCACAGTAACGTTAAACTTCGCCTCACTAAGAAGCTTCGCATACAAATAAGTAGCAAGCTCAGCACCGCCACCATGCGGATAAAACACCTCACTCAAAAACAAAACATTCATAAAATATCCCTCAATCAAAAATCATAAACTATTCCTCATACAGTTTCTCCAAATTCAAAACCACATCATCCCAATCCAAAATCTTGCCACCAAGCCACCTATTAAAGACAGCTTCCCCGCGAATCCCACTGTCCAAAACAGAGCTGATAACCTTCACCAACTCACTAATTCGAATAGGATAATCTACACCAAAGCAAGTTTCATTATCAATCCATTCATTAAGAGCCGATGTTCGGGATACTATACACGGTGTTCCAGACACCAACGCTTCAGCCACCACAATAGCATACGATTCATGCTGAGACGGCAAAACAAAAACATCAGCATCAGCATATCTCTGAGCCAGCTCTTCACGGGGCAAATTCTCATAAAATCTCACTCTTTCAAGAACCTTCAAATTTTTAGCCCTCTCCTCCAAACTCTTTCTCACAGGACCCTTACCTACAATCTCCAAAATTATATTATCATTCAATTTAGGTAACGCTTCAACAAGATAATGCGCCCCTTTATAGCTACTCAATCGCCCAACATATAAAATACGTTTAACATCACTTTTACATTTTGATAAAGCCTTAAATTCACTCAAATTAACCCCACATGGAATCATAACAATCTTTTTTGGATTGAGATTAAAATGTTCTAGAAGAAAATTTCTTTCATACTCAGAACTCGCGATAATTCTATCTGCTTGTGTAAGAGTTCTCCTTCCAAAAGGTTTAAGCAATTTCATAACAGAATCTCGAAACTTAGAAACGCCAAGCCCCCCCAAATGCATCGACACAAAAAATCTCTTTCTCTTTGCCAAAGTTGAAAAATGCAAGGGAAAAGCTTGATAACAATGTCCATGAACAACATCAAACTCAGAATGTCTCAATTTCAACAACATTTCCAAAGAAAAAAAGTAAGCCCCACTCGGCGCAAACCGTCTAAACCGTTCAACCTTAACACCATTCACAACCTCAAAACGCGGCAAACCACCCGGATTCGTGGCAAAAACCGTAACATCATGCTTTCTAGCAAGCCGTTCAGAGATATTGCGAACATAAACAGAAACACCCCCACCGCGGTCAGCAAGATAAGGTCCCATATAAACCTGCAAAATCTTCAAAAAATCACCAGAAACTTAACCCTTTAACTCTGAAACAACAGACATCAACTTACCAGACTTGCTTAACGGCACGTCATCCACAAACCTCACCGCAATAGTCACGTCATCACCCAAACCCAGCACACGTTTAATATGTTCGATTAATTCCCTTTCAAAAACACCCGTATCAACACCCTCCCTCACCCGAACAAAAACCTCAAAAAGATCAACTTTCCTCTGAACAACCCGATACTGAACAACCTTCTCAAAAAACCTACTCATAGCATTAGTAACAACCCTAGGAGAAAGCAAACGTCCATCAGGCAAAACCAACAAAGAATCCCGACGACCCTCCACAACTTCCATCAAAGGAAGCCTCCTACCACAAGGACACTCATCATCCGAAGGAATACCAACATCCCCAACAGCATAACGAATAAACGGCATCGCAAAATTAAACAAACTCGTATAAACAACCTCACCCCGCTCACCAGCAGAAACCCCCTCCCCATCCTCATCAACAAACTCCATAACAACACTATCCACATCCATATGATACCTAACCCTCTCCGGACACTGCCAAGCACTCCTATCAATCTCAGCACAACCAAACTGATCGTAATAAGGAGCACCAAAAACCTCCTCCATAAACCTACGAGAAACAACATCCATCAAATCCGCCGTCCCAAAAACAATCCTAGGCCGAATTAACCCCAACCCCTGCCTATTCACCTCTTTAGCAATCAAAAGCAAAGCGCCAGAATAACCATCCAACACATCAGGCCGAGCTTGACTTATTAGTTCAATTTGCTTATCAATACCATCAAATATAGAGACACAAGTCTGCGCAAAGACCCCAAGTTTACGCTGAATACTCGTAGTATCCGAAAAATGATGAGGCGCAGTCACAACAACCCAACGATCTCTAAGCCTTTGTCCACAACTAATATTCGCCCGCATATAAATCGACTTACGCCAATCATCTTCCACCCTGCTAAGATAAGTCGTAAACGGTTGACCCGTTGAGCCGCTGGTTCTATTAACCTTCAATCGCTCTACATCAAATTCAGCAGAAACGAGTTTAGCCGCATCTACGCCTTTCAACTCACTCTTCCTAACAACAGGCAACTTCCTCAAATCATCCAAACCACGAATATCACTCGGCTTGATTCCAACCTCCTTGAATTTTTCATGATAAAAAGGAACCGAACGATAGGCATTTTCAACAACTAGACGGAGCCTTTTCTCCTGAAACCTCCGAAGCCTAGCCTCATCCCAATAAGGTCTTCGCATAGCCCGACCTAAGAAATACAAAACCCTAAGAATATTAGCCATCTGCGATCACTAATTCAAACTCTAAACAGACTCGTCAATCATCCTACAAATCTTCACAACAATAGAAACATTCTCTCTGGTCTCTTCTTCACTAACAGGCAACTTGCCCTTGCCCTGAATCGCATCCACAAACGCACGCAAAAAACCATAATGTGCACTGATTTTCTCGCCACCTAGCCCTATGGTAAAAACACTAGAAACAGTTGTTCCCAACAAGCCTAAAAACTGAGACGCAAGACTCAGATTGCCTTTACCAACAGAAACTGGGTCTTCAGTTCGAGGCTTGTACTTGATCACACTACGCCCCCACAAATCAACCTGCAACCCCATCTTTGTCCCAAAAATATTCAACGAATCGCCATGGTACGGCGAATTACACGAAGCCACAACCAACCCTACACCATTCTCAGCGCCAAACAAAACTCTCGCTTCATCTGCCTTCATCCACTCAAGACCACTCAACTTCTTCGTCACAACGCATTTAGGATCAGCCGCTTTAAGAAAAATCTGCAGCAAATAGACTGGATGAGGAAGAACCTCAAAAAAAATCCCGCCGGGCAACTTGTGACACCAATGAGCACCATTAACGCACATGTAGTTGTCTCTTCGCACATAGGTTCCAACATCAACACCAATCAAATCACCAACAAAACCTTCTCTAACAAGACGAACAGCTTTTTGAACCGCTGGATTGTAAAGATTCTGATGAACAACACAAAGCTTCACACCATGTTTTTTCGCAAGACTAAACATTTCGTCCACGTCTTCAACCGTCATAGCCAACGGCTTCTCAACAAGCAAATGACAGCCCGCCTCAATCGCCTCTTTCGCCACAGAAAGATGACTCTGCGGAGGCGTATTAATATCCACGACGTCCAAGTCTTCCTTTAGCATTTCTGCAAGACTAGTATAGTAATGTTTAATTCCAAACTGGCTAGCAACACCCTTCGCAACAGATTCTACCGAATCACAAATTGCATAGACCTCAACATCTCTCATTTTCTGAAAAATTGGAATATGCCTATGCTTTGCTATGTGACCACCGCCGACTATACCTATTTTGAGAATCTCAGACACCTCATTTTAGCTTCCTAACAGAATCCAGATACTTATCCCTTTTCACGAACTCATCAACTTCTGCTTATCCTAGTAAGAGAAAAACCTACAAAAACAGCACACGTAGAACACGCTAAAACCAAAAGCTGACACAAATTACCAAACCGATAACCATGCCTAAGTTTCGACGGAACCGTAACCTCAATCAAATACTTCAAGTATTTATTTTCAGCAGACAAAGCAGGAGACCTCGATGTAATCAAAGCCTTAGACACACCTTCACAAAAAGACCGCCCCCACAAATACTTAGGAGTCACACGGTTCTTGCTGACTCTATGATAAACTTTCGCCGCTGGGTCATAAATTATCTTTGAACCTTTAATCTTGGACAGAATCCTCAAAGAAAGCTCAGTTTCTTCACCAGCCAAAAGTCTCTTCCCAAACCGCCCAATATCAGATCTGAAAAGCCCAACTTTCATCAGAACATCCTTTCTAAACGACATATTACAACCAATCGGATTTCTAACAAGCGCTTTTTGCTCAGGAAGCCCTTTATAAGAACAGCCGACAACCCAGTTAAGCTCTTCTGGAAACCACGCTGGACACCCGTTCTCCCACAACGGGTTAATCGCACCACCCACTCCCACAACGTTTGAATCATCATAATTCCTCACAAGGTTCTTCAGCCAGTTCACATCCGCAACCGCGTCGTCGTCAATAAAAGCCACGATTTCTCCTTGCGCACTCTTTACGCCAGCGTTCCTTGCGTTTGACAGCCCAAACCCTTCGCTAGCGATGATTTTCACATAACTCGGAACCCTGCTCTGATAAGCCTCCATCAGCTGCCGGTCTGGATCTAAAACTAAAATAATCTCTTTCGGAGGGAACGACTGATTCCTAACAGAATTCACGCATTCAAGAACACAATCAAGCCTTTCCTTAGAATAGGCAGAAACAACAACCGAAACAGCTTCAGAACCTACCATAAAGAACCCAAGGCTCCAAACGATACATGCTTGAATCAGTCAACAAACAAAATCATATACACACTAAAACAACCAAACAAAATCAGATCAGCCTCAAACCCCAACAAAACCACCCACCCCCCTTCCCCCTTAACTATTTATGTTAAGTAACTATGGAAAACTGCCGAAAAAACCGAGGGGATAAGGGCTACACAACATTAGGGTCAGACAAGATTCCGCACACAAAATCATGCCCAGAAGTAGTCGGCGCTAAGGGCTAAGGGACTACTACTTCTAAACAGAAAATCAACAATTAGCTACAAAAGAAGAAAACGCCATAAAGTATTTAAGTAGACTTTTCCACTTTTCTACTGGTGGAAAAATGTCCGTAACAACAAAAATCGAACAAGAGAAAAAAGAAAAACTCGACAGATTCCTCGCCTCCCTACTACTCCAAGAAGGCATAAAAATAACCCTCCAAGAAGCCCTAAGCCTAATAATCGACTACGCCCTCGAAAACCAAGAAGAAATAATAAAAAGACTCAAAGAACTGCCACCATTAGAAGAAGACCCAGCATGGAAAACCATCGAAAACCCAACCCACTGGGGAATCAAAGACTCATCAAAAAGAATAGACGAAATCCTCTACGGAAGATAAACCCATGACAGTCTTCATCGACACAGGAATCTTCATAGCATTAAGAAACGCAGACGACGAACTCCACCAAAGAAGCAAAGAACTAATGAAAAAAGCACTAAAAGCAGAATTCGGCACCATCTACACCTCAGACTACATCATAGACGAAGCCATAACAACCGCCCTCATAAGAACAAAAAGACAAGACCTCGCCACAGACATCGGAAAATACATAATAGAATCACCAAGAATCACAAAACTATGGACAACAAAAGAAACATTCGAACTCGCCTGGCAAAAATTCCAAACACTCAAAGACAAACCCCTAAGCTTCACAGACTGCACCACACTAGCCCACATACAAAAAAACAAAATAAAACAAATCCTAAGCTTCGACTCAGACTTCGACGGACTCGCCCAAAGAATACACTAACATCCTTCAACAAACAAAGCTAACGCCCAAGTTGTTGAACAAATCCTAGCGCTCTGGTCAACAACTTCTAAAGAAACACAGACGTTTAATACATGCTTTCTACAAGGATTCTCTTCATTATAGTAAGCCCATGCTTTAACTTCAACTTCTTCTCGCCCAACCGCGGCCTATACGCAATATCAATCTCCCGTATGCCGTAGCCGCGTCTTTCCACATGATGATTCAACTCGACCTCAACGTCAAAACCCTTCGACTTCGGCAACCAATCCCGCAATGCTTCAGCACGAACTACTCTTAAACCAGTCAACGGATCACGCAAACTCACGCCGTTCAACAAGTTATGCGTGAAAGCCAAGAGCCTGTTCCCAAAATAAAACGCGTTCCGCATGGACTTAACATGAAGATGACTGTTAAACCTATTCCCACACACCATGCCAACATCGGGGTTTTCCTCAAGAATCTGAATCATCCGAGGCAAAAACTCGGCAGGATATGTAAAGTCAGCATCAATGAGAACAACATAATCAAACGCCTCGCCGTCCAAATGCGAAAGAGCCACAGCAACCGCATCCCCCTTGCCCGTACCCTTCTGCGGTATAACAACAGCACCAAAATCCTTCGCAATCTCCACAGTACGGTCAGTGCTGTTGCCGTCAACAACTAGAAAATAAGGGTTAACGAGCACTTTCCGCAACTCCTCTATGGTCGGACCTATGCCTTCCTGCTCGTTCAACGCCGCAATCAGCACCAACACACGCGGAGAGTTAACGTCTCGCTCAGCAAAACCTTCAGTCAGGGCCTAACTCCCTTCGTCATGCTAAATCTGTCTTTTCTCACATTTAAACCAAGTAGGAGAAATGTTCTAGAACATTATTCTATTACACAGTAGCCGTCATGTTCAGCCACAAACTGACAAAACGATTATGATACTCGAACACCGAAGTCGTAGCGTTATATCGCCATAGCTCGAAGAAAACCTGGAAATAGTACCCCTTATTCGCAGCATCCCACGTAGCAGTTTTGTTTACAAAGGAAGAAAAACCATCAACCACCAAATACGAAACCCTACACATATCACCCTCAAGACTTACTCCAGAAAACGAGAAAGTAACATTCTTCTCCCAAACCTCCCCAGCGCTTAAGAATACACGATACTCAAACGACGACGTCACTATACTAGGCTCACCCGTCGTCGCATTAGGCAAAGGCTCAGTCTGATTCCTGAACTTCACAAAAGCCACATAATACTCCAACCCGCCCATACGATTACTCATACCCAAAAAAACACTATAAGACATGTTCTCCCTCACGTCAAAAGGATAACCCTCAGCCATATGACCCGGACCTAAAACCCAAAGCTCAGTAAACCGCTCACCAGCCGGCCAATCAATCACCATGCTCAAAGTAGGCGAAGCAGCAACAAGAACCAAGACTAGGAAAACACTCACAAGAACCAACTTATACTCATCAAGACTCACTCTGGCTCACCTCAGGCTTCAAACCCAAAACCCTACGAACATAATAACGCTTAAAATAAACCCAACCAACCAAAACAACAAAAACCACCAAACTAATACCCAAACTAGACACTAAAATAGACCAATGGAACCGCTCCACCCGAGCTACTTCTGCTGCGGTCTTTAACTGATAAGCCTCATCACCCATACCATTCACAGTATCGTTCGCCAAAAGAGCAAAATCAACAGCAGCACTAAAATCCCCAACACCAAAACTTGCACTAGCATTTGCCAAGAGCAACCCAGCATAATTAAGCCTCACCTTGAGCAAAGTAACATTTGCCCCCGAACGCTCTGCGTCCCCTACAGCCAAAAAAGCCCTCTCCAAAAAACCCGAAACATTACTAATCACTCCATACGCTTCAACCTCAGTCGTTTCCGCAAAACCTCGAGAAATACTACTAAAAACACAAACCACAAAAAGAACAAGAACAAAAATCATTCGGCGATGACTCATAACCATATCACTCTTACTACTTCAAACTATCCTTGCCAGGTTTTTTCCGAACCTCACTTCCAAAACCCTCATCTCCAACCGGACGCCTAAACAGGCACATATCCTCAAGCATCGCCTTCGTATTCTTTATATTATTCAAATGCTGATCCACAGCAGTACGACTTGCCAAGTAACTTTCAAAATACCTCAAAAAATCTTCACCCTTCCTAGTCAACTGATATATGCTTGTTTTTTCTCCCACACAAACCAAGCCAGCACCAATAACCTCGCCCATATACCGCGTAAGAAGCTTATAACTAAGGTTTCCCTTGTACATTATCTGCGTTTTGCGAGCACCATTCCTGACAATGTTAAGGATGTCAGCTATTATTTCTATCCGGTTCCTATACCTGGACAATAAACTCACCTAAAACAACTTCACTGTTCAAAACATGAACAGAAATTCACATTCTAACGTGAAGCCAACCTCTTCCACACTTCTTCAAAGGCCCGCTTCCGCCCTTTGGTTTTTCATAAGAAGCCCGCCGCTTGACTCCACTATTTTTCCCAAAAACCTCACGCGCAAACTTACCCCAGCCACCTGTAGACGGACTAGGGAAAACCACGTCCTCTGCATGGACAAGGTTATGCTGCTGCAAGATCTGCCTAAAATCTAATAGTTTGAAATCTCGAGTGGCTATAATTATGGTACCACGCTCAACGAACAACAAACCAAAATCTTTAGCTGCAATTCCCTCGGCTCTAACTTTATCATCTATCCGCTCTCTCCACATAAGTTTCCACTGACGTTTCAGTTCCTCGACGAACAGTTTTTGTTCTTTCCACTCGTTGTTGTTCACTACTAAAATCCCTCCGTGACCGGAGCAGATGCGGATTTCTTAGAGCCGTACTTCGGCGACTCTTGCGGAAATTCTTTCTCCCTATCTTTCGCCGCTAAATTTGGCCACGTCACCACTAAAATTGTAATCGTCATATTTAAGAACACGCGAAAGGATAATCTATAACTATATTCTAGAACTATATTCCATTTGTTCTAGAAAAATCCAAACAATGATATAAAATGAAGACTCACAAACCATTTATCCACCACAACCAAAGGTTTAACGAATGAGATGAGCAAAATGAAGATCGGCAAGGTCGATGCACTCTTCGAAGGCCTCCGAGACGGCAAATGGCACAGTCTAAATGAGATCGCAAGAAAAACCGACTTGGATGAAGAAAAAACAAAACTAATAATAGCCTTTTTAGAAGAATTCAACTTCATCCAAATAAACACGGAAAATAAAAAAATCAAACTTGACGCCTTAACCCATAGATTCTTAGAAAAAATAGAAAAACACGAAACTGACACACGTTATCAAGAAATAACCGCTTGAAGGTTACGGTACGCTTCCAAAAAAGCCAAACCCTTCTTCGTCGCCTTGAAAACCTGGCTTTTTCCATCTTCAGCCGAAGCGCTCACCATCAAGAGTCCTTTCTTCAAGAGAAAATTCAAGTAAACCCGAAGTTGTCTAAAGCTAAGGTTGCAAGCATACATAATTCTTGTCTTTTTTACGCCGTTCCGTGCCTCATCCAAAATATTCGCTATTATATCGATTCTGCCACGGATGGTAAACTCTACTGCTTTTTCAGTTTGAACCAAAGTAAACCTCAACCGGCACGTTAAATTGGAATCGGCACTCGTGCGTCTGTGTTTATTTTTATTGTCTTTTTGCATATTTAAGACTTTTTAACATGCCTCGATCTCCTTTAATCACGTCACCCTATTCACATATCATGAATACACCATAGAACACGTGAGAGAAAATTGAAGATCGCCGCGAAAGTTCTAGAAATCAATTCTATCAGTCTTTTTATATGTTAACTACAATATTGATACTGAACCACAGACGCACAAAATTCCATAATAAGGAGAACAACTTTGAAAATAAGGCTCCTAATCATAGTGTCTATATTATTACTAAGCATATTTTTCACCCCACAACACGCCAAAGCCGAGACTGATACACTCACATTACTCCCAACAGACGACGCTTATGTAAATGCCTATTGGCGAGGCAACCACAACGGCCCAACACTAGAAGTTGAAGACAATAAATACGGGGATAATTGGCTAATCTCTCGAATCTACCTCAAATTCGACGTTTCAAACTTAGACTATAACCGAATAGCCAAAGCAACGCTATATCTGAAATGCTATTCAGGCTTTCCACCAGACCCTCTTCCAGTATCTGCGTGTAAGACCACAGATTACTATAAGGACACAAATGCACCATGGAAAGAGTCTTCTCTAACCTGGGACAATGCACCAGATGTAGGCGACGAAATCGTCATAACATGGGTGGATAAGACTGGAGGAGAAAAATGGCATAGCTGGGATAGCGACGCTATGACAACATACGTCAAAACTGAATGCGCCAACGACGGAATCGTCAGCGTAATCATAAAATTCACAATCGAGAAATGCCCTATTTACTGCTCACGCAATAGACTTTTCTATAGCAAAGACTGGTACTATAACCATCCATACCTAGAAATAAGCCTTAAACCATCAATCGAAAGTTGTGACGCACAAGGTAATCGAAAGGACATATTCTACTGGCGCGACACTATATACGCAAATGGTAGTGGCTACTCACCATCCACGAGCTACAACCTATACATACTCAACGACGTGAACACATGGATCGATGGCATAGACATCCCGGCACACGTCATCAAAACTCAAGTTTATTCAGACGCTTATGGAAAAATAGTTCCCACGGCCGTATGGAGCGACCCCCACACTGTAGGACAATACGACATCCTAGTCGACGTAAACAACAACGGCAAGTACGACGCCATCATCGACGCCTTGGATGACAACGATATCCAAATCACAAGCGGCTTCATAACAGTAAAACCACAATACCAACTTACGATTACGATTACAGGCTCAGGCACCACTGCACCGCCCCAGGGCAACTACCTCTATGATGACGAATCCGTGGTCTCAGTAAGCGCTGCCCCTACCCCCGGCTGGAGACTGCAATATTGGCTTCTAGACAGCATAAATGTGGGCTCTCTAAACCCATACGTGGTCACCATGAACAATAATCACGTTCTCGAAGCCGTCTTCATCCCCATACCTCAATATACACTAGACATAAATGTCACAGGCTCCGGCACCACAAACCCCATGCCAGGTAGCCACCTCTATCTAGAAGGCACATTGGCACTTGTTAACGCAATTCCAAACCCTGGTTGGACGCTGGACTATTGGCTACTTGACAGCAATAACGTTGGTTCATCCAACCCATACCAAGTCACGATGAATTCTGACCACACTCTAACAGCGGTCTTTGTCAAGCTTCCACCTTCACAATATGAGCTAACAATTCAAGTTTCCGGAAGCGGCACCACCGATCCAACGCCCAACAGTTACCTATACGACAAAGGCAGCGTTGTTTCAGTACACGCTTTCCCGAACTCGTGGTGGATACTAGATCACTGGTTACTGGACAGCGAAAACATTGGCAATGGCAATCCCTGTGAAGTCACTATGAACGACAACCATACGCTAGTAGCCGTTTTCATCGAGAAGCCACCCGCCACAATCGAAAGCTGTGACTCAACAGGCAAGCAAAAAGACACTTTTAAACTGAACGAAATCGTATACGCAAACGGAGACGGATATTTAGCATCCACAACCTACGATCTCTACATAGTGAATGATGTAGAAACATGGACAAACGGAATGCCCATCCCAACACCTGTAGTTACAATAAAAGTAACCTCAGACTCCTCTGGAAAGATTCTTCCAATAATCGTGTGGAATCCCAAACTTACTCTCGGAAAATACGACATAGTAGTTGACGTTGACGGTGATGGCAAATACACCGCCGACCGTGATGCTCTGGATAGCAACGACATAGAAGTTACAGCTGGCTTCTTTGTAATACCCGAATACCCGTTCGGAGTAATCGTAGGCTTGGCGGGACTATTTGCAGCACTTTTGGTATTCTGCGCCTCAAAGAAGAGAAAGCCATCAGAACCATAGATTTTTCTACCGTCTCCTCAACTTACCCATTATACGCCCTAAGTCTGCAAAGAAGGATTCTCCAGAACACTACGTAAAGAAAACACATTCTATAAAAACTTTATAACAAGGTTTTTTTGAGGTTTATAGGTCAAGGAATCAAGAAAAGATTCAGTCAACAACTGAGAGAACATGGACATTCCATTTAAACAATACAAAGGAGCCTAAAAATGCTCTTCCATGTCATACTGACAACCCACTGCAACTTGCAATGCAAATACTGCTACGGAAAATCATGCGACGACATAGGCACGGAGTTTGGAGAATTCAGAATCGACTATTCTCTGCCAAAAGAAATCAACTACCCCTTCGAGTGGCTGAGAGATTTTTGCATGAAAGATCCAGACTGCGTCCTGACTTTTTACGGGGGCGAACCGACGCTTTGCGCGGATAAAATCCGCCTCATAATGGACAACGTGCCAGCGAAGCATTTTCTTATCCAAACAAACGGCTTGCTCTTGGACAAGTTGGAGCCCGAATACACGAATCGTCTTCACACCATTCTAGTCTCCATCGACGGCGACAAAGAATTAACAGACTATTACCGCGGAACAGGAGTTTACAGGAAGGTTACGGAAAACGTTAAGCGAATCCGACGCAACGGTTTCAAAGGCGAAATAATCGCACGGATGACGGTGATGGAAGAGACGGACATCTTCAAGCAGGTAACATGGCTGCTGAACAACGATGAATGCCCGTTTTCTTCAGTCCATTGGCAGTTGGACGCGGGTTTTTGGAAGAACGATTTCGCCCAGAGACCGTTCGAAAAATGGGTGAAAGAAAGCTACAACCCAGGCGTGAAACGGCTCGTGCGGTATTGGGTGGATTATATGGAGAAATGCGGGAGAGTGCTGAGGCTTTATCCCTTCTTAGGCGTGACGCAGTCGCTGTTGCATGGGGAGAAGAGCTTGTTGCGGTGCGGTTCGGGCTGGATAAACTACAGCATCCTAACCGACGGAAACATCGCTCCCTGTCCAATCATGGGTGGGATGAAAGATTTTTACTTGGGCCACATAAGAACCGCACATCCGCTCAAGTTAGAGAAGATTCTCGTCTCAAAGCCATGCTCGCAGTGTCGCATCCTTTCTGAGTGTGGTGGGCGTTGTTTGTATGCGAATATCACCAAACAATGGAACGAGCAGCAATACGCACTTGTCTGCGATACTGTGCAAAATCTAATCGAAGCCTTGAAAAGCGAATTGCCACGAGTTAGGAGCCTGATTGGTAAGGGTAGGATTAAGCTGTCGGATTTTGATTATCTAAAATACAATGGTTGCGAGATAATCCCTTAGTTTTTTATTGCATCCGTTATATGGCGGTTATTTCCGCTTTCTGAAGAAGGCGAGGCCATCCTTTTGGAGCACATATTCGAATCCGTTTTCCAATAGTTGTGAGATTTCTTCTTGTGTTTTAGCCACTTTGACGTGGTATTCGTCCGGCAGGCCATTTGGGTAGAGTGCTCGTTCAATGTGTATGTAGACTTGTGTGCTTTGGATGCTCTTGTGGCCCAAGAGTTCTTTAACGTAAAAGATATCTTTCGTTTTGTGGTATTCCATGGTTCCTTTCCAATGGCGGAAAGTGTGGAAGCTTATGTGCAATAGTCGAGGATTGCCCAGTTTTCTGGCAATGCGTTTGCGTTGGACGTAGAAGCATGAGCGCATGTCGTCGGCGAAGAGAAATATGCGGTCAGATGTTTTTGGAATATTGTTAAGCATTTCAGTAGCTTTCAAAGAGAGCGGTAGCATGCGTGGTAGGCTCCCTTTTTCAGGTTTTATTCTGACTATTCGCTGCTGAAAGTCGATGTCAGCCCATGTAAGCTTGGAGATTTCGCCGGCTCGTGCTCCTGTTTCCTTCATGAGTTGAAGATATGTTGCCGTTTTCTTTCCGCATCCAGCTATCAATTGGTCAAGCTCTTGTTCCGTGGGTATGAAGGGAATTTCGGCTTCTGGGATGTATTCTGGCGGTTCCCAGTGAATCTTAAGGAATCTGTACCAGACTCTGAGCATTCCAACAATGGTTATTTTTGTTCTTTCTCTTAATGCAGCTTTGGCTAGGTAGCCTTTGACTTCTTCAGGGTCGAATATGTTGACGTCGTGTTTTAGACAGCGGCTGAACCATTTGTTGTAGTTTCTTATGGTGCCTTGTGTCCTGCCGTCTTTTTCGAGTTTCCAGAGAAATTCTAAGATTTTGCCTTTGATGCTTTCTTGGTCTGATGGTGGAGACATCCCCGCAGCTTGTTTTTGGCTTTCTGCTGCGGCCAAATTTTTCACCAGCTTTGCACCAGTGGACGCTTGCCTTAATGGCTCATCGCTCCTTTGGCGGATTAGAGATAAGTTATAGGAGTAATTTAATGACTGCGTATGAATTCTTGAGAGGCGTTGCATCACCTCTGAGCTGTTGCAATTCGGTTGGCTGAAGCGGTATCCGCAGTTTCTACACAGCCATCTTTGCGTTGTATTTCCATTAATAAGATAGCGTAATCCGTCTCTGTAAAGCCTCTCTGAACCGCATTGAGGGCACCTGAAAGCCTCATTCATTATTCTATCCTAACCGTAGGTGGCAATGTTTCGGAAACCGCATTTCCGACAAAAGAAAAAATGGGATGGTGGGTTGACGTGTCCGCAGCTTGGACAACGCCAACTCTTCGGCTTGAACCCAGCCATCCTACTGCTCAACCTCTAAGGGCTTCTGCGGGTCGACGTATGCTTCGCCGTACAGCACAAGCTTCTGCTTTCCGAGAACGAATTCCGCATGCTTTCGGACGCGGATTTTCTTGCCTACCCAGAGCTTGTCATCTTCGCCGAAAGCGTCTAAAAGCCTATTCGATGTTGAAGTGTTCAACGTCCACGTTCTCAAACCGAATTCTCTGTCTTCAGGCTTCTTGACGACTATGCGGTAGCGTTCTTTGCCCCACTTGCTGTGCTCTGCGTCCACGAGATACGGCGGCTCAACAACCAAGAAGACGTCGCCATCTTCAACCTCGTTGACGCTTAGGAACGGCGGGCGACCTAACCTCTTAACAGGCATTCGCTTTTTCACCTCCTTCTACTGCGGTTTTTGCACGTGCACGTGACCTTGAACGCCTATTCACGTCAGGCTTGAGGCGAAAGGGCTTAACATCACGCAGAAGCTGCTCCTGAATGTCCGCAATTTCCTTGGCAATCTGTTCACGTCTGGCTGCGATTTTGCGAAAGACACGCTCTTCTTTCGGGTTTAACGCTTTCAAAGGTCGCTGAGGATCAGGCAAATGCGAAAGGCTACGACCTGGCTCGCGCAAGACCCGCTGAACATAACCAGGCAAATAGCTGCCACTCCTAAGCATAGCGTTGGAAACACGCCTCAGCCCAGCTTCCTCGCGCAACAATTGCTCAAGCTTCGCAGTAAGCCTCAACTCCTCAACATCTGCCTGACCGAGAAACGCCTCAACAGCACAGTTAACAACCTTGTTAAACGAGACATTCTTCTCCCTGCAGAAACGCCTCAGCAAAGGATACAAACCACGCCAAAAATACACAGTCCTATGCACAGTAGGCAACTCCTTCGGCTTCTATGGGCAGATGTGACACATTTCTGCAAGGCTGAACTGGGCGCCTTGCGTGGCTGTTTCGCCTAAAGAAGCCTCCATTAAGCTCGAAACACAATGTGTCACACGAGCCAATAGCAGACGCAGTTGATACCATAACAGTGTCACCAGTTTTGGTGTTGTGTGCGGTGTTGTTGGAGTTGGCGGGTTCTGGCGAGTTCGTCTGCGATTAGTGTGAGGATGCAGTTTTGGAAGCGTGCTTCTGCTGGGTTGCAGTGGATGTCGCAGTTTCTGCAGAAAACGTGTTGATACAGCTTTATTGGAGGCAGCGGATACTTTCTTGCTTGAGATTTGTTGTCTTGTGTCATGGTTGGTTGTTCCCTCTTTTGAGAAGTTGCTCGATTTGCGGAATATGCTTCAAAATCTGCATGAGTGTTTCTTGGTCTGGGACGCCTATCCATATGCTGTTGGAAACGCAGTAAACCGAGTCAAGCTTGTGTTGTTCAGCAAACTTTTTCGGTATCGTCAGAATGTATTGCTTGTAGACCTTGCCGTTTGTCTTCTTTCTGAGGGTTATGACCTTTCTTTTCTCGATTCTGAATTCGCTCATCTGTCCTTCTCCGTTGCGTGCGGTTTGTCATTGGTTGATGATTATGGAAAAGTTTATATAACCATTTTTGTATATTATGTGACACTGAATAAACAGAAATTGTTAAGAGTGGGGAATGATGTTAGGAAATGCGATGAGGAAGTACGTTTTGAGCGAACGGAAGAACGGGTACAGCTCGCAGGTGCAGAACGTCTACAACTACCGCATCAAAAAGTATGCGGTGCAGGCTTTGAAAGACTTGGCTTTGCTTGCTCAGAGACTGCCTGAGGACCAGCAGGCTGAGATCTTCAACAGGGAAAACATGTACGAGCTGTTTAGAGCGCTGTTCAAGCTTGATTCGAAGCTTTGGGAAGATAAGGAGTTGCTTAGGAAAAAGCGCAGGCGCCTTTTGCCCCTTTGCTATGAAATTATAATGCTGTTGGATGACTCGACCTTTGCACATTTAATTGCACCGCTGCAGTGGGAAGTCATGACTAAGGAAGGCGGACATCTTGTCTATCTTAAAGCCGTGTACTATCGTTCGCTTATCAGCCCAGAAGAGGAAGAGAGAAAATTGAGAGAGTAGGAGGTGAAAGCTGCGTGGAGTCTGCATTGAAAGCGTATATGAGAGGCGGAGTCGAACATGACAGAGTCTACAAAGAGAGACACTTCACCATTCGAATGCAACTGCCAAGCCTGAAGGGATACGAACTGCAGATGCGCGTACAAGACTTGAACGAGCAACTTGACGAGCTGAAGCAGGAGATAGCTGAGTGCAAAGACGCCATAAGCCAGCTAAGGCATGATGTTGACCCTGAGCAGTTGCGCCTGAAGTATAGGATCTCAAAAACAGAGGACCTTATAGAGCAGTTTGAGGCTGAGCATAAGTGGCGAAAGCAAGCTGCCAAGTGGTTGAGACGCGAAAGAGCCATATTTCTCTGGGAGCTCAGACTGAGAAAGGCAGCTGGCGTGAAGCTGCCATTCATGCGCCACCAGCTCAAGACGTTGAACAAGGAAGCGTATCTGCAACTTTGCAATATGAAAGAGTTGTCTGAGAAGCTTATGCAAGCATGCGAAGCCTATCATCAAACCCAGAGTAAGCACAACTTGCTTTTGATGGAGCTGGAGAAGCTCAGCCTTCAGCGGTTCGACAGTGAAAGCGAAAACTGGACAACCATGCCTGTTCCAGCAGAGATCAGAGAGCTGAAGTTCTTAGAAGATTTCCAGCGAGATGAAGGCAAAGGGAAGCTTGTTTGCCACTGAAATACTGTTTAATACCTCTCTATCGGTCATCGACCCCCTCCCGTTCTACCTGTAACGTTAGAAGTAATGTTTGGCGGTAACATTTGTGAAGAAGCAGATTGGCGTTTGGGTTGACGCTGCAGTTTGGCATGCTTACAGAGAACTGTGCAGTAAGGAGAGATTCCGTCCAGCAGAGCCTATAGAGAAATTTCTACAATTCATTCTACATAACGGTTCTATTCTGCCTATTCTGAATTTGATGGAGACCGTTGGTAAGGCAGAGGGTTTTGAAGCATATGTGCGGGTCTTGCTTGGGTGGTACAGAAATGGAAAGTTGTGGATGTACATCACAGACGAGGATGAAGCGCCTATAGAGCCAATGCTGCTGGAAGCCCTAAAACTGGTAGCTAACTGCAAACTGCGACAAGAAATAGAAGAGTCACTCACAAAAATCGCGCAAAAGAAACAAGGCGAAAATTAAGAACGCCAACAAGTCAACTCTGTTCAATCAATGCGTTGAAGGGGAGTTGAACCTCCCTGGCATAAGATTTCTTATGATTTTTGAGTATACTTTGAAAAATAGGCGCTATCACAAAGCCCATATGATGTGATGTTAAGAACTACGCAGGCTATTACATAAAATTGACTTATATCTCATGGGGAGGGCACCTTATGTAGGCATACTCGCTGAAATAACAGCAATCGCATCTACGTGTTAGACTCTTTGTGAAACTTAATTGCCTCATGTTGTCAAGTCGCGATTATTTGATTTACATTGAGATTTAGAACAATCTCAGCGATATCACCTGCATATTCAGCAGTCCGGCGAATGCTTTCCATGATCATCCTTATGCTTGACACCTTGAGCGCTTCTATCTTTTTGGCAATTAGTTTCATAGCATCATTCTCCATTGCAGCCATCGTTTTTGCTTTCATAACTACATTGTCAGCCAGCTGGTAGTCTTTCTTGAACAAGGACTTTATGGAATCGTCGAATACCGACCTCGCGAAAGAGCTCATGTCAGATATTTTTTGAAAAACTGAGTCGTCTATCCGCTCATCTAACAAAAGCAAATTTTCGGCAATTTTGACTGCATGGTCAGCAATTCGCTCAACTGACTTAACTATTAGCCTGTAGCCCAAACAGTCTCTTGGGGTGAAAAGCCCAATGTCTCTAAGGACTATCTCACTTTGCACAGCAGCCTTCAACTGGCGGATTACGTAAAGGCTGAAGCGATCTACTTCATCGTCTAGTGCGACCACGTCTTTAGCAAGTTCCTTATTCAGATCTTTTAATGCTTGCATCGCATCCTCATGCATCGCGGTAGCAATCAGACACATTCGCCTCAGCGCGCTTTCAACAGATAGCTCCGGATAGCTGAGCAAGACTTGCAACTTCATTTCGTTAGGGGAATCCGAGATAATTTCAGTGCCGACCAGCTTTTTCCTTGCTAGATCCTTTATGAAGTTTCTCTGCAAAGAGGTTATGCGTTCGTCTTTTGTTTTGATTTTGATGAAGCTGTAACCAACCAAATAGAGAGCGACAACCTTTCTTGCGATTGCGTTTGGGTCTTCTTTTTGATGCACCATTATGTTTGCTTCTCCTGGTTTAGCTGGTTTGATCAGTTCTTTGGGTGTTAGAAGAAGCGAAGCGTCACTCTGCTTTGAAATAACTAGTTGACTTCCAGCCTTGAGATTCATGTTTCTCACCCATTTCTTCGGCAGGGACACGATGTAGGTTGATTTGCCTGTTAGCTGAATCTTTCTTGTTTCTTCGTCCAATTCTTCATTCATTTTTTGTTCTTCCAAATAATTCACGCTTTCTATATAGTTAATTTGCTTCTATATTTAGTATTTGGACAATGTATATAGGATTTTCTGTTTCTATACAAATGGAAGAAGGTGAGGAAATGAACTACAAAATCGTCATCCCAATAGTTGCAATAGCCATTATTGTGACAAGTGTATTTGCCTACCAATATCTATCGAAACCACAAACTATCACCCTGAACGGTGCAGGAGCAACTTTTCCTTTCCCACTGATCGACAAGTGGACGGCTGAATATCATAAAATTAAGCCCGATGTCCAAGTGAATTATCAGTCAATCGGAAGTGGTGGAGGAATAAAACAACACACGGAAAAGACCGTGTATTTTGGAGCCAGCGACGCACCATTAACAGAGCAACAATTTGCCGATGCCCCAAACACCCTACACATACCCATGACAATAGGCGGCGTCGTTCCCACATACAATGTGCCTGGAATGTCAAAAGGTCTAAAATTCACTGGCGAAATTTTAGCAGACATCTTCCTTGGAAAAATCACAAAGTGGAACGATCCAAGGCTTATGGCACTCAATCCTGAAACCAGTCTCCCAAATCACGACATCATCGTAGTGCATAGATCAGATGGAAGCGGAACAACCTTCGTGTTCACAAACTATCTCTCAGACATCAGCCAAGAGTGGAAAACAACTGTAGGAAAGAGCACATCAGTCAACTGGCCAACAGGTTTAGGAGGGAAGGGAAACGAAGGAGTCACTGGTCTCATATCGCAAAACCCTTATTCAATTGGCTACGTTGAATTCATCTACGCCAAAAAGAATAACTTAACATGGGGCTATGTACAGAACGCTGCTGGAGAATTTGTTGAGCCCAGTCTAGAATCTTTCTCAACTGCCGCTTCATTCGCTGCTGTAACGCTTCCCAGAGGAGATGAGAGTTGGTCAAGGGTTTCTATAATTGATAGCATAG
This sequence comes from Candidatus Bathyarchaeota archaeon A05DMB-4, assembly GCA_019685575.1. Taxonomy (GTDB): domain Archaea; phylum Thermoproteota; class Bathyarchaeia; order Bathyarchaeales; family SOJC01; genus JABFQO01. The sequence goes on along the minus strand of JABFQO010000009.1, from coordinate 37,929 downwards.
TGAACAATACACAAGCAACTGGAGCCTATCCAATAACAAGCTTCTCGTACTTTCTGGTATACAAAGAGCTGAATGTCTTGCCTAACATGAATGAGGACGCGGCGAAGACTTTGGTAGAATTCTTATGGTGGACAATACACGATGGACAAAACTTCTCAGCTGAGTTGGTCTATGTTCCCTTGCCAGCAGAGGTCGTAACGCATAATGAAGCAACTATTCGAATGATAACCTTTAACGGACAACAATTATACAAGGGCTAAAGGTAAGAAACATGAAGAGCTCTCGAAAACCACCCGTTTTTATTCATAACCTCAACGTTAAAGTTCACAAAATCTTCAAAAAGCCTTTAACAGGTGATTATGCTTTCAAACTTCTCGCTGCTACATTTGCCTCAATCATTTTCTTGATACTCGGCTTGATGATATATGAGCTAATTAAAGGCTCCCAGCTTTCACTGCAAAGATTCGGAATAGAGTTCTTGATAGGCACTAAATGGGATCCGGCAATATCGCAAGTTTTTGGAGTTCTCCCTCTTATACTTGGCACACTTGTAACGTCAGCAATTGCTCTTCTAATAGGTGTGCCCATAAGTCTTTGCATCGGCTTGGCACTCTCAGAATACGCACCTAAGCGGTTCGGATTCGCTATTTCTTTCCTTGTCGAACTCTTAGCTGCCGTTCCAAGCGTGATCTACGGTCTATGGGGTATCTTTACATTAATTCCATTTCTACGAAACAACGTGTATGCCTACTTACAAGGAATTTTGGGTTTTATTCCATTGTTTTCGGGTCCTATATATGGCGGCGGTGTCCTCACGGGCGGAATAATCCTTGCAATCATGATTATCCCCACGGTCTCTGCTGTTTCAAGAGACGTATTCTCAGCTGTACCAAACACTCAGCGAGAAGCAATGATTTCTCTCGGCGCAACAAAATGGGAAACCGCTAAGAATGTAATAAGCTACGCACGATCTGGAGTTATCGGGGCAATCATTCTTGGTTTAGGGCGTGCTGTAGGAGAAACCATGGCGATTACCATGGTCATTGGCAACAAGTTCCAGCTTCTACCATCCTCGCTCTTTGATGCTTGGTATACCATGTCAGCCATCATCGCAAACGAGTTCACTGAGGCTACATATGGCCTCTACGTTAGTGCGTTGATTGAGGTCGGGCTTGTGTTGTTTTTCGTCGCTTTGATAATTAATGTTCTGGCCAGATTGGTCGTTTGGCGGTCGCTCAAACTGGTTAGAGGGATAGCGAGGGAGTAATATGGCTAGCTACAAGATGAGGAAGATCAAAGATAGGTTCATGCGTATTCTTGTTTGGCTAGCCTTACTAATGGCTCTAATTCCATTATTTAGCATACTTGGGGAAGTGGTTCTAAAGGGTGCCTCCTCCATCAACCTTAATTTCTTAACTCAGCCAACGCCAACTGTAGGAGAAGCAGGTGGTGGAGTTGCTAATGCTATGCAAGGCACACTGCTTGCAGTGGGTTTGGCCTCTCTCATAGGCGTCCCCATAGGCTTAATGTCAGGCATATTTCTCAGCGAGTATAGCGAAACCAAACTATCGCCGGCAGTTAGATTCTTTAATGATGTCCTAAACGGATTCCCTTCAATAGTTATTGGAATTTTCGGCTATACTATCATAGTTCTCTCTATCGGATTTTCAGTAATCGCTGCAGCATTTGCGTTAGCCATCATAATGATTCCTATTGTGACAAGAACAACCGAGGAAGCCCTAAAACTGGTGCCAGCAACAGTGAGAGAAGCTGCGATTGCTTTAGGAGTTCCAAGATGGAAAACCATAGTCTCTGTGGTGTTCAGCGGTGCAAAGAAAGGCATAGCCACCGGAATACTACTTTCACTGGCAAGAATCGCTGGAGAGTCAGCTCCAGTGCTTGTCACAATGGGATATTGGAGATGGTGGTTCGCCGGGCTTGATAAACCTGTGGCAAATCTCGCTCTAAATATTTACATATTTGCAATTTCTCCCTTCGAAAATTGGCAAGCCCTCGCTTGGGGGTCTGCCCTTGTTCTTGTGACACTTATCCTTGGAACCAGCGTAATCGTGAGGATCTTCACTCGGGAGAAGTATTAGCTGTGTTCTCGCCATACAAATTTGAAATTGAAAGTTTGAATGCCTGGTTTGGCTCAAAACATGTATTGAAAAACATCAACATGAAAATTAAAGAGAAAGCCGTAACCGCAGTAATAGGTCCATCGGGATGTGGTAAAACGACTTTTATCCGATGCCTGAACAGAATGCATGAAATAGTTCCAGGTGCCAAGGTTTCTGGAAGAGTATTGTTTAATGGAATGGACATCTACAATGAAGATGTGGATCCAGTTCAGATAAGGAGAAAGATGGGCATGGTTTTTCAAAAGCCGAACCCATTCCCAATGATGTCGATATACGATAACGCCGCCGCTGGATTGAAGTTGAATGGTATTAGAGATAAAGAAAAGCTTGACTCAGTTGTGGAGCGAAGTCTGAAATTGGCCATTCTCTGGGACGAAGTCAAAGATGACCTGAACAAGTCTGGAGCCAGCCTCTCAGGTGGGCAGCAACAGAGACTTTGTATAGCTCGAGCTTTGGCTGTCGAGCCCGAAGTTATGTTGATGGATGAGCCTTGTTCGGCTCTGGACCCAATAGCAACTGCCAAGATAGAAACGCTCATCAGGATGCTCGCTGAAGACTACACGGTTGTGATCGTTACACACAATATGCAACAAGCGGCCAGGGTTTCAGATTTCACAGCTTTTCTCTATCTTGGAGAGCTCATAGAATTTGGATCAACCAAAGAGATATTTGAGAATCCAAGGAGTGAACTTACAGAGAAATACATAACAGGAGAGTTTGGGTAGGTGAAAAACGAATGAGTCGACTAATCGACATAGGCCTAGAACAACTGGCAAGTGTGGTATTCCGTATGGGAGAACTAGCCCATAAAACTGTTTCTCTGTCTCTTAATGGCTATATTGAGGGCACAAACTATTACGAAGAAGTACACAACCTATCAGACATGTTGATTACAATGGCGGATGAGGCTGAAGACAAAGCCTTCGAGCTGATCGCTCGGTTCCAGCCTGTCGCATCTGATCTCAGAATTCTAAAATCATACATGAAAATAACTTATGACTTCGCTCGATACGGAAGATACGCACTAGACATCGCACAGATTTACTCAAGACTTGGCGGGCTAAAAGAGTGCGAAGACTGGATTAAGCAATCCATAAGACATATGAGCGAAAAAGTGTTAAGCATGGTTCGCACAAGCGTTGACTCACTCAAAAGCCACGATACCAACCTGGCAGAAATCTTGTCTGAAACCGAGAAGCAGGTAGATAGCATGTATTTTGAATATCTTGACAGATTGGTTGAGAAGGCACCGGCCACAAACAGGTGCACAATCTCCAGCGTACTCGTAGTGAGATATCTTGAAAGGATCGCTGATCATGCAACCTACATCGGCGAATCAATCATTTACCTAGCAACAGGAGAGAAGATTATCCTAAGATGATTTCACATAAAATCAAAGAGAGGTGAAAAATTGGCTAAAGGAAGTTTCGCATGGTTTGAAAAACGCCGAAAAACAGACGCGCTGAACCTTGCACAAGAACAGATAACAAAAGCACTTGGCACAGTCACACTATTGCATAAAGCCGTCCAAAGCGCTTCTAAAGAAAAGAAAGAGGAAGCAAGGAACTTCATTGAAAAACTTTCGAGAGAAGAGGAAGAAGTAGATAATCTGCGAAGATCAGCCTTCAAGGAACTGACGAATGTTGCCGTATCAGTGGAATTTCGCGAAGACCTTATGCACCTTGTAAAACGCCTTGACGTAATGGCAGACCACGTGAAAGATGCAGCAAGAAGCATTCTGATCCTGCTGGAGACAAGCGTTCCAAACGAAATCTGGGAGGTCAACCTCAGGGTCGCTGAAGCCCTCGTCCAAAGCGCCACAGCACTTCGCAGCAGTATAGAAAAACTTGGAACAGATCCAGTTAGAGCCAAGGAAATCGTCAAAGAAGTGAATGCCATAGAAAGTCGAATTGACAAAGACTATCTTGAAACCAAAAAACTGTTCATTAAGCACACGCGTCAGGTTGATCCAGCCACGCTCCTAATACTCAACAATCTCTTAGAGTTCATGGAACAAGCCGCAGACATGTGCGCTGACACAGCAGACTACATAGCAATATTAGGAAGCGAAAGATAACAAGTACCGAGCGATGGAATTGAAGAAACGGAGGGATAGGTTATGCCTTCGGTTAAGAAAATGGTTCTGTATTGGCAAGGGAAATATCGTTTCATGGCTAAAAATGAAAAAAGGCTTTCTGTTAATTTTGATGCCCCGATACCGAATGGGGGAGAAGAAACTGCGCTATCGCCAATGGAGAATGTTCTAGCAAGTTTAGCTGCATGTAGCAGTTATCATGTTGTGACAATATTGAAGAAGAAAAGGCAGGATTTCTCAGACTATGCGGTGGAGATGACGGCAGACAGAAGAGATGAACCACCAAGAGTGTTTACCAGCATTCATCTCAAATACATTATTAAAGGAAAGAATATCAGTAAAGAGGCTGTTGAAAGCGCAATAAGACTCTCTGAAGAAAAATACTGCTCAGTCGGCGGAATGTTAAAGAACGCAGTTAAAATAACATCTTCATATGAAATAACAAAAGAGTAACAAGCTAGATTGATCTCATCTGATTGCTGCATAACTAGGATTTGTTTGTAGCTCTCGAACACTTCGAGGTCGCGTTTTACTCGTAAACCAGTGTCACGCCAGAAACTAAAATTCCGAGAATTTAAACCAAGATCTAAACCTAACCCCTGGTAAATCTTAAAGCTACCTCTTCCAACGATTTTTTTCTAAAAAAAGAGGGGATATACGGGCGACGTCTCCACTCATGGCGAATTCGAAATAATACCATAATTTTTTATTGCATCCGTTATATGCCGATTATTTTCGCTTTCTGGATTACGCCATATCGTCTTTCTGCATTACATATTCGAAGCCTTTCTCCAAGAGTTGACTGATTTCTTCTTCTGTTTTGGCAATTTTGGCATGGCGCTCTTCGTGTGGTGCATTTTGATAAGTTACTCTCTGTCCATGTGTATGCATGTCTGTGAGCTTTGGAGGCTTTCCTTGACGTATATTGGGTCTTTGGTTTTATGGTGGTCCATTGTGCCTTCCTAGAGGCGAAGGTGCGGAAGTGGATTTTAGAAGCCTTCAGTTAGCTTGTTTTCTTGCAATCCGTTCACATTGGACACATAAAATTGAGCGCATGCCGCCAGCTTTGTTGAATATATGTTCTGACTTTTTTGATAGGTTGTTTAGCATTCCTATCGCTTTTGTGGATAATGAGGAGATTTTGGCGCGCAGGTGGCTTAATTTCTATTTAAGACGTTTAGAGGGATCCAAAACGATTAGAGAACCATTGTTAGCGTTGCAATAGTGTTAAAATTTGCTCTTTCTCGGGGATTCCTACTATCTTAGTTCCGCCCATTATAATTGTAGGTGTTTCTTTCACGCCCGCGCGTTTTGCTTTTAGCCTGCCCCGAAAGGTTGAGACGTGGATAACCTCAACTTTTACACCTTTTTCTCGGGCAACCTCATTTACAACTTCTAAGGCAATTCTGTCGGCTTCGGACATAACCTTCTCTGTTTTCAGCGTGTCCTTCAATGCGCATATACCGTGGTCTGGTATGGGAAAACCAACCACAGCCCGACCAACAACAACCTCTTCATTTTTAATATAAATTTCGATCTTATCAAGCATATTTCTCTCAAATAAAACGGCTTTCAAGATGTTTTTAAGTTTTTTTGAGAAACATAGCACAGGCGAAAACTTTTGAGAGCCGTTGAAACGTGGTTACGTGAATTTTTCTGTTAGTCACTTTTAACAGAAAGCGAACTGTAAGGAACATAGAAAGAGGAGATTTGGCTGAGACTTCGCTTAGAGGGCCCAAATCCCACTCTTGCGCTGTTTATTTCTTTTTGTACGTCATTCAAAACAGATATTAGTAAAGAAAACAAAACTGTCGAGAACCCAGGTGATGAGGATAAAATGTTAGAAGGCAAGAACATTCGACTGAGGCTTAGAGACAAGGAGGACTTGGATTTCCTCTTCGAATTCTGGAACCACATAGAGTATTACGGCGAGTACGAAGCCATCCAGCCGCAAATGTCCAGAAGCGAAATAGAAAAACGAATCGAATCCAGCACCACGACTGACGCTGGCGTAACTTGGACATGGTTCGTAATCGAAAAGAAGGACGGCACAAAAATCGGCCTCATGGTGTACTTCACTAACCAGCCCCGAGGCTGGATTGAAATTGGCTACGCTTTGTTGCCTCAAGAAATGGGCAAGGGCTACGCCACCGAAGCCGTGCAAATCATAGTAGACTACCTGTTCTTGAGCAAGGACATTATGCGAATCCAAGCAACCACCGACGAAAGAAACAAAGCCTCTCAAAGAGTTTTAGAAAAGGTAGGCTTCATGAAAGAAGGAACCATACGAAAGTCGGGTTTCATGAGAGGCGAATGGGTAAACGACTACTTGTACAGCATTCTCAGAGAAGAATGGAGAGCGCCGAAGATTTTAACGAAGCAAAAATAAAGGCTAGTCAAAGTCGAAGATGGTCCGTCCCTTCGAGAAACTGATGATAAAACGGCAGTTCTTGCATATCATCATAACAATCTTGTGCGCCGTAAAACCCCACTTGCTGTCCATCTTTCCCTCTTGCTTCTCGAAATCCGTGCCCTGACACAGGGGACAAACCAGAGGTCTTTTTTCCGCCAACCAATCACCTTCCACCACTGGCTTTCAACTGGCAACGAATAAAACACTGTCCGACACCCAACACACCACAAGAATAAGACTAGGCGGGCCCGCTGGGATTTGAACCCAGGATCTCCGGCTGTCCCCAAAGGGCTATGCCTCGTTAGAGGGCCGACGCGCTGTCCATGCTACGCCACGGGCCCATGCGTACATTCTCACTTTCGCATAGTGGTTTATCGTCCACGGTATTAATGTTTATTTTTTTCGTTGACGAACAGTTGAACATTTGGGCAAGGGTTATAAACCTCTGCATGTCAACTTTCTCTTGTCTTGGAAAGGAGAAGGATTCTCCCTACTGGAGGGTAAGAAAACGCGGTACTTCACCAACAGTTACGTCGTGCAAGTGGAGTATGTTTGCCCACGACACGGCTTGGAACGCTGGCGCATCAGAGTTTCAAAACTATGGAACGTAGGCTTGAAAGAAATCGTCCCAAGGTACGGAGAAAACAAGACGGGGTTTATTAAAACTGTGCGCGTTGGCCCAGGTGTCACAGACGCTGAGTTGGAAGATTTTCTTGTCAAATACTTTTATGACAAGGGCTTCGACAACATAAAAATCAGGTACATGACACGATAAAAAAGAAGGATTCTTGCACTATTCGATGTAGATTGCGGGACGATACGGTCGCGCTTGCTCGGCACGTTTTTTCGGGTCGTAACGTTTGGCGTCGTTTTCATTGAAGATTTGGATTTTTGCCTCGAATTCCCTTTTGAAAAACTCGGCCGCATCTGTTAGGATTTTTTTCTCGTCTAACTGTTTCAACTTTAAGCGTCTTTGTTTCTTGTCGTTTGGCGTTCGGTTGATTTCATCTATTATCTGAGGCACGAACTTGGCGACCTGTTTGGCGTTGGCTTTCAGTTCTCCGTCTTTCATAAGTTCTTTCATCAAATCCGCCATGACCACGTTCTTGACCGCTGATGCTTCTAACGCCTTGGCGTAGACTTTCCATTTCCACTCGGACGCAACGTAGTAGCAGATGGTTTTAGGCGAGATTTTTGTGGCGTTGAGTATGTTCTGCGTGTCTTCAAGCACGTTTTGAATTAAGGCTTCGCTTTCTTCCGCCTCAACGTTGACCCTTTTCACGTCGGGTTTTGGCCACGGGCTGGTGGAGACGAATTCTTTTTCTCCCATCTTACTCCAGATTTCTTCGCAGATGTGCGGCGCGAACGGTGCCAATAGTCGGGTCCATATGCTGATGGCTTCTTTTAGGGCTTTTGAGCGTGTGTTGCCTTTTCTTCGCGTGTACCAACGGAAGTCGTTCCACGTTTCGTAGAGGGCGTTTTCTATGGCGGTTCGCGTTTTCATGGTCTCCATACTTTCGGCGACTATGCTTATGCGGTTTTGCAGTCTGCTTAGTAGCCACTTTTCCAATTGTCCGGTTTCTGGGTCTTTTGCTTCTTCGATGATGTTTTCTGCTAAGCGATAGAATGATTCCAGCTTTGCGCGTAGGTCTTTGATGTTTTCTGCTCGCCAGTCTGGGTCGTCCATGCCTTCTGCGCCTAAAAGCAACGCGGTTCGGGTGGCGTCAGCGCCGTATTGTTGTATGGCTTGGTGCATGGTGATGAAGTTGCCTTTTGATTTGCTCATCTTGTTGCCTTCTATCATTAGCATGCCGTTGACAGCGATGGCTTTGGGCCAGTGTTCTGGCGGGAAAAGCGCGGTGTGGTGGAAGAGGAAGAAGGTTAGGTGGTTAGGGACGAGTTCTTTGGCGGAGTTGCGGAGGTCAACGGGGTACCAGTACAGGAATTCTTGGCGCATTTCATCCAGTACTTCAGGGGGGATTTTGGTTTTTTCGGCGATTTGGTCGGGTTTGCCCTTTCCGTGGAACACGTAGTCGAATACGTCGGGGGTTAGTTGTTCGGGTTTTATGTCGTGTTGGCGGATGTGCTTGTTTACGGTGTAGAACGCCATGTAAACCGTCGAGTCGCTTAGGGTTTCGATTATCCAGCCGGGGCTCCAAGCCAATGGTGTGCCCAAGCCCGTTTTCCGTGCGCATGCCCATTCCTTCAGCCAGTCGATTACGGTCTGGAACCATGGGACGGCGGTTTCTGGGTACACTTTTGCTTTGCGTAGGGCTTCTTTGGCTTTTTCCTTCCACTCTGGGTCGTTGTAGGTTAGGAACCATTGGTCTTCCAGAATTTTCACTCGGCAACTCGTCATGCACCGGCAGACTACAGGTTGGGGCAAGTCGTACATTGCGTCGGCGATGTTTTGGCGTTTGAAGTCGGCTATCAGTTGGTCTTTTACGGTTCTGACAGGTTTGCCCGCGTATTCTGCGCAGTTTTCTTTCAGCACGCCGCCGTGGAACTCTTTTTTGTACAGTTGTTTGGTGGCTTCGTCGGCTTTTGGGTCGCACTGGTCTTTGGCGCCCAGTTGCTGCACGATTTCGGCGGCTGGGTATTCGTCGAAGTCTTCGACTTTTATTATGGAGATGGGCTTGATGGTTTTGATGGTTTCGGGGGGTATGTTGTATTGTTTTAGTGGTTCGGGGTTCGTTTGTAGGTCGCGCAGTGCTAGCCAGTCGTATGGCGCGTGGGCTGGGACGCTGTAGACCACGCCCGTGGCTTGGGCTGCGTCGACGAATATGCCGGGTAGGATGGGGAGTTTTTGGTTGTTAACTGGGTTGGTGCAGTTTTTGCCGATGATTTCTCGTCCTTTGAGGGTTTGGATGATGCTTACGTTGCGCAGTTGGTCTTTTAGTTTGTCGGCTGCGGTTTGGCTGATTATCCATTTTTCATCGTTTATTTGGGCTTTGACGTATGTTGCGTCGGGGTTTATCCATAGGTTTGTGACGCCGTAGATGGTTTCTGGTCGGAACGTGGCGGCGGGCAGGTAGGCGTCTTCGTATTTGAATTTGATTAGGGTGTATTCTTCTGGCGCTACGCCTTCGCCCTCTTGCCTGTCAGCGTCGCCGGTTGGGCTTTCGCAGTGGGGACACCAGACTACGGGGTGCGTGCCTTTTACGACGTAGCCTTTCTCGCGTAGGCTTTTGTATTGCCATTCGACGAATTTTTTGAAGGTGGGTGTGACTGTGTGGAATTCTCTGCGCCAGTCGATACTGAAGCCTGCTTTTCGTGCTGCTTCGCGTCCCTCGTTAGTGTAATACGTGGCCATGTAAACGGGGTCAACAAATTTGGCTAGTTCAGCCTCGGGAACGCCGTCGACTTCCCTCAACGCCCGTATGAATTCCTTGTCGCCTTTGCGTACTCTTTCGCTGGCGCCGGCTAACGGTTGTCCTGTCCAGTGCCAAGCCCACGGAAAAAGCACGTTGTAGCCCTGCATCCGCTTAAAACGCGCATAAGCGTCTACGCGGGTGGCAGTGAAGCCATGCCCAACATGCAGTGGTCCGTTCATGTATGGGTACGGAAAAGTGACGAAGATTTTCTTTCTTTTAGTGTCTGGGTCGGCTTCGAAAACCTTGGCTTCTTGCCATTTTTGTTGCCATTTGGCTTCGATGCGTTTTAGAAGTTCCATGAAAGCCTTTGAACTGGTGGGTGGGCTATTAAAAGTTTCGTATCTACGGTTTAATGAGGTAGCGATCCCTCAATTTTTCGCACCACAACAAGATAGACACAAGGTTAAATTAAACCATTTCGCCAGAAAGGGATGCCTAACACAATGTAATATATTGCCCAGTTACAACTCTTCCGCAAAACCCATTCGCACAGCATAAAATTCGTTATATCGAACGAAAAGTCCAAGTATCCTTATACCGCCGATTTTCATGATTTTAGGTTGTTTTTTCAACTTGTTTTCGTAGTGTTTCTTGGACTATTTTTGTGGCTTCTGTTGTTTTGTCGGTTTTTGTTCCGCCGCCTTGTGCGAAGTCTGGTCTGCCGCTTCCTCCTCCGCCTAAGACTGGCGCTACAGTTCGGGCGATTTCTGCTGCGTCGGCGCCGTTTTTGACTGCTTCCTTCCCAGCCATGACCACGAATCTGACGGTTCTTTCGTCTTTGCCGACGAAGAAGAACACGGCATCCGGCTCTCTTCTCCTTAATTCCTCTCCAGTCTTAATCATACGGTCAACATCCAGCGGCTCAAACTCCCGCGTGACAAACTTCACCTTGCCAATGACTGTGGTCTTCATTTCTTCAGCATAGCCTGCCTTTCCAGATGCCAGTTCCTTTATGAGTTGTTCCTTCTCTTTTCGGGCGTTCTTCCACTCAGCCAAAAGCCGCTCAGTCGTGGGCACGAGTTTTTCCACGGGCGCGTTTATGATTTCAGCTAGTTTTGCGATTAGTCTCTCGTTTTCCTGCGAAGCCCTCACCGCCTGAAGCCCAGCTGTGTAAACGAACCGTTCCCTGCCGTCCTGAACCCGCTCCGTGTGCAATATTTTAAGGTAACCCAACTCGCCCGTGTTCCGCACATGCGTACCCGCACAGGCTTCGACCTCCCAGTCGCCCACCCGAACCACACGAATCTCTTTGCCCGGCACCGCACCGCCCTGATAAAGCCTAAAACCATACTTCGTCTCCGCCTCAGTCCGGGGCAACCACTCGCACTCGACGGGAATGTGCTCCTGCAGGGCTTTGTTGGCTAACTCTTCAATCCGCTGCGTCTCCTCGAGCGTTAATCGACGAAAATGTGCAATGTCCAACCGTGAGCGTTCCATGTCCTTCTGCGTCCCCGCCTGCCACACGTGCTCGCCCAACACGCGCCTTGCCGCGCCCATAATCAAATGCGTCGCCGTGTGAGCCTTCATCAGACTATACCGCCTCTCCCAATCAATAGCACCTTTAACCCTGACGCCTTGCTTGGGCACGTCGCCATCCACCACATGCACAATCGCCTTCCCAACCTTCTGCACATCAACAACTCTACACTTTTTGTCACCAAACTCCAACACGCCGCTGTCCGCCGGTTGCCCCCCACCTTCGGGATAAAAAATGGTCTTGTCTAACACCACGTAACGGTCGCCGAGAACCCGCAAGACCTCGGCTTCGAACCTTGTCTGATAAGGATTCCTGTAATACAGCATCACAGTCTCCGGAAGATCAGCAACCGACGACTCCAGTTTCTTGGCCAACCCGCCCTTTTCCTTCGGCTCTGCGCTCAGATGCCTAGCAGCAATCATGGCGTAAAAGTTATCAGGCACCTCAACCGCCACGCCGTCTTCCGTGGCAGTTTCACGCACGACTTCCGGGGGCAACCCATGCGAATCATAAAGTTCCACCAAAGTCTCGCTCGGCACTTTCGCGGCTTTTTTGGCTTTCAACTCTTGTGTTATGCGTTTAACGAGTAGGCGCCCACGCTCCAACGTCTGCAGGTACTTCTCCCGCTCAACCGACAGCATGGTTTGAATTTCGTCACGCATCTCCCGTAAATGCGGAAAATCTTTAGAGTAGGTTTTTATCTGCAAGTCAACGATCTCAGATAATTTATCCTCGATGCCCAAGGCTTTCAACAGGCGATACGTGCGCCGAATCATCAACCTCGCCAAGTACCCCTCTTCCACGTTCGACGGAACCACGCTCTCGGCAAGCATAAACGCCAAGCATTTCGTGTGGTCTGCGACGGCGAAAGCATTTTCCAAGGGCGCCATAATCTCGCCGAGTTCTTTTGGTTTCACGTTGATACATCGGGCCACTTCTGCCCAAGCCGTAGCCTTGTTTGTAACTTTCTCGCTGTTCATCCTTCCCGAAAACGCCGCGACTCGCGCCAACAATTCCTCGTCAACCGCCTTTATGCCCGCCATCTCCATAATCTCGTTTAGAACCTTGCCGTAAACCGCGTGGAAACCGCTCAGGGCGCCCTGCGAAACCCATGTGTACCGCTCTATGCCATAGCCCGTGTCGACCGTGCGAATCGGCAATTCCACGAACTCGCCGTCAACGACTTTAAACTTCATAAACACAAGCGTCGCCAACTCCAAACCGCGCACAATGGTTTCCAAGTCTGGGCCCGCGTTGCCTCCGCCCGACCACACGTCTTCTTTGTAGATGACTTCTTCAGACGGAATTCCCAGCGCCTTCGTGACGAACTCGTGATGCAAACGAACGGTCTCGTCCTTCCAGTAAACCTCCTTGTCGGGAAAGTTGAACGCGTGATGTCCGCCCATCTCAAAAATTGTCAAATGCCGCCCAAACGTTGGACCCACGTTATCCACGTCCACAAAACGGATGCACGGCTGGCTAATCACGAGCGGATTGGCTGGAGGCAGAACCAAACCATCAGTCACGTACGGCTGAAAGTCCACGATGCTCGCGGACGTGAAGTATAAATCATCTCGCCACCTAGACACAACTGGGTAAGGCTTTATCCGTTTGTGCCTTTTCTTCTCGAAGAAAGACAGAAATTGCTCACGCATTTCTGAGAGACTGTAGGCTTTTTTGGTGGGCGGATTGTTAATAAAAGTATATGGTGCGCAGCCTTCTGCCGTTGATTCGCCGCAAGTTTTCCTCTTCGGGTCTTGCGTCCAATAGTATTCTTTGCATTTTGGGCACAGTTTACGGACGTATCCGTTTTCGTCGAAGAAGGGCACGTGGTACTCAGACGCGGGAAAACGCTTCTTCATATGTTTTGCCTCCAGTTTCGTGCGGTTAACTGCATTTTTAGAGTTTGAGGATAGATTTAACTATTGCACCGTTTAAGTATGTAAAAGAAAGCCTGAAAAAAGTGCGAAAATGGGAACTTTACCTTTTTAGCCGAACAACGCGCCCAGTCCTTCTAACGCGGCTTCTTCCTTCTGCTTCTCGTCTTCTTTCTTCTTTTCTTCCTTCTTTTCCTCTTTCGCTGGTGCTGCTGGCGCTGATGCGGCGGGTGCTGCGGGCGCGGCGAATGCTGGGGCGGTTTTGATGGCTTCTTCTATGTTGACTTCGGCGAGTGCGGCGACGAGTGATTTAACTCGCGCTGCGTCTGGGTTTATTCCTGCAGCATTAAGCACGTTGTTTAAGTTTTCTTCGTTGACGGGTTTGCCTGCTTTGTGAAGGAGCATGGCGGCGTAAACGTATTCCATTCGTTTTTCACCTCTTCCTTTATTCTATACTCTCTCTTTTCAACTTTTCTAAGCGTTAGCCTGCCAGTTTTGGCGCGGCGTTGGGGTCTTTCTTGGCGATGGCGTCGCTTAGGCTTTTCATTTCTTGATAGGCTTTTCGCACAATGTCTTTTATGGTTTCTTTGGTTGGAATGCCAGCGTATATGGCGAGTTTGTAGGCGTCGGTGTGGGCTTTCTGAAGCAACAGCGGCGTTGTTGTTGGTGTCGGGTAGGCGGCGGCTATGGACAGGTTGAAAGCGTAAGAATAGGCGGTTTCGATGTCTTTCCTAATTGCTTCCAAGTCCAAGTGCAGTTGTTCCTGTGTGAGGATGACGCCGTCATCGTACATGGCTTTAATCGTCAAGCCAGCTTCGACAGGTTTTATGCCGAGTTTTGAGAGCACGCTGGCGAGGCGTTCGTTGATTATGTCGCCCTTCTTTGCGACTACTGTGTCTTTGTTTATCCAGACGCTACCCGATTCTATGCGGGTTGCCAATCCAACGGCGCCGAGTTGGCTGATTATCGGGCCAGGCGGCATGCCTGTGTTGCCGGCTGAAACGATTACGTCTTGGGCTGCTTTGTCGCCGGCTTTTGCGGAGATTTTGACTTTATTTTTTTCTAGTAATAATGCGAGTTTGAATGGGTTAAGGTTAGTTAATAGAATGATGTTTGAGCCTGCGAGGTGTGGGTCGATTTTTTCTATGCCTTGTTTGTTTTTTACTTGTGCGAGAGCGCGTTTGATGATGGTGTTTTTGATGACTTTCATGTAGACGTCTTTTTTGAGTTTCTTCTTGAGTTCTTGTAGTTGTGTAGCTCGGACTTTTTGCAGGTCGGCTACGCCGAAATTCTTGTATTGGCTTATGAGGGCACTTATTTCTTCGACTTCTTTTGTTTTTTGTTGTATGGCGGGCTTCATCGTTTCCGTTGTAGTCATGGCTTGCTTTCTCCTATTGTTTGAGTTTTATTTCTACGGGTTTGCCCATCGTGGTTTTCAAGTGGATGTCTTTAATGTTGGCTAATCCGCGTTTGAGTTTGGGTTCAAGTCTGCGGATTATGGTTATGACGTTTTCGGCGATCTGTTCGTCTTTCATATCCTCAGTACCGACGCGATTTTGAATTATGGGTTGCGCTCGGGTTCTAACCAGAACAAGTTTTTTGTGTCTAGAAATTTGAGTAGCAATGTCCACGTTAGGTGGCACAGGAGTAGGCATTTTTCCTCTCGGTCCAAGGACGGCGCCCAGTGATTTACCCACGGTGGGCATTAAAGGGGCTTCGGCGATGAAATAGTCGAACGTGCTGGCAAGTTGTCTTTGGCGTTTTTTGTCTGTGGCGATGTTGTTCAATTCATCTTTTTCTATGACCAAGTCTGCACCTGCTTGCTTCGCTTTTAGGGCCAGTTCGCCCGAGGCGATCACGCAGATTTTGGCTTGTTTACTCGGCGGGTATGGCAGTTCGACTTGCTCTTGGATTTTGCTCTCGGGTTTCTTCATGTCAATTTCTTGAAGATTAATAACGAGGTCTATGCTTTGGTTGAACTTGCGCTGTTTAGAGTTCGCCCTGACTTTTTGGAGGGCATCGATGATGGTTTTTGTTTCCAGCGACAACGGTGAAACCTCGTAGCATTCTCCTACGGAAACCACACATAAAAAGATTATCATAATAAAATTAATACATGAACGAGAAACCAGAAGACCCCAGTCTGCGGCGTACCATGGAAAACAATATGAGAGTATAGAAGAAGCATAAACAGCCAAAGTCTAAAAAGTGAACCCCTAATTCTCTGTTCATATTTGGGGTGTATTTGGAGCCTAATAGGATCATATATGGAAGAGGGCTAGAGAAGGCACGAGAACTCAAAAACGTCAACTGCCCTTCTTCATCTTAAGCTCTTTAACAATTCTCGACGCCTCACGCGCAGAAGCAACATTCGCAATCTTTTTCGCTTTCCACAACGCCACAGAAGCTCCGCAATAATTGCAGTTTTTCGTCTTTTGCCCTACTTGTGCTATGAGAAACTGTCCACACCCATTACAAACAAGCACCACATACTCCAACTTTTCACCGCACGCTCCGAAAACCTTTTCCACACGCACCTCAAACACAATACAAAGAGTGACACAAAATAAATGGCTACCGCAAAAACAGGCTTAAGGGAACTCGTGAAAAAATACTTCACCCAAAAAGGCTACCACGTAACAGAAAACCCCACTCACGAAGGATTCAGCGGCGTAACCCAAACCTTCGACCTACAAATAGAAAAGGGCTCAGAAAAACGCTTGGTTTGGATCAAAGATTGGGACAGAACCGTGGGCGTAAACATGATCATAAAAATGGACAACGCAGCAGAAGACGTAGCCATCCCAAAACCCATAATGGTAAGCCAACAATTCAGCGGCCACGCAAAAGCATACGCCAACAGACGAGGAATAATCTTACTAACCGAAAGCGACATCAAAAAAAGAATAAGCCAATAACCACAAACAACGCATCATTTCGCATAAACTTGAAGAACCACATCCTTTTCCTCTGGCTTAACCCATTCCTCCAAAACCAAAGCATCCAAACCTTTAACCAATTTCTCTTTAAAATCCACCGTCACCAAAACATTATTTTGCTCAATTTTTTCGCTTAAATGATTCCGCAATTCGTAATCTTCCTCAATTCGCTTGAAAAGAACAGAAGAAAACATTCTCTCCAGCGCCTTTGACCTTTGCTTAAGCAAAAGATTAATTCTCGACTCTAAGCTGGCGCCCCAAAATTTCTTTCTAATAGCCTTCAATATGCCTTCATGCCCAGAAGCAAGCACGGGTGCAAAAAACTCGTAATGTTGCTTCGCCCCCGCCACATAATTCACCGCATAAAAAGGCAAGTAAACCAGAAAAACATCCTTAAGCCTCCAAGAAACCGCGATTTCTTTAAGCGCCGCTAAAGCATCACGCTTCTCGTCCACGAGCCGCTGAACCTGTTTTATCACCACCATGGTTTTGGCACGTGCCTGCTCGATCTTCTCCTCAATTTCGCTGATCTCTTTATCCCTTGCCATTTCCAGGCTTGGGATTTTGTCCATCTCTGTTTGAATAAGACCTTGATAGTTTTCGTTGATTTGCTTCAGCGTCTTTTCTTTCTCTTTTTTAGTATCATCTATATGCTTCTGCAGCTTGCGTATCATCTTTTCATGCTCAGAAATTTGTTTATCCAAATCCTTCACACGAAGTTTCCAACGCTTCACGTACACTTCGTCTTTTCTCAGTTTAGCCGCCTCTTTCTTCTCGTCAAAAAAACTTCTGTCCTGCTTCAACTTAACCAGTTTTTTCTCATAATCCGACTTGTCCATGTTTTTGGTCTCAATTTCTTTATCCAAAGTGGCACCGATCGTACGGATTTTTTCATCTCTTTCACTCGTTAACTGATTAACCTTTTCCTCAACTTGCGGTTTAATTTCATCAATTTGAGCCGCATACTTTTGCCTAACATTTTCAATGTCCTTGGCAAGTTCTTTTTGAACAGCTTCTGTGGCAATATCCAGTAACGAGATGGTTTTTTGCAAGGCATCAATGTCTGATTGATTCCTATCTAATAACTTGATAAACTCCTCAACCCTAACAACGGCAGTTTTCATGTCCAGGTTTTCTTGCAAAAAAGCAGATTCTCTTGGGCTTGGTTCTTTTGTGGCGATTTCTTTTTTAAAGTAATCCAAAATGGCTGATTGCAACTCCTTATCACTAACTATACCCTCGATCACTATTCTTTCAGACGCGGGAAAAGCTTCAAAAGCCTCAAAGTTTTGTTCTAAAACTTGCATAAAACGTTCATATGATTTCTCGCTTTCTCTAATTTTCGCCTCGAAAGACGCCAAATCTGGCAATTTTTCAAACAGCGCCTCGAACGTAAAAAGTCCCATTCCATCAACCGTCACATACTCGTGCTCCCACGGAACCAGCCAAATGGGATAATAAAGTTTCGAAACCGAATTGACTCTTTCAGGCTCACCGCCAAGCACGCCGCCTTTCTTTTTCCTTTTACCCTCTGCAAGACACATTACAGCAGCAAGTTCCATCTCACTCGAGAAAACTTGTTTTCTTTTCGCATCCAAAGAAGCGAATGGCAGAATTAAACGATCCACTTCTGTTCGACCACAAGAATGTGGTTAGGATTCAGAACTTATATTTCTTTCACTAAAAGGCGAAAATAACTAAAACAGGAACGACAACGCCTCGTCAACAATTTTTGGGCTAAGTTTCTCGTACGCCTCTGTGCTACCTACGTCATACCAAAAAGCCTTCGACAAGTAACCAAAAACAGGACTGTTTTTCTTAATAAGGAATGGAACAACATCGCCCATTAAATCTAACTCCTTACCCTTCGCTGCTAAACGCTCCATCACTTCGAGAACCTTTCCGTCCAACGCGAGAATTCCGACGCTTACAGGTTTTTCCAAAGTCGGCTTTTCCACGAATCCCTTAATTTTCCCATCTTTATCCATTTCAGCCACCCCAACTCTCACAGTAAAGCCCGACGCCAATCCTATTGTTGCAGCGGCTTTTCGTTTTGTGTGGCGCTTTAGCATTTCGGTTAGGTTCATGTTCGTAAGAATATCCCCGTAATATACAAGAATTGTTTCATCTTTGTGAATAACGCCTCGCTTGTAAGCATTTAACACCGCGCCTCCGGTGCCTTTCAACGTAGCATCGTCTTGCACATAGGATATTTTTACTCCAAATCTTTCTCCGTGGTTGAAATAATTCTGAATCTGCTCTCCCTTGTAGTTGATGAGAAAAGCCAGATCAGTTACTTTGTGGAACCCCAGAAGACGCACCACGTACTCGAGCAAAGGTTTCTGTTTAGAACCAATGGGAATCATGGTTTTCTGAAAATAATACGTGATTGGCCTAAGCCTTGTGCCCGTGCCTCCGCATAAAATTAGACCTTTCACCTTTGACATGGTTGATTCCTGTTAGGAATTAGAAGAGGAAGTAAGAGAAGATGGGCGATTATTCTTCCTTCCCTTTTTCTTCCCCCGTCTCTTCTTTCTTCTCTTCAGCCTCAAATTCTTCAATCGGTTTTGGCGGAGGAGTCGTGGCCATTGTCCAGCCTATCCAAGCGCCGATGCCTAGAATTAATATGAACGCGATTAAGACTGGAACGGCAACCAACGTAAATGCAATGTTCCATGTGTCTGGAAGCGTCATCGGACCGCCGAAGTATAGCATACCTACGAGGTAACCAATCATGATGATTATACAGACCGCGAAGATTAGTCCGCCAATTGCTTGATCTTTGCTTACCATTATTCACCACCATTTTGGTAGCCATGTTATTCTTGAAATAATATAAAGTTTATCGTCAAATTCAGATGGTGCCTTCTTCCCATGATGAAAGATATTTTTTCTGTTCATCAGTAAGCGTGTCTATTTCGACGCCGATTGTTTTTAATTTCAGACTGGCAACTAATTCGTCAATTTCTTTGGGCACGTTATAAACTTTAGGCTTCATCCGTGGATGCTTAGCTAAATGTTCTACAGACAAGGCTTGGTTGGCGAAGGACATGTCCATGACTTCAGAGGGATGCCCTTCCGCAGATGCAAGGTTAATAAGTCTTCCCTCGCCGAGTAGGTAAAGTTTTCTTCCATCCTTCAAAGTGTATTCGTCGAGGTTTTGTCGGATCATTCTTTTTGAAGTCGCTAGCGCTTCTAAGTCGGGAACCTTGATTTCAACATTAAAATGTCCACTGTTAGCTAAGATGGCGCCGTTTTTCATTTTTTCCATATGCTCCTTTCTAATCACGCTTGTGTTACCCGTCACCGTGACGAATACGTCGCCTATTTCGACGGCTTTCTCCAACGGGGCCGCGTGGAAACCGTCCATAACCGCTTCAAGCGCCCTCGTGGGGTTAATTTCTGTTACTATTACCTTTGCGCCCATGCCTCGTGCGCGGTTTGCCAAGCCTCTTCCACACCACCCGTAACCGCATACTACGAAGTTTTTCCCCGCTAACAGAATGTTTGTTGCGCGGAGGATGCCGTCAAGCGTGCTTTGCCCCGTGCCATAGCGGTTGTCAAAAAGGTACTTTGTGTAAGCGTCATTCACGGCTATGATCGGATATTTTAATGCGCCAGCTTTTTCCATTTGTCTTAATCGTACAACTCCAGTTGTTGTCTCTTCAGTGCCGCCTCTTATTTTCTCTACGGCTTCGGTTCTTTTTGTGTGGATTGTGCTGACCAAGTCTGCGCCGTCGTCGAGTGTGATGTCGGGTGAATGATCTATAGTTTTGTTGATGCACCAATAGTACTCATCATTGTCTTCGCCTCGCCAAGCATAAACGTGAACCCCTTTGTCTGCGAGCGCTGCGGCAACATCGTCTTGAGTTGAAAGTGGGTTTGACCCGCAAAGGGCAACGTTCGCTCCTGCTGCCAAGAAAAGATCGATAAGAACCCCTGTTTCTTTGGTTACATGTAAGCATGCGCCAAGTGTCAAGTCTTTTAGCGGTTTTTCTTTTTCGAATCGTTGTTTTATTTGGCTCAGTACGGGCATGTGCATCGATGCCCATTCAATTTGGAGTGTTCCTTTTGGCGCTAGGTTGGGTTCTTTGATTTTGAAATCAGGCATGCTTGTTCCCGTTTTCATTTTTTGTAATCTAACTATTTAACGATACGCTTTACGTGTTGTTTTTTTAGCCGAGTTTGTTTAGAAGTTTTTCTTTTGTCTTTTCAGCAGTTTGCATGACTTGTTCGACGTTTACTGTTGTGAGTTCACGGTTTTCCATGATGATTTTGCCGTTGACAATAACTGTTTCCACGTCTGCTGCTTTAGCGGAGTACACAAGATGACTCGGCTCATAATAGAGCGGCGTAAGATGCGGCTTTTTGAAATCAACTACGACAATGTCAGCCTTTTTCCCTATTTCGATTGAGCCGATTTCTTTCTCCCAGGAGAGTGCTTTTGCGCCGTCTAGCGTTGCCATTTTTAGGATTTGTTCAGCAGGCAGCAACATTGGGTTTTTGTTTACTCCTTTGTGCAAAAGCGCCGTGGTTTTCATGACTTCAAACATGTCTGCACTGTTGTTCGAACAGGGACTGTCAGTGCCGAGCGAGACTATTATTTTATTTTTAAGCAGTTTTGGCACAGGACAAATGCCTGACGCAAGTTTTAGGTTGGAGATGGGGTTATGCGAAGTCTTTATCTTTCTTTCTTTTAAGATTTGAACATCTCTCTCCGTCAATGCTACACAATGCGCCGCGATTGTGTTTTTGTCTAGAACACCGAGCGAGTCAAGGTAGTCGAATACGCCGTTTTTAACTTTCATTTTGAAGGCTTGTTGAATTTTTTCAGGTTCATCCTCGGTTTCCGCAACGTGCGTGTGCCATATAATCGGTGAACGTGGCGAAGCATACTTGTCGTTTAGTTCATTTGTAATTTCGCGCAATTCCTTCATGTATTTTGGATCGACAGTATAAGGCGCATGAGGGTCAACTGTGGCTCTAATCAAACCTTTGCTGTTTCCATGCCAATTTTTTACAAGCGCGTGCAAAGCATTTTTGTCTTCTTTTTTGCGCCATGAAAAACAAACGTGTCCAACGGCGGCGCGGATGCCTATCTTTTGAAAAGCTTGTGCTTCGTTATATTCTTCCATGAAATGGTACATAGAATTAATAGTTGTTGTTCCGCCCATGATGGATTCCACGGCTGTGAGAAGCGCGCCCACGAAAATGTCATGTCCACTCATGTACCGCTCCAGTGGCCAAATTTTTTTCTCCAACCACACGTTTAACGGAAAATCATCGGCATATCCTCGAAGAAGACTCATGGCGGCATGTTGATGAGTGTTGATCAAGCCGGGAATTACAATCTTTCCTTTTGCGTTAAGTTTTTCATAACCATGATATTTGTGTCGAATTTTGTTTGATTTCCCGATGTCTACTATGTCACTGGCTTCTATGACGACCGCGCCGTCTTTAATCATGCCTTTCTTGTCCATCGTCAGGATTGTTCCGCCGTCTATTATTAGGTTCATTTGTCAAGACTCCGATGGCCTTGAACGTTTCAAGGTATAGAGTATTGGAAGCCTACGTGGAAAAGACTTTGGTTAGAGTGTTTCATGCGGAGTAAATTTTTTTGTTGGCATGGTTTTTAGGGTGCGTTGGAGTTGTTGCACGTTCAGTCCTGATTGTACGTCGCCGTAGATTTCGCATTTTTCTTTCCTTCCGATTCTTTCGGGGTCGCGAACGATTATTTCTGCTTTGTTGTTTGATGGAAGTGTTAAATGTATGTGGAATGTTTGAATCTTTTCCCCGTGCTTCGTTACTGTTTGCCATTCTGTTTTTATGATATTAAAGTTGTTTTGATTCAACATACGCAACACAACATTAGGATTCTCGTGAAATACGACCACGTCTGTGTCGCTGTTTTTGTGTGCAGTGCCTCTCCAAACACTGCCAATAAGTACTGGATGCATGTCTTGTAAAAACTTCATTATTTGAAGCGCTTCTTCCCGCATCGTCACTAGCCGTTTTTTTCTCTCTTCACCTTCTCGTTCATCGGCAATTTTATCCAGCATGACTGCGACTTCTGAGTTGCTGGGAAGCATACGCGCTCCAAGCATCTTCGCTGCTTCTATCTTTGCTTGTTTGTACTCTTTCTCTTGTCCCTGATAAAGGAGTAAAGCGGCTTCTCGTGCTACTTTGTCTCTCAAACTTAACATTTGTTTTTCTCGCATGGCAACCCTGCAAAAACGAAGAATGTTACGCAGCGGTTGTGGCGGGCTGTTGAATTAGTTTTGATTTTCTAATGCCCACGTGCCGTATCGGCGCAACTTTTTTTGCTTCATTGTAAATGTCGGATGCGATTTTTCCGAGCACAACCTCTTGCACAAACTGGTCGAAAGTTAAAGCCGCGGCTTTTTCTTCAACTATTCTTTGCATGATTTTACGGATGCCGTTTTCTTGGGATGTTTTGATTCTAGAAAGTGAGAAGGCTGATACTGCTAGACGAAGTTTGTAGCCGTCCTTCGTTGTAATATTCAGTAAAGAATCTACTCGTGTTGTTCTTCGTCGCACAAGGCTACGCAAGTAGTCTCTACTGTATTCGTGCCCTTTGAAGACTGTTTTGGCAGTTTTACCGTCCACATCGACGACTTGGAAATACAACTTCAAATATTGATGAGCAAAATCATTCGTTATTTCATAAAGAGTAGAGTCAATCGTGCGCCCAACGACTTTTGCTGGGTCATCTGCGGGTATCGTGCAAAGTTCTACACTTCCGAAATAGTTTGGCGAAACGACTGTATACCATGCTTTGGTTCGCCATTTGTCTCGAATACTTTTTGCGCCCTTTGACGACAATTTGTTCACCGTGCGATAGTCACAAATCTCAAGTCCAATATTAAAACGTTTACTGTTTTTCTAGTCTTTCCATGCCGCCCATGTATGGCCTTAGCACTTTAGGGATTATTACGCTACCGTCTTTTTGTTGGTACTGTTCAAGGATAGCTATCATGGTTCTGCTCGTCGCCAAGGCAGTGTTATTCAAGATATGAACAAAGCCTTTTGGGGGTTGCCCTTCTTTTTCTCGGTATTTTATGTTTAGACTTCTTGCTTGGTAGTCTGTGCAGTTGGAGTTTGAGCCGACTTCTCGAAATTTTCCATCTGCCATCCAAGCTTCCGTATCATATTTTTTGGCGGCTTTGGCTCCAATGTCTCCTGTACAAACGTTTACAACTCTGTAGTGCAAGCCTAACTGCTGATAAAGCGACTCGGAAATCGCTTGCAGTTCCTCATGGAAATTCCAAGAATCTTCAGGTAAGCAAAACACTAACAATTCTACCTTGTTAAACTGGTGCATTCTAAACAAACCTTTAGAGAATTTGCCATGAGAACCTACCTCGCGCCTAAAACAAACGCTAACTCCGCACAATTTCACGGGCAAATCGTCCTTAGCAAAAGTCGTATCGATAAACATCCCGCCCAGCGGATACTCAGCCGTAGGAATTAAGTAGAGTTCTTCATCCTCCACTTTATAGCTCGCCTCGGCAAAGTCAGAAGGGTCGCCGATCATTCCCTCGTAAACTTTCCGATTAACCATAAGAGGCGGCCACACAACCTGAAAACCCCTGCGCATTAAATGGTTGATGGCAAACCTCTGCAACGCAAAATCCAACAAAACAATTGGTCCTTTCAGATAGAAAAACATGCTACCCGCGACTTTTCCGGCGCTTTCAGCGTCGATCATTCCTAGATTTTCAAGAATCTCGAGATGGCTTTTCGGTTCAAAATCAAATTTTGGGGGTTTTCCCCATCTTCGTATTTCAACATTGTCGTTATCATCTTTCCCGAAGGGGACAGATTCATGCAAGAGGTTGGGGAGCCGCACGAGTATGGTGTCTGCTTTTTGTCGGTATTCATTAACACGTTTTTCTACGGTTAGGATTTCATTGTCAACCTTTTTCGCATCTTTAATCTTACTTGCGACATCCTTGCCCATTTTCTTTAACTCTGCAATTTCAACGGTAATTTCTCGGCGCTTATGCCTCAACTCATTTGCTTGCGTCAAAAGCTGTCGCCATTCTTTGTCCAAATGAATCAGTTCGTCCAGCATTTTTAGTTTGGCAGCATCGCCTCTTTTGCCGATGTTTTGTCTCACCAAGTCGGGGTTTTCACGGATTAGTTTGATATCCAACATGCGTATCGCGTCTCCGTTAGAGAACTTGTATTCATAAGCACAACTTCAAACAAAAAACTTTGCATTTTAATTTTACGACTTGCCGTATTTTTTGGCAACCTTGAACGTGTTTTCCGCTACTGAAATACTTTCCAAAAGGTCATCAATGGTGGCAATAAAGGTTTGAAGGCTTGTCTCACAGATTACCCGTGTTAGAACCGCATTTTCTCTTCGTCTAGTTTCCACTTTCAAACCACGTGGCACCTTCACGTTGTCTGGGGCGATTGCCTTCGCCACCGCCTCGGCTTCTTTACTATCCTTATAGGATAATTGTATTTTTGCTTCCAATCTGTTGCTTCACCAGTTCGTTCACAGATTTTATGAAGCCGTCTATGTTCTCGATCGGCACTTGTGCACCCGCAGCAATGTTGTGTCCGCCTCCGCGACCTGCATATTTTTCAGCAGCAACTCTAAGAATTTCGCCAAGATCGAGTCCTTGATTAGTCATCATGTCTATGGTTCTCGCTGAAAATTTCACGAATTCTTCACCTAGCACTCTCGCATATATAAGAAGCGGCTTTTCGGGTTTTGGCAAGCTGGTTGAAAGGATGGACGAAATCGTGCTGACAACTTTTTCGTTGATGAAGCCGTCTCCACGAATCACGTAAATAGCGTCCAATTCTTCCATGCGTTCTGGTTTCTCCATAACCCAACTAAGATATTTTGTAATGGTTCTCCGATACTCATCCAAAGTCTGTTTTGCGTGCTCCAAGGCCTCAGCCCGGTCACCCATGCATAACGCTACGCCTAAACTAGGTTTGCCCAAGCGCCCAGTCGCGTTTAATAAAACAGAAAACTCTCGCCCGTCCCTTAACGGAGTCCATGGTTCCTCTCGCGTCAACGTATAAACGTTCCCAACAAGGCTTAAAGCGCTGGTCGAGTAGCCCTTCGCCATCAAATAATCCACGAGAGCCGAGCAAAGCGTTGTTTTTTCCTCTTCCTCCAAATCTCTTAGCGCTCGCCACTTGTCGCCATGTTTTGGTTTAATTCCCAAACTTGCAAGGAAAGCCAAAGTTTTATCTTCTTCACCGCTAATGCCCGGAATAAACGGGCTCGTAGTGCACGCGATAGCCTTGTGAATGGGTCGGGTTTCTCTCCCGAAAAAGATGAGGTCTTTCTCTTCTATAAGGTAGCCCGCTTTTACGGCGTCGTCGACAATTATTCTGTTAAGACCGCCTAGAGACTTCTGCTCATATTTGTCCTGTAAATCTCCAAGGGCACCAACAACCGCTATAGACGCGAGTTCAACATTACTCGGATCCAAAGCCTTAGCCACAAAGTAGGCAACACCAGAACCGCTGATGTCGCGTGACGCGTCTATACCTTCATAATGGGGATTAACTTGACAGAGAGAACAAGCATTTTCGCCGACGGGTTGATGATGATCTAAAATTATCATGCTGGGTTCTTTTAGGACACTGCAGAGCAGGTCGAGGTAACCGCTCCCCATGTCAGTAAAGATTGTTAGATCTGGCTTGTCCGCTGTTATATCGCCAAGAATTTTTTCGTCCACCCAATGCTGAATTCTTATGCGAAATTTTGCATCCAACCTAAGCAGCGCTTTTCCAATAATGCCCGCGGCTGCGATGCCGTCTGCATCTAAATGAGAGACCACGTGAATGAAACTGCCTTTTTCTGCATGTTCACGTATCAGTTTTGCCGCTTGGTTTGCAGAAGATATGAAGGTTTTAACTTGTTCCTCGTTTATCGCCATCATTACCCCTAAGATTTAGGTTAGGAAGCAATTTTGGGCTCGTATTTCCAGTCCTGGGGCAGAATGTTTTTGCGTTTATAGTACCTTGCTAGAGCGTGGATTTTAGCCTCGATTACTTGAAGATTGCGCTTGTTATGTTGATCCATCTTGTTCTTTTCCAAATGCACAGCAAGGCGTGATGCTTTCTTCAGAAGCACGTCAAGGTCTTCTGGCATAGCGGGCGCAACACCTGCATCCTTCATTATCTTTGTTATCGACTTGTTCAGTATAGGCTTGGTGAGCGCGATTCCATGCTTGTCGCGAAGTATTATGCCTATTTTGCTTGGACTGTTACCTTCCTTGGCCAACTTAATAACCAAAGCCTCCACTTCTTCCGGCGTGTACCTTGACCAAGACGGAGGACGCTTGCTTACTGGACGAGTCTGATGTGAACTGCCTTTTTCAGTCTTTGGCAACAGTAATTCTCCCCGAGTGTTTCAGATAAGCGAATGTATTGTAATATTTAAAACCTTCGTTAAACTCCTCTGCAGTACGAAAATCAGCGAAGAAACGATTTTCCCTTATTAATTTCGCAAGGTAACAGTTGATCAATTATCTATAATTGAGTTAAAAAAAGGGAAATGTGGCTCCTTTCTCGAGGAGCGTTGTTAGGTCAGATAGAACGCGTTTGCCGTGTCACCGTCGTACTGTTGAGGAGTGTCACCACCACCGTAAGGATAGTTAGCTTTGGCGTAGGTAAAGATGGTTTCCATAGAAGTGTTCGGGTTAGCACCGTAATGAATGATCCATGTATACTCTAAGAAGTAGTATGTCCATGCGCCATTCTTGTGCGTAGAGTCATCATAACCATAACCGTTCGCTGTGCAAGTAGTGGTCAAGTAAACGTGCAGTTTGTTAGGCATAGCCATCAATTCAGGTCCGAAACCGCCGCTGTAGCAGTGGTCAAGGAATACAAAGATTTTGTTGGCGACTGCATCATCCAAGATCGCAGCCAATTCTGTGTCGTACAGAGCGCCATCCTGACCATTCTCGCCACTTCCATAATCCCACATGCACAGAAAAGACGAGCCTAAACCGTTGCCTGAGCCGTGGCCCGAGGAAATAAAGCATATGATGTCGTCACTGTCAGCGCCTTGCACCATGCTGGTAAGAGCCTGTTTAACGTTGTACTCGTTGGCTATTCCGTCATACCTTGGAAAGTTTGCGGTGTGGCCGTCGCCGTAAACATAAACATTCGTGAAGCCCATAGTGTTCACCAAGTGGTAATACCAATCGGTTGCGTCCTCGTCACAGTATGAAAGGTCGCTTATGGCTTTGTAGTCACTGATACCCACGATAACAGCATACTTGGTAACTCCCGCGACGACGTTAACATAGAAAGTTACAGAGTCTATAGCGCTGTTTCCAGCTGCATCCCATGCGCGTACGTCGACCGTGTGCTGGCCGTTAGATACGCTCGTGAAAGTGTGACTAGTAGAGGTGCCCTTGTTTATCCACGAACCACCGTCCATCCTGGTTTCATAGTAACTAATGCCGCTTCCCGAATCCGAACCAGTCCAAATAACCGTGACGCTGGAACTCGTTAACGTAGCGCCATCAGCAGGAGACGTAATTGTTATTGTAGGTGGAGTTGTGTCAGGGGCGCTAGGTGTAACTGTTACAGTGATCGTGTATGTTCCAGAGCCACTATAAGCGTAGCAACCGACCTTCCACGTGCCTGTGGTAACGGGGTTTGTGACGTTTACCCATTCGGGTTTCTTGTTAACGCCGCTGTAAACAGAGTTAGGAATATTCGTCCGAACCGTGCGGTCGCTACGGGTCCATCCGCCTGTTCTGCGGTTTAGGTTGTCCCACATCGAGAGGTCAAAATCTGCGCCACTGGGCATCGTGAGTTTTGCCTCAATCTTTCCCGTGCCTGAAGGAACCGTGAACGAGTGCTTAGCGCTATCATAGCCTCGGCTGACCGAACCAGTGAAGGTGAACACGGTTCGCGGTTCTGCCTGCTTATCACTGTTGATAAGTTTTTCTGTTTTGGAAATTTGTAGGCTGGAAGTTTTTTGTGCAGTTACAAATTGGGTTGTTGTCGAGATTGCTGCGACAAGAAAGGAAAACATCAATAGTCCTAACAAGAACTTTCGTGCAATCATGTTTTATTCCCCTTTATTTTTCTCCTTTTCTCTTATGAGTTCACTTTTTGCAGAGTTAAATTAGGTCTTCAGAAGTTGTATATAAAAATAAGCGAACTCCACGTTATTCCAATTTGTTTATGATGTGAAGAGTGGAGCCTCGGGCGGGATTCGAACCCGCGACCACCACCTTACCAAGGTGATGCCCTAACCGGGCTAGGCCACCGAGGCGTTCGGGTATTACACTGTTTCTGTCGAGTTTTAAAGGGTTTCGTGACTTATGGTGCTGTGTTTCATAAAACTATAAGCAGAGGATGATGTTTCTTTATTATTTGATGATGATGACTAGTCGAAAGCGGTGGTTCCCCCTAATTTTGGTTCTTGTGATGTTGACTGTTTCTTTACCGAGTAAAAGAGTTTTGGCGAATAGTTACATTAACGTCTCTGTAGAGCAGGCTAAAACCATGATCGAGACTGATCCTTCGCTTGTAGTTCTCGATGTTAGAACGCAAACAGAATACGAGACGGGGCATATCAGAAATGCCCGTTTGATGCCGCTAAGTCAACTTGAAAGCAGGCTTGGAGAACTCGACAAAAACAGAAAAACCCTTGTTTACTGTCTTTTAGGCGACCTCAGCACAACCGCATGCCAAATATTAGTCGACAACAATTTCACCAACGTTTACAATTTGCTTAATGGCTTGGAAGCGTGGATAGACGCCGACTACCCGGTTTACGTTCGTTATAATTCTCTTCAAGAAGTCATAAACAACGCTCCCGTAAACGCCATAATTCGCGTTTCTGTTGGAAACTATACCGAAAGCATCACCATAAATAAACCGCTAGTACTCGAAGGCGAAAACAGAACGGGAACAATTATCAGCTACAACTCATCGTACAACACGATCACCTTACAGGCAAATAACATATGCATAAAAGACTTCACCATAAAGGACGGGTTTTACGCGATAGTTTGCAAACAACTCTTCAGTCTAAACTTGACAATTCAGAACAACATAATCATCAATAACCAAATTGCCGGCGTTATGCTGTACGGGACGAGGCACAATGTTCGTGGCAACGTCATAAAAAACAACGGGTTCGGCATAATAATAGGCAGCTCAGGAAACAACACGGTTACGCAGAACATAATAACAAACAATTCAGCAAGCGGCATAGAGCTTCGAAACTCAAAAAACAACAAAATAAACAAGAACCTCATTGCCTACAACTTGCGCAACATCGCGTTCTACACAAACTCAAACAATAACACTATAGTCGACAATAGCATTGCAAACTCTGCGTTGGGCATTACTATGCACGACTCGCGCTGGGATCTTATAGCAAAAAACTTGATAGAATATAACGGCATCGGAATAAGCCTTCAGAATTCAAACAACAACACTCTCTATCACAACAACATAGTCAACAATAGTTTGCAGTTAGAAAACAAAGACTCGATAAATGGCTGGGACAACGGCTTTTTTGAAGGGAACTACTGGAGCGATTATAACGGAACCGACGACAACGACGACGGAATCGGCGACACGTTTGTTCCTTGGCACAATGTTGAGAACTATCCGTTGATGAGCCCTTATATCGCGGGCGATTTTAACCATGACGGCGTTGTAGACATGAAGGATATTGGGCTGGTCGAAAACTCTTGGCTTTCTCGAAGAGGAGATTCACGTTACAATGCGCACGTGGATTTCAACATGGACGGCATAATCAACATCAAAGACGCCACTGTAGTATGCATTAACTGGCAGAGGAAATGGGAAGCCTTAACCACGTAGCGTAGTAGAAAACCTCAAATTCTCCCATTATAACAAAAGTAACCACAAAATATGTCCGCCGGGGTAGCCTATTTTCACTCAGAATAAGTTTCCCCCGCAACTCCCTTTTTTTATCTACGATTGTCTCGTTATGAAGGTCAGGATGACGCCGATGGCATGCCTCTATTACGTAGGATTCCAATAACAGGAAACTTATCGAGAGCCTCTTCACCATGAGGAGCTTGTTTCATTGCTGCCGTCAAATCTACGCCTGCCTCATGAAGGACTTGATGGTTTCCGTCTTTCCAGAGAAAACTGGCAGATACATCGTACACTTTTCCCTTGTACGCTACATAGGCTGGCTTTCCATTTTTGCCGTTATATAGAGCAAGCTCTTCTTCTGTAAATTCCTTCATTTTGTGACCCTTCCTTCTTATTAAGTAAATATGTAGTCAAGTAACATCATTACTATGAATCCTATGATAAGACCGAAGGTTGCTTGCCTCTCAAAACCCTTTCTATGGCTTTCAGGTATTATCTCATCACTGACGACGAAGAGCATGGCGCCTGCAGCGAAGGCAAGTGCCCAAGGCAGAATAGGATGAGAAATGGATACAAGCGCAACGCCCAACAAACCTCCAACAGGTTCGATGAGGCCAGTCAATGTTCCATACCATACAGCCCTTTGCCTGCTATATCCTTCTCTTAACAAGGGAAGTGCGACTGCAAGGCCTTCTGGCATGTTCTGAAGCCCGATGGCCATGGCGACTACAAGCCCTGCAGTCACGTCTCCGCTTCCAAAACTCACTCCAACAGCCAAACCTTCAGGGAAGTTATGGATAGTAATAGCCAACGCAAAAAGCCACACTCGTGAGAGTCTTGAGGAAGGCCCCTCTGTACCTAACGCTGGATGAAAATGAGGGATAAAACGATCTGCCAGATGTAATGCAACTGCTCCAAATATGATCCCAAACATTGCAACCCATACACCACCCAAGTCTATAGCTGGAGCTAAGAGACTGAAGAATGTGGCAGCCAACATAACTCCTGCAGAGAACCCAAGCATGACATCCAATAATCTGTCTGAAACCTTTCGTGTGAATAACACTGGCAAAGCTCCTGCACCAGTAGCCAATCCAGCAAGTAGGCTTGCTACTGAACCAAGCCAGATCACATCCAAATTCATGTTTAACACTTCAACTGATAATCAATATATGTTTACTTGTAGAAAAAAGGGAAAAGAGTCGAAGCTCTATTTCAGGAATTTCGAAACGAATGGTGAATTCTCGCCTCTGCGCATGAAGTGTCCGGATGGTCCTTCACCCAAGAATTCGGAGAACCAAGACTCATGCTCGATTTCCTCGTTAAGAATGGATTGAGCAAGACCGTAGGTTCTATGGTCTTTGCCTGCGGTCATGTTGCAAATGTGTGTGTATCCTCTTACTGCACATCTTTCTGCTTCTACCAGAACTATTAGAATTGCCTTGACATCTGTTGGGTCTTTTGGTAGTTTGGCTGGTGAACAGGCTGATTTGTCATGGAAGATTTTCATGTCTTCTGGGAGTTTTCCGCCAAGCTCGTATATGCGGGGAACTATTGCTTCGAAGTGGTTGCGGTCTTCGATGCGGGCTGCTTCCGCAATCTCTTTGATTCCTTCTCCTTCGAGTCCAATTAGATTGCATCTAAGAATAGTATAGTAGTAATAAGTTGTAAGCTCAGCTGATGCGTTCTTGACCAGCAGTTCAACAAGTTGGTCGACGTTTATTCCTGCTTTCTCCACCATTTCTCGTGCTACTTTAGCCATGTTATCACCTCCGTGGCACAACTTAGATTTGCTATCAAATAAGAATCATTATTATTTAAATCTTTCTATTTCTCAGAAAGCAATATAAGTTGCAAGGTTGATTATTGATATTTATGGAGACTAAACAGCTTATAGCTAAGCTTCGAGAGAGCGGCGCCAAGGTCACGCCGCAACGTCTGGCGATTTGTGAGATTATACTTTCAAGCAAAGAACACCCGACGGCTGATCAGATATTTGAAAAAGTGAAGAAGACGCATCCAACTATAAGTTTGGCTACCGTCTACCAGACATTGCATCTTCTGTCGCAGATTGGGATGTTGCAGGAGTTGGGATTTAGTGGTTGCATCTCACGATATGATCCAGACACTTCATTTCACGTTAATGTTGTCTGCCCGAAGTGTGGAAAGATTCAAGATTACAAAACAGAAAGCATGGAGAGAATCTGGACTCAGATCATCAAAAAGCTTGAGTTCAAACCAATTGGACAACGTGTGGAGGTATATGCATACTGTGATAAGTGTTCGAGAACTTGACTTAAACGGGCTCAGCGCGCGGTCAATCCTAAGGTCATGCTTTTATATAGCAAATAGAAAGACAAAGGTCTGAGAGGATGAGTATGGTAGTAGCAAAACCCATCTTGTTGAATTATATGAATGTGTTGGCATTTGCTTTGACTGTTCTGGTAAATGGTCTTGCAGGCGGCACCACGTTCCTTGGTGGAAAGTTAACTTCTGAGATTTCTGACGCAAACCCGACTCTTATTACTCCTGCAGGTTACGTTTTCTCCATTTGGAGTGTTATTTACGTTTTGTTGGGGGTTTTTGTGGTCTTTCAGTTATTGTACAGTCAGAAAGAAAAGGACTTTCACGAGAGAATCGGCTGGCTTTTTGTTGTAAGTTGCTTGCTGAATATTGTTTGGCTCTTCCTTTGGCAGTATGAATACCTGAGTATATCGGTTGTTCTTATGTTCATGTTATTGGCGACATTGATTGCTATTTACTTACGCCTCAATATTGGCAAGTCAACAGTTCCTTTGCAGGAGAAATTGGCTGTTCACATGCCCTTCAGCGTCTATTTAGGCTGGATAACTATTGCTTCTATTGCAAACGTTGCTGTTACGCTGGTTTCAGTGAGATGGGATGGTTTTGGGGTAAATCCAGAAACTTGGGCTATTCTGATTGTAATCGTCGCTTTGCTTATCACGTTGCTTGTTATTGCTACGAGAAAAGATGTGGCGTATGGGTTGGTAATTGTTTGGGCATTGTTGGGGATTGCTGTGAATCAAGGTGGGACTCAGAACATTGTTACGGCAACTGAGATTAGTGCTGTGATAATCGTGATTGCATTGGCTTTATCAATTCTGGCTTCAAGATGGAGGCGATAAAAATTTCAACAGCTTTGGATCAAGTTAACGACAGAGGTCAAGAAAAAATCCATAGAAAAGAGCCGGGGTAGCCCAGCCTGGTTAGGGCGCCAGACTCATAATCTGGAGAACACGAACGGGGCTTAAGAGCGCCCAGCTGTCCAGAGGTCGCGGGCTCGAATCCCGCCCCCGGCACCAAGAAGTAAAGAAAACAATAAGCTCTCATCAAACGTTAACGGGTAAGTTCTTCCAGCATCGGACCGAAGGTTTTCTTAATAGTGTCCTTGAACTCATCTGCCTTTACAAAGGTAATACAGCAAATTCTTCCATCCTTTTCACACGTAACCACGGCAAGTTTGTCACCGGCTTTTATACTTGCTTTTTCTCTTAATTCCTTAGGCAAAACTATCTGACCCCTCTCGTCAATAGGCACAAGGGCTTCGAGTTTGCAACCGCTACCGATAACAATTGCGCTCGGCTTTGTGGACTTGCGGGGCATATTTCTTTTTCACCAACCGAACATTGAGCAGGTGAGACTACTTAAATTTTGCTGATTTATCAGAAAAAACTGAAAAACTTTTATCCTCCATAAGTTTAGACGCCGAGCCTTCGCGAGTTCCTTCTTGGTTACTACTCCAAATCTTTCCATAACGCGAAAAAAGTTTATAACCCAACTCGAAACACGTTTAGCCTTAGGCGTGCCTCGATAGCTCAGCCGGTCAGAGCGACAGCCTTGTAATGCCAACAAGCAAGAGAAAGCTGTAGGTCGCGGGTTCGAATCCCGCCCGAGGCTCCACTCTTCACATCATAAACATAACGGTTTTAGAATTTTTGCTCAATTTTATATACAACATGGATATACCTTCTTTTCTGTTGAGGGAGAACTAGCGTGGCTTTTGAGGAATACCTCCCCTACGTGGCAGT
Organism: Candidatus Bathyarchaeota archaeon A05DMB-4; assembly: GCA_019685575.1. GTDB lineage: Archaea > Thermoproteota > Bathyarchaeia > Bathyarchaeales > SOJC01 > JABFQO01. Next base: position 3,689 of record JABFQO010000009.1, on the reverse strand, counting down.
TGCGGTAGGGGCAGTTGTAGTCACGATACTTACGATGCGTCTTATGCAGGGGCAGAAGAAACCCGAAATCTCACGGTTGCCCAAACCGTTGCCCTCAGAACCTATGGTTGTGAAGGTGCCTCTTAAAACTGACCATACGATTTCGCCAGACGAGGCAGAAGAAGCCCGAGAAAAACTTCGCATGTTGGAGTTGGAACGCGAAGTTCTAAGTGACGCTATACGGCGGCTCTACGAGGCTCAAGCGGAAGGAAAAATTACTGAACAAGAAAGAGACATGCTCGCGGAACGCTACAAATCAAGAATGCTAAAGGTGAAAAACGCTATTGCTAAGCGGCAATCTGTGGTTGCTTTGCATGAATTGGAAGCCATGCAGGAAGACTTGGTTAAACTGTTTAACGAACGGTTCGACGAATTAAACGCGAAAATCGAGGAATTACGTGAGAAAGTAGAGGTAAAGCCGCCGAAAGAAACGCTTGAAATCCCAGTCGAAATCGAGGCGCCAGCAGAGGTAGAAGAAGTCGAAATCACCGAGTCCACGGAAGAACAAAAACAGCCTGCGAAAAAGAAAAAGCCGAGACCAAAACCAACACCGAGCGCGCCTCAGAAAACTGATGTGGAAAAACGCATTGATCAAATTAGAGCAGAAGTGGAAAAGGTTTTGGACCGATTAGGACAGATGGAAAGTGAAACCTAAAACCATAAACTGGCAAGAACAAGCCAAAAAATCAGCGGCAATCGAAGCGGTTAAACAAGTCAAGAACGGTTTCGTTGTAGGCTTGGGAAGTGGAAGCACGGTAGCCTATGCGATTCAGGAGTTAGGAAGGCGAATTAAGCAGGAAAAACTTGAATTACTCGCTGTTCCCTCCTCGTATCAAGCGTTTTATCTTGCAAACCAAAACCGTGTCCCGATAACCACGCTTGACGAATACCCCACGTTAGACCTCACCATAGACGGGGCCGACCAAGTTGAAAAGAAAACGTTAAACATGATAAAAGGCATGGGCGGCGCCCTAACAAGGGAAAAAATTGTGGCAGAGGCTTCAAAAAAACTTGTGATAATCGTAGACGAAACAAAACTGACAGAAAAACTCGGCCTCAACCAGCCAGTCCCCGTTGAAGTAATACCTTTTGCGCTTGCTTTGGCGAGAATGAGGCTTCAAAAGTTGCACGGCGCTCCGGAGATGAGGGAGGGAAAAGGCAAAGTTGGCCCAGTGGTCACGGATAACGGTAACTTCATTCTTGATGTTCACTTTGGCAAAATCGAAGACGCGGAAAAACTGAATATGCAGATTAAGTTGATCCCCGGCGTCGTAGAGAACGGGTTGTTTTTGAATATGGCGGACATCGTGTATGTTGGGACGCGCGGGGTGGTTCAAAGACTGGTGAGGCAGTAGTTTTTTTTGTTAGTGTGTAATTTTTGTGTCTGCACATGAGTTTATAGAGAAAAAGCGTGAGTAATTTTGGAATAAAGTGGTGAAGTGGTTATTATGAATGTTGAGGAATTAATGGTACGCGACGTAATTGCGGTGCATCCTGAGGTGCTCGTTGAAGACGCTGTGAGAATCATGAACGCGAACGAAATTGGCTGTCTTATAGTGGTTGATGATGGAAAACCGGTTGGCATAATGACGGAACGTGATTTGCTTAAGCGTGTTCTCGAGACTGGAAGGCCTCCCAACGTGGTCAGGGTGTCTGAGATTATGAGTAAGCCAATAATATATGGTGACCCGAAAATGGAACTCGAAGACGCTGCGAGGCTAATGTTCCGAAAAAAGGTGAAGAAACTGCCTGTTATGAAAGACGGTAAACTCGTTGGACTAATCACGCTTACAGACATCGCGAAGACTACTCACATGGATCCGAAAATGATGCAAGTGATACGGGAACTTAAGAACAGTGGTTGGCTTCCTCCGAAAAGAATGGAAAAAATTGTCAACATTTACGCTACGATGTAGGAAGAAAAACACGTTTGAAGACAGCGATTTTCTTTTTTGTTTTATTTTTTGCATTGACCTCTCCGTTTGCGGTAGGTTTTGTGTTTGCGGAGACGGTGACGTATGATGTCTTTCCGCAGCAGCAGCAAATTGTAACGGTCAGCTTGAACGCTGGAGACAAAATGGCAGGAACCGCGCTTGTAAACGGAGAAGGCACTATTGTTTTTTGGATTTCAGATCCACATAACCACAATGTAACCGTCCCGAGCAGTGTTGGGCAGAAAACTTTTTCTTTAACTGCGGAAACTTCCGGCGTCTTTTCGGTTCACTTGTACAACGGTGGGGCTTCGGCAGTGTCGGTTACCTTGAACTTTAATGTGTCTCACCAAATTTTCGGTATGCCGCAGGAGATTTTCCTTCTTATGGTCATCGTGGGCGTCATTCTGCTCTTAATTGTTTTTTGGGCGATTTTGTCCAAGACTTAATAATGCAGTGGTTGTCTTTCGAGTCAAATGCACTAGCCAGCACCGCAGGGTTACGTGCAAAAAAAGATAATCAACAATAAAAATTAACCGACAAGAAACAACATCACTAAAAACTGGTAATCCCAAGAAAACCTTAATTGCCCTTTCCAGAGCAAGAATAGCAAGAATGGCTCATACGCGGGGGTCTCCGAGCCAGGTCAAAGGAGCAAGGCTTAGGACCTTGTCGCGCAGGCGTTCGTGGGTTCAAATCCCACCCCCCGCACCACTATGTTGAAATTACCGGGGGGTTCATCCTGGCGATGTTGGCGCTCAGGTTTTGCGTTTTCGGAATATCTTGTGGCAGTTGAAGTCGCACACATATTCAAAGCCTGCCTCGATTAGGGCGCATGCGTCTTTTTCGTTTTTGGCTACTTTGGAAACGTATTCCTGCTGGTCTTTGAATAGGGCCTCTGCCAGATGCACGTAAACAAGGGTATTTTTGATGTTCTTATGTCCGAGAGTTTCCATGACGTGAAGGATATCCTTTGTCCGATGGTATTCCATTGTGCCTTTCCAGTGGCGGAATGTTTTGAAGGTTATTCCTGCGATTCGTGGGTTTTCCAGTTTGTATGCAAGCCGTTTTAGCTGTTGAGTGAAAGCGTCGCGGTGGTGGTCGAGTGGCATGTCGGGTGTTGAGAACACTCGTTTTCCGTAGGTTCGCGGTAAGGTTTCGAGCATGGCTGCGAGTTTTTGGCTTATGGAGAATATTCGTGGGTTGCTGTTCTTTTCGGGTGTGATTCTTACTGTTTTGGTTGTGGTGTCGATGTCGGTCCATGTGAGTTGCCAGGCTTCTCCTGGGCGTATCCCTGTCTCTTTTAGGAGTTGAAGGAATGTTCCCATGCGTTTGCTGCAGCCGGCGATTAGCTGGTCTACTTCTGTTTCTGTTGGGACGAAGGGAATTTTTTGGATGCCTTTGTATCTTGGTGGGTTCCATTTTCCGCCTGTCATTTTGAGGAATGATGTGTAGGCGTCGACTGCGTTGGCTTTTCTTCCTTCGCACCATGGTTGTTTCGCTATCGAAGCTTTGACTGATTCTGGGTTGTAAAGGTCGGCTCCGCGTTTTGCCAATATTGTTAATAGTTTTGCTCTTCCTCTGATTGTGGCTTGGCTGTAGCCTTCTTTTTGAAGCCACCATATGTATTCGATGATCTTGCCTTTTACGTCGGCTGTTGGCGTTGTGCCCTCCCGCTGGGCTACTTCCTGTCGGGCTACTTCGGTCAAGTTTTTCGAC
>JABFQO010000018.1 GCA_019685575.1 Candidatus Bathyarchaeota archaeon A05DMB-4 | reverse complement strand
TTATTAGAGGTGGAGTTAAGAAGACAGAGGGGTGTATTAGAGGAGGTTTATGAAAACTCAAAAATCACCTACTCATACAGCGTTAGAAAAAAGAGGGTTTAAACTTTTTGTATACAGTTATCAGTATACTGTTTGTTTTCCATCGTTAACGACGTTGTTTTCAACATAGTTTTTGTTAATGTTTTAGGTTTGTTTATTTTATGTATTGAAGCACTCAAAAGTCATATATGGGTAGGGAGGGGGTGGGTGGGTGTTTGTTTGTGTTTGTGTGTGTTTGTTTAAGGGGTGTGTTTGTGTAGCGTGTGAAGAGAGAGAGTTAGTTAGTAAGAAGAAGAAGAAAAAGCGCGCGCGCTGAAAATATAACATTTGTGTAGATTTCTTCTATAACATCAGTTATTGGAGCATGTTATTGTGTTAATGTAGTGTGTGCATATTATTTATGGTGTGAGGATTTTTGGGAGTTGGTTTATGTTTTCGATTATGATGTTGGGTTTTTGTTTTTCGAGTTCTTTTTTGGTGTAGAGTCCTGTGAGGACGGCGATGGTTTTGGTTTTTGCTGCTTTTCCTGCTTTTATGTCGACTATGGAGTCGCCTACGATGGCGCAGTGTTTTGTGGGTGTTCCGAGTTGTTTTGCGGCTTTTATGATTGCTTCGGGGTTTGGTTTTGGTTTTGTTACGTCTTTTGCTGTGACTACTGTTGTGAAGTATTTTAGGAGTTTGAGTTGGTGGAGTTCTTTTATGATTTGTTTTTTTGGAGTATGCCGCAACGTGACGAGGGCGAGGGGATAGTTTTTTGAGAGTGTTTCGAGTGTTTCGTGTACTTGTGGAAACGGGATGGCCATTGTTAGGGTGGAAACGTAATAAGCGTCGAGGTAGGCGTTTGTGAATTTTTTGATTTTTGATGGGGTTTGATGTTCTGGGCTGAAGAGGTCGTGGATTGGCAGTCGTTGTTCCATTCGCCGTGCGATTTCTATGCCGATTTGGGCGTTAAATGTGTCGGCGCCGATTGCGATGTATCCTGCGGTTGCGGCTTCTATTAGGGCGTTTGTGGGGTTTACGAGTGTGCCGTCGAGGTCGATGAGTAGGGCTTTTATGTTGAGTTTTTTGTTCAATGTTTTTCTCCGTTTTCGGTTGCTGGTTACGTTAATTTGGGGGGTTGAAATGAGTTTTGCTCTTCTTCTTTTCGTGTGGGAGTTGTGGTTGTGCGCCGCGCTTCTGGGCCCTCTTCCATATATGATCCTATTAGGCTCCAAATATACCGCAAATATGATTAGAGAAGTGTAGGTTAGACTTTGTGGTGCTAGGAAGTGCGGAAGGGTGATGGTGCGGGTTATTTGGGTTTTAGGAAGTAGTTTTTTACTGGTTTGGTTTGAAAGTAGATTATGAGGGCTATGATTGGTGTGATGGCGCCGATTATGATGGGTTTTAGGTTGGGTGGCAAGAATAGGGCTATTATGCAGTAGTAGGGGGCTGATGAAATCCAAAGAATTATTGATAAATACCAAGCGTACTTTGCTCCTGTGAGTATGCCGATTGATGCGATGAGAGAAATGAACGCGAGTAAAAATGGGGTGAAAATCATAACCTTCCAGAAGAGCGATAGGCTGTATCCGCTTGTTGGCGGTCCGCCCACGGAGACTAGGGCTGCCAGCAAGCCGGCGAAAAAGAGATTTCCCGGTGTGCCCAGCAACGTCAGTATGCCTGTGACTGTTACTCCTGTGGGTCTGTTCGTTATTGAACCCTAACATAAGTGTGTCCGTCGAGGTTTTTCAGTTTTTCTACTGTTCATTAAGGCTTGTCTGTTTCATCGTGAACGCGTCAGAAAAGGATGGCAAAAAAACAGTGGGAATTCGGTGAAAAGTGCAGCGGGGGATTTGCACTCCCCACAGCGTGGAGAAATCACCCGCAAACATCCTCTTTTTTCTATTTTTATCCTTTTTTTATAATTACTGTTTTCTATTAACAACAACTAACAGAACACCGTTTAAGGTTAACAGTAATGCGCGCGCCACATAATCTATAATTGTTAAATACCTATTATTTGTCTAAACTTCATTTAGGGAAAAGTATGCCCAAATTTTGCCAAAACTGTGGTGAAAAACTTTTAAGTCCAAATCCAAACTTCTGTCCCAATTGCGGGGCGAGTTTAAAAGAGCAAGCAAGTCTTACTTTGCCGGTTGAAGTTACCGAAAAAGCGGAAGAGGAGGCACAAACCGCAATTTACGAACTTGGCGAAAAACTGGAGGAATGTGTAGAAAAGATATTAGCCGCCAAGGGTTATGAAATAGAACGACGGGTGAGGCTCCCTGGTTCAAGCGGGGTTTCCCATGAAATTGATGTCCTGGCAAGAAAGGGTAAAATCGTTAGGATAGTGGAGTGTAAAAATTGGAAGCATCCTGTAGGTAAGGAAGTTATACAGAAACTTAATGATACACTCAGAGATTTAGGTTCGAAATTAAATGGGATTGTTGCATCATATGTAGGATTTACAGAAGATGCTAGGAATTTAGCAGAACATTATGGCGTTGAATTATGGGAACCAGATTATCTCATGAGAGAGTTTTTTGCAGTTTCCGTTGGCAGGGCGAAGGAAGCAAAATGCGGTGAAACCATAAAAGTGGAAAACGCCTTGCAAATGAGATTTAATTTTTTAAGAACTAGCGAAATAAAGCTACAAAATAAAGACAAAATCACGGCAAAGGGAACACTTTCATATCACCCATACTACATCGTCGCCTATTCATATTTCGCTAAATTCAAAGACCCTACAAAGAAAGTTTATACATTTAAGGATTCAGGCAAAATCTTTATTGACGGGTTAAACGGGGCAGTATTAAACCCTCCTCCTTTGAAAGATATGCAAATAGTTTCACAAAAGTTAAAGAGCCTCATATCAAGGGAAGGAAGGGAAGAAAGTAGGCGAAACAAGAAGCTAATTGAAGAATTAGAGATGGGTATACTTGCAAACTACGAAGTAAAATCAGGAAAAGATTATGAAGTAAGGTTGTTTCAACCAGCCATAAGCAAACGTTCCATTGCAAAGTCAGCAATAGACTATATCGTCCAGAAGAACACCACAGATATCAAATATAAGCCTAAAAGTCAAGAGGACGAACTCTTTCCCGAGGTGAAAGTAATCACCTATACTCCTAAAATTAGAGATATCAACATAAAAAGCGTAACACTAGTGCATGTTCCAAAATGGGAAATTAATTATGAAGCCTTTAACAAAACATATGCAAGAGAAGTCCTTGCATTTTCAGGAACAGTTCTAGAAGATACATTGAAATATTGTCCAAAACATATTGGATTTTTAAAAAAGGAAACAATCGCAATTTGTGAAGTTTGCGGTCAAGCGTTATGTAGTGAACACATATCTCAATGTCCGATATGTGGAAAATGGTTATGCGAAGATGATGGAATATCCTGTGAAGGGTGCAAAAAGATTTTCTGCAAAAAGCATACGCTATTAAGGTGCGAAATATGCGGTCAACCGCTTTGTAATAATTGCAAGTTAATTTGCTCAATGTGCGGAAAGACTTATGGGCAAAAGCACATGCGCGCGCGCTGCCACCAGCACGGGTCTTTTAAGAAAAAAGACTCTGTGCAAAGAATGCCGAGAAAATTGACTTTGCTTTACTGAAACGCATAAATCGTAAAGGTGAAATCCTATTTTTAGAGTGAGGTGATAGTTTTCTTTTCTAAGGGGCGAGTTTCCTAATTAAGATCCCACCATCCACACAATAGAAGAGGACAGACAGCTAATCGAGGCGGGATTCGAGTATGTCACTGAGAGGGATGGCTACAAAATCTACAGAAAACGCAAATAACCCCTCCAAAAAGTGTGGGGGGTTCGTTGAAAAGTGCGGGGGGTGGGATTTGAACCCACGAACCCCTATGGGATAGGCGCCTCAGGCCTACGCCTTTGGCCATGCTTGGCAACCCCCGCGTGTTCGAGGCTGTGTCTATTTTCTATTTTAAGGTTGAAGTTAAACCTTGCTTAAGAATAAGCCGAGACTAAAAAAGAAAAGGGGTGTTGTCTGCTAGATTATGCGGAAGTCTTCTTTTATGGTCGTCAACACAACGTGGGTGTTCGTCCGCTCCACATGCGGAATAGACAGCATACGTTTCGTAAATTTGCTCAATTCCTCTCGACTCTTAAATTTCGCAATGATAATCGCGTCCACTAACCCCGTCACGTCGTAGACACAGCAGACGTTCGGAAGGCGAGCAATCTCGTTTTCCACTTCCAACAGCCTCCCCTTCGAAACCGTAATGTCGCAGACAACAGTCAATTCGTACCCCAGTTTTTCCTGATCCAACAACGCAGAGTAACCGCGTATAATGCCTTCCTTTTCCATCTTCTTTATCCTTGAAAGCACAGTGCCGATGGATATGTTGCATTGTTTGGCGATTTGTCTTGAGGAAAGCCGCGCGTCAACTGTAAGCGTCTTTAAGATTTCAACATCTGTTTCGTCCAAGACCATCCCTTCACCACCTACATTAAACATTTATTCAATTATCACAACTTTTATTTAACATTTGCTTTCTTTTTTAGGAATAAACCTTTTATATTTATAGAGGCAATTGCTTATGTTGTAAATTTGCTCGAAGGAGAACCGTCATGTTGCAGAACTATTCAAAAGAAGCAGAGAGTCTTGACCTAAACCTGAAACTCATGAAAAACGCTGACTACATCCTGCTTCATTTTACGGACATGCTCGGTATGCTCAGAGGCAGAACAGTCCCAGCAGAAGAGGCAGAGAACGTTCTAGCAGAAGGAGTAGGATTCGACGGCTCATCTCTCGTGGGCGGAGTGAGTATTGAAGAAAGCGACATGATAATGAAGCCCGATCCCTCCACGTTCACCGTTTGCCCCTACTATTTTTACGACAAAAGCGTCGTAACCTTCCTCTGCAACATCCAACGTCCCGACGGTAAACAATTCGAAAGCGACCCACGCTACTTGTGTCAAAAAACCCTCGAAAAGACGCAGAAAGAAGGATACCGACCAACAGCCGCCGCAGAATTAGAATTCTACCTCGTCAAAAAGGACAAAAAAGGCGAAGTTTACCCAGTTGAAAACCACCTAATAGACAAGCAAAGATACTTCGACATAGCCCCTGACCGGGACGTTACAGAGGCGTACCGGATGGACTTATCCAATATTCTCTCCGCCATGGGCATCATGGTAGAACGCATGCACCACGAAGTAGGCTCAGCCCAAAACGAAATCACCTTCAAATACTCAAACCCCTTAGCAACCTCTGATAGCATAGTCCGCTACAAGTTCGCAACAAAAGCCTTAGCCGACAAAAAATACAGTTGGACAGCAACCTTCATGCCCAAACCGTGGTCCGACAGAGCAGGCAGCGGCATGCACGTTCACCTAGGGCTTTTTGACCAAAAAACAGGAAAAAACTTGTTTTACGACGCGAATGGGTACGCTCATGTTTCCCAGAAATGCAGGTACTTCATAGGCGGAATTCTAGACCACGCCAGAGCCTTATGCGCCGTCGTCGCGCCAACGGTAAACAGTTACAAAAGGCTTGTGCCAGGGTTTGAAGCCCCAGTGTACGTTGCGTGGAGCCAACGGAACCGCTCAGCGCTCGTGAGGATTCCAGCCTTCTCTCCAGAGAACGAAAAGGAGGCTAGAATAGAATTCAGATGCCCAGACGCCCTCTGCAACCCGTACCTTGCCTACACGGTTATCTTCGAAGCCGGGTTGGACGGAATAAGAAAGAAAATCGAGCCTCCAGAACCCGTTGACATGAACATTTACCATATCAGCGAAGCCCAACGCAAAGAACTCGGCGTCAAGGTTTTACCTTCTTCGCTTAGAGAGGCTTTAGACGAATGGGAGAACGACGACATCTGTAAAGAGGCGATTGGAAGAGAAAACGCGGACAAGTATTTTGCGTTAAAGATGAAGGAGTGGAAAGAATACCAAGCATCTGTGCCGAAACACACGACCAAAGTAACCCGATGGGAACTAGAAAAATATCTTTACAATTAGCCCCCTTTCTCCCTCAAAACGTTTTAACCTGTTTTGCGAAAGTGTATTCTTAAATGCGTTCGTGTGGCTAGATACTGTTTCTAGAGGCTAAACCTAATGGTTGACTGGCTTGAAATACTTAAAGAATGCAGCGAAACCGTTCGCGAAACCGTTCTACCACTTCTAAAAGCGCCTCAAAATCAACCCAGCCACGGTAAAGGTGCGGGTGGGGATACAACTCATCAAATTGACCTCGTTGCAGAAAACGCCATAATAAACACGATAAAACAATACAACATCGCATTCACGCTCATCAGTGAGGAAATAGGAATAAGGAAGTTTGGCAAAAAACCTGAATACTACGTTACGACCGATCCGATCGACGGCACAACAAACGCACTGAGGGGTATACCATTCGTCGCCACATCCATCGCCGTCTCCAGAAACCCTAGCCTGCAAAGCGTCGAAACAGCCCTCGTCACAGACCTTTATCACAACAAAATCTACACCGCGCAGAAGAATCAAGGTGCATATAAAAACAACAAAAAAATCACCACATCCGACGCAACCCGTCTCGAAACTGCCGTCGTCGGCGTTGACTTCAACACGTACAAAACAACCCAACACATCAACACCATCACCGCCCTACTACAAAACACAAAACATCCACGGCATTTGGGCGCAGACGCACTGGAAATCTGCTACGTTGCAGACGGCACTAGCGACGCTTTCGTAGACCTCAGAGGCAAACTCCGCGTCACAGACATGGCTGCCGCAATGCTAATACTAATCGAAGCAGGCGGCGTCATAACCACGCCCGACGGCCAAAAATTAGACGCTCAACTGTCGCCGACGCAGAAAGTGTCTTTCATAGCCGCTGGAAACGAAACCATGCATAGACGGATAAAAGACCTTATCGTAAAATGCTCACGCACGATTTCTTAGGGAGCAAAACAAAAACTTGCTGACCTTTATTGAGCCACACCCTGCGTTGCTTTTGCGACACGAAAAACAACGGACGCTCATCGTTTCGGATTTGCACATAGGCTGGGAAGTTGCCCTTTCAGAAAAAGGCGTGCATGTGCCCTCACAGATGCCCAAACTCTTAGAAAAACTCCTACAGATAATCAAGCAAACAAAACCATCCATGCTACTGCTGCTAGGCGACGTAAAACACACAATCGCAAAAGCCGCGACAGAGGAATGGCGAGACGTACCAGACTTCTTCGCGACCCTAACCCGCACAGTGCCCATTATTAAAATCATTTTAGGCAACCATGACGGCAATCTTGAACCTCTTTTACCCGAAGGAATCGAAACCCTGCCTCCAACTGGCACAACGATCGGCGACGTGGGGTTTTTCCATGGACACACATGGCCTGCAGTTGAACTCCTAAAATGTCGCACCCTAGTCATGGGACACGTGCATCCCATGATAATGTTCCATGACCCATCGGGCTTTCGAATCACCAGACAAGTATGGGTTAGAGCAAAATGCAACCGCGATCAATTAAAAAAATCTCTCGCTAGACATTACAACATCAAACAAGCCACAACACTAAACGTAAAAACGGCGCAGTTCATAATCATGCCCTCGTTTAACGAATTTCTCGGCGGACAGCCCGTAAACCGAAAAGGCATAGGAACCGATCACAAATACCAAGCCTTCATTGGTCCCGTGTTGCGGTCAAAAAGTGTAAAAATTGCCGACGCAGAACTTTTTCTACTTGACGGCACTTTTCTCGGCACGGTGGAACAATTAACCGATCTAAGCCTAAGTTAACATAAAGTTTTTATTGCATGCCTTGCACTCGAGTTCTGAGGAGGCGAATCCTTAATGAATAATCCTGACGATTTTGAAGAATGGTTTAGAAGACGCATGCGACGTCTTCCCTACTCTGACCCTTGGCCCTTCGGTGATGCTTTCGACGTTTTCCGAGATTTCGAGAAAATGATAGAAGAAGAATTCAAAGAATTCACCGCGCGAATCCCGAAAGAATACGTTCGCGAACGCAAACTTCCTGATGGTTCAAAAATCCGAGAATGGGGACCATTTGTGTACGGGTACTCTGTCACCATCGGACCTGACGGTAAACCCATAGTTCGTGAATTCGGCAACGTTCAAAAAGGACGTTACGGTCCGCAAGTGAAAGAGGAAAGGGAACCACTCGTGGACGTTATCAGCACGGACGGCGAGGTTAAAGTAGTAGTGGAAATTCCCGGCGTCGAAAAGAAGGACATCAAACTGCATGGCACTGAAGACACGCTGACGATTTCAGTGGACACGCCGGAACGCAAATATTTCAAGGAAGTCCAGTTACCCGACAAAGTGAACCCGAAAGACGCAAAATCGAGTTATAAGAACGGCGTATTAGAAGTTACGTTGCAGAAAATTGAGAAGAAAAAGAAACTCAAGGGCGAACCAATAAAAATCGAGTAGTCTACCCCAACTCTTTTATTTTTCATTTTTTCTCCTCTATGCTACACAATAGGCTACGCAGGCGTCAGTTTTGGAAAAGCCCTCGGAAATCGAACTGCTCGAACAAGTTTGCAAAGAGGCAAAAGAAGATGGGAAAATCGTCGGAAAACACCTTAACTTACTCTACGAAGCGTTTGGCACCCGTTTCACCAAGGCGTGGGAAGCACTGAAAGATGGACGAGTTAAGAAGTACATCTTCAAACCAAGCAACCGTGTCGTGTGGATTGTAATCGGCAAAGAACGCGACTATCTCGTTCTGGGAGCAGCGGATTTCTGTATGTGCGACGACTTCTACTTCAGAGTCCTCGACCAACATATTCACTTATGCTATCACCTCATAGCGCAAAAAATAGCCGATTGCTTGGGCTGGTACGACAAGATCGAGGAACGCGACGAATTGTACAATTCTCTAATGGCAGAATGGAAAAAGGTTACACCTTAAATACTATGATGCGCAAAATAGAAGAAGAAAAATTGAGGCGAAAAAAGCATGGGCGTCGAAGAATTCTTCCAAACCCTTATTCTAATACTCATGATCACCGCTTTCTTCACCGTAGCCTTGGCATTTCTCTATCTTATTTATGAGCAGAAAGAATAAACAACCCAAATAACTCACGCCTATTTCTCTTGTCATCTTCTTCTAAGCAAAAGAAACAAAACCGCCGAGACGACAGTGAAGACTGCCCCAACAAAGATTGCCAACCAAAAATCTTCACCGCCTCCGAATATAATGGGTATTGGGCCTATTATGATTACTCCACCCGTGCCTGCGTGTTTTTCAGCAAAGATGTTGGCGATTAAAATTAAAGCCGTGCCGACGAAAATGAGGACGAAGCCGTAAAGAAATAGTTTCGAAGCGAATTGCATTAACTTGTTTTCGCTTGTGATGTTTGACATTTTTGCTCCTCCTAAAGCAAGTCTCGGCTTAACAACACTAAAACTATAGCCAACACGGTTAGAAGTATGGAGAGTGCCAAGAGGATTTTCACTGATTCTTTATCAGTTCCAAAAATTATTGGAAATGGGCCTACAATAATTACGCCTCCGCCTCTTGTTTTTGGTTTTTCTTTTGTTTTTGTTGCTTGCAAAGCGAGAAGAACTGTGGCTAGAAAGATGATTATGACTCCTGAGACGACGAGAATGAATCCTGCTGTGCCGAGTGAAGACCAATCGAACACTTGACTCGCCGAAATAGACACGAAAGAGTAGAAATAATTAAAGTTTAAGTTGAGCAACACGTATTCCTTCACTTCCACCGACTCGCCAAGA